>CAIUGU010000200.1 GCA_903898785.1 uncultured Pseudomonadota bacterium | reverse complement strand
TGTCGGGCTCGTCGTCGACGTACAGGACGCTCTGCAAGGGACGTCGCCTCAAGATACCTTCCCTGCCGCAGCGGCTTCGCGGGCATGGCGTCGCGCCAACTGGCGCACGGTGAAGAGCAACTGCTCAATGGAGTCGCGCGACTTTACCAGAGCCGCCTCGACCTGGGCAGCGACCTCGCGACTGGCCTCGGTCGCGCTGTACAGCACTACCGGGGGAGGCGACGAATACTCACCTCGCAGCAACGGCAGCAGCTCGAGCCCGGAACCGTCCTGCAATCCCATGTCGAGGATCACGAGATCGAATCGGTCACGACTCAGCCAACCCCTCGCTTCCGCGAGGCTGCGGGCGACGGCGACGTCCGCCTCGGCTTCCAGCATGGTCCGCAGCATCTCGACCAGCGAGTCGTCGTCCTCCACGTGCAATACGCGGTAGCGATGCGAGTCCGTGCCGCGCAAGGCGAACTGGATGGAACTCAGCAGTCGCGCCGAATCGATCGGCTTTGCCAGCCAGTCGACCAGCTGCAAGGAATGCAGCAGCGCCGCACTGCCCTGTTCGTGGCGCGCCGTCATCACGATCATGGGCAGCGACTGCGCCGCCGGGTCGCTCCGCAGGCTGGCAATGAGTTCGAGCCCATCGGCATCGGGCAGGTTGAGGTCGATCAGGGCCACATCGAACACATGCTGCCCGACTAACTGCCGTGCGGACTGCGCACTCGGCGCCACGACCGGCTGCAACCCGGCACCGCCCAGCAACTCGACCAGCACGGCCGCGATGTCCGGATCGTCTTCGCACACGAGCACCCGGGAACCCGGTGCCGGAGTGGGCACGGGCATGACACCCGCCCCCGCCTCGACCACTTCAGGCAACGACACATGAAAAGTCGCACCTGTTCCGGGGACGCTCGTGAAACCGATCGCTCCGCCCAGCCTTTCCGTCAACGTCTGCGCGATGGACAACCCGAGCCCCGTGCCGCCCCTCGCGCGCGAGTCGGAGCTGTCGGCCTGGGCGAACTTCTGGAAGATCCGCGCGCGAAAGGACTCGGGAATGCCCGGCCCCTGATCGGTGACCAGTATCCTGAGCATGCGTACGTCCCGCTCGACGCGGACCCTGACGACACCCTGGTCGGGAGAGAACTTGATCGCATTCGACAGCAGGTTCGACAGGACCTGGATCAGGCGGTCGCGGTCTATCTGCACGACCCCGTCGGCACTGCCCGGATCGAGTTCCAGCGCAACGCCACGGCTGTCGGCAAATCCCCGGCTCGCCTCGATCGCGGAGGCCACCACCGGCAAGAGCGGCTGGCGCTCCATCAGCAGGCCGAGCTTGCTCGCTTCCGCCTTTTCGAGATCGAGGATGTCGTTGATGAGCCGGATCAGCCGCTCGCTATTCTGTTGCGCGATATCCACGAGGCGCCTGGCCTTCGGCGTCATGGCGCCGGCGGCATTGCCCGCCAGCAGGCCAAGGGCGCCGGAGATCGACGTCAGCGGCGTGCGCAGTTCGTGGCTCACCGTCGAGACGAATTCGTTCTTGAGTCGCTCGACCGCCCGACGCTCGGTGATGTCGCGCACCACGCCGATGAACAGCCGCCGCCCGCCGATCATCATTTCGCTGACGCCGAGGTCGACCGGAATGGCATGACCGTCCTGATGGCGTGCCTCCATCTCGCGCCTGACACCTATGATGCGCTTGACGCCGGTGGTCACGTACCGGCTCAGGTATCCGTCGTGGGCCGACGCATGCGGCTCCGGCATCAGGATGTTGACGTTCCTGCGGATCACCTGCTCCGCGCGATAGCCGAAGAGTCGCTCTGCCCCTTGGCTCCACGACTCGATGCTGCCGCTTTCATTGATCGTGATGATCGCATCGACGGCCGCGTCCAGGATCGACGACAGGCGCGTCGCCTGGTCGCGATAGGCCAGCTCGGAGCGCTTGAGCGGCGTGATGTCGGTGTAGGTGAGGATGTAGTTGCCGTCGTCGCGAAGCTGGCCCCTGACCTCAAGCATGATGCCGTCGGTGCGTTTCAGCTCCTTGACGTGCGGCACCCTGTCGAAGACTTCGCGGCGATTCGTGGCGGTGGACGACGATCCTGTCTGCATGGAGACGTCCTCGACCTCCGCGCCGAGACGCACCACGTCGTCGAACGTCATCCCGAGCGTGACGGCGCGCGCATCGATCCCGCGCAGGGCGGCGAACTGCGGATTCCAGCCGATGAGCCTGAGGTTCCGGTCGAAGACACTGACACCCTGCGAGATACTGTTCATCGTCGCGGCAACGACCGCATTCGAGACTCGCAGATCGGCCTCGGCTTGCTGTCGGCGGCGAATGTCACCGAGCAACCCCCAACCGATGAGAAGCACGAGCAGGACAACAGCTGCAATCAGCCAGCGGACCACGCGCTCGCTGCGTCCCGCCGCGGCAATGCCATCGGTAAGTCGCCCTTGCAGCGTTGCGGTCAGGCGGGAATCCAGGTCATCGGCCAGGCCCCGAATGGCATCCATTCGCCGGTTTCCGATCTGCTGGCTGAAGATCTCGGCAGGTGCAGTCGACTCGGAACGCTCCCTGGATGTGATCAGTCCCCGGTGGTACTGGCGCTGCTGCTCGACTGCAGCCACGATCCGATCGAGGACCGGTCTTGCCTCGGAATCGTCCACATGCACCGCAAGGTCCGTCAGGTCCCTGTCGACCAGGGCTTCCGCATCCTGGTAGGGCCCGAGAAGGACAGGATCGCTCGTGAGGACAAAACCGCGAGCCCCACGCTCGGCATCCTCTATGTCTGCCAGCAGGCGCTGCAGGTGGTCCCGGGCATCGTTGGCGGCAGTCACGGCCTTCAGGGAGGTCCGCTCAATGTCCATCACCCGTCCGACGCCGACCAGCACGGCCAGCGCGACGAGCACGATCACGACAAAGCCTGCCACCGCGTAGTGGATGGGAGAGACGCCTGACGCCGCGCGCCCTCCGTCTTCCGAAGCAGCTCTGAGCACCTGGTGGTCTCTCCTCAAGTCAGGTTTTCCGGGGCCCGCCGAGCGGCGTTTGCTGCCGGGCCAACCTTCACAGCGACGCTAGTCGCCTGAGGACGAGTCCTGCCAGATCCCTGGCCAGGGCAGCACGCAACCCCGACTCCTCCCGTTCCTTGGCGAGCAGCGCCGCCTCGTCGTAGCTGAACTCGTTGACGAGTTCGAGAGTCTGCGCGGGAATCACTTCCTTGCCGTCCACCTCAACCGAATATTCGATTGCATAGTAGACCTCGTACTCCTGCGGGGTATTGCGCGCAGACACGGCCAGCACGCGCCGACCGCTGGTGTCCTTGCGAATGCGCAGCACGACCGCTGCGTCTTCCTTGCCACCGACGAGGTGAGCGCCGGCCGCATCGAGGCTGCGCCGCAGCGCGCGGTCGAAGTCGCTGTGGAGGTCCGCCGAGTCGAGGTAGGTCGCCGCCATCGATGACGGCAGTTGTTCCGAACCGCGGAGTTGCCAGCCACAGGCGGCAAGCAACAGCAGCAGCGGGACGACAACCGCGGACGCCGCACGGCTATAGAACGCACGTTGAGTCGGCAGTGCGACAGAGGCGGCGGACCGTTCAAGCCGATGGCGTGTTGGCATGAGTCTTCACGATGGAGCGGGATACCTCCACGCACCGCAAGCGCCGACAAGAGGGTTCGCTGCGGATCATGCCATCATTCGTCCGCTTGCGGTATCGCACGGTACCTACGCCACCACATTCACGAGCTTGCCGGGGACCACGATCACCTTGCGGATCGGCTTGCCCTCCACCCAGCGCATCACGGCCGGATCGGCGAGGGCGGCTTCCTTGACGTCTGCTTCAGATGCGCCCACTGGCACCACGATTCGCCCGCGCAGCTTGCCATTGACCTGCAGCACGATCTCGACCGACTCCTGCGCGAGCGCAGACGCATCCCGCTCCGGCCACCGTTCGTCGATGAGGGCGCCCTCGTGGCCCAGCTCCCTCCATAGCGCATGGCAGATGTGCGGCACGATCGGCGACAGCATCAGGACGACTTTCTCCAGGGCTTCCTGGCGCAACCACCTCCCCGGTGCCGTCGTGTCCGTGAACTTGTCGAGCGCATTCATCAACTCCATGACTGCCGCCACGGCTGTATTGAACACGCGACGCCGGCCCAGGTCGTCCGTCACCTTGACGAGCGTCTGGTGCACCTGCCGTCGCAAGGTGCGTTGCTCCCCGGTGAGGGCATCCATCGTCGCAGTGCCGGGCACCGCGCCGGCCGCCACGTGCTCGTAGACCGCCTTCCACAACCGGCGAATGAAGCGATACGCGCCCTGGACACCCTGGTCGGACCATTCCAGCGACTGCTCGGGCGGCGCGGCAAACATCATGAAGAGTCGTGCGGTATCCGCGCCGAACTGCTCGACCAGTAACTGCGGATCGACGCCGTTGTTCTTCGACTTCGACATCGTGCCGATGCCGCCAGACTCGACCGGCGCTCCATCCGACTTCAGGAAGGCGGCTTGCTGTCCCGCCGCGTCCGTCTTGATTTCCACTTCGGTCGGGTTGAAGTAGACGATCCGGCCGGTCGCCGGCTTGCGGAAATAGATGTCGTTCAACACCATCCCCTGCGTGAGCAGGTTCTGGAACGGCTCGTCGACCTTGACCAGCCCGAGGTCGCGCATCACCCGCGTCCAGAACCTGGAATAGAGCAGGTGCAGGATGGCGTGCTCGATGCCGCCGATGTACTGGTCCACGGGTAACCAGTAATCAGCGCGATCGTCGACGGCAGCACGTGCGTTGTCGGCGGACGCATAGCGCAGGAAGTACCAGGACGAGTCGACGAACGTGTCCATGGTGTCGGTCTCGCGACGCGCCGGCTTGCCGCATGACGGGCAGGCGCAGTCGACGAACGCGGGTGTCTTGCCCAGGGGATTGCCGCTGCCATCGGGCACGAGATTGTCGGGCAACACCACCGGCAGCTGGTCGTCCGGCACGGGCACGTCGCCGCAGCCCGCACAATGCACGATGGGAATCGGGCAACCCCAGTAACGCTGGCGCGAGATGCCCCAGTCGCGCAAGCGCCACTGCACCTGCGTATCGCCCACCCCAAGGACCTTCAGGTCGGCGGCAATCGCGGCCACCGCCTGCTCATGGCCCAGGCCGTCGTACTTGCCGGAATGGATGCAGGTCGTGCCTTCGACATCGCCGTACCACGGCTGCCACGCGTCATCCGCAAATGACTGGCCCGCCTTCTGGATCACCTGACGTATCGGCAGTCCGTAGGTCCTGGCAAAGTGGAAGTCGCGTTCATCATGCGCCGGAACGCCCATGACCGCGCCTTCTCCGTAGCCCATCAGCACGTAGTTACCCACCCAGACCGGGACCGGCTGCTGCGTCAGCGGATGGGTCACGAACAGCCCGGTCGGCATGCCTTTCTTTTCCTGCTGCGCGAGTTCGGCTTCCATGGCCGTGCCCTGCTTGCATTCCTCGATGAAGGCGGCCAGCGCCGGATTGCCACGCGCGGCATGCGCGGCCAGCGGGTGCTCCGCGGCAACAGCGCAGAACGTCACCCCCATGATGGTGTCCGCACGCGTCGTGAACACGTTTAGGACTCGACGTTCGCCTCCCAGTTCATACGGAAAGCCGAACCGGACGCCTACGCTCTTGCCGATCCAGTTCGCCTGCATGGTGCGGACCCGCTCCGGCCACCCCGGCAGGGTAGCGAGCGCTGCGAGGAGCTCGTCGGCGTACTGCGTGATCCGCAAGTAGTACATCGGGATCTCGCGCTTCTCGACGAGTGCGCCCGTCCGCCAACCCCTGCCATCGATGACCTGCTCGTTGGCCAGCACGGTCTGGTCCACCGGATCCCAGTTCACGACACCCGTTTTCTTGTAGGCCACCCCGGTCTCGAGCATCCGCAGGAACAGCCACTGGTTCCAGCGATAGTAATCGGGACTGCACGTCGTGACTTCACGATCCCAGTCGATGGCGAGACCGAGCGACTTGAGCTGCCGCTTCATGTACGCGATGTTGTCGTAGGTCCAGCGGGCCGGCGGAACCCCGTTCGCCATGGCCGCGTTTTCCGCCGGCAGGCCGAAGGCGTCCCAGCCCATCGGCTGCAACACGTTCCGGCCCTGCATGCGCATGAAGCGCGCCAGCACGTCGCCGATGGTGTAGTTCCGCACATGCCCCATGTGCAGGCGACCGCTCGGGTACGGGAACATGCTGAGGCAGTAGTACTTCGGGCGGGACCGGTCTTCGGTGGCGGCAAAGACTCGGCGGCCGTCCCACCAGGCCTGGGCATCAGCTTCAATGGCAGCGTGTTCGTAGCGTTCTTGCATGGCTCGGCGGACTAGGGAGGAAGGTAGACGTCAGTCGCGCAAGGATACCGGAGCGCAACCGCAACGTCTCGGGCCACCGGCATCCCTGCGACCCTCCCTACCCTGGCCCGCCCGCAAGCCAGGGGACACCTCGCCACGGCAGTCGCCAAAGAAAGCGGCTGGTGCCCCCACGGGGGGCACCAGCCGCCGGTATTGCAGTCAGCGGCCCGCGAAGGGACCGCCCGATTCCTGACGCGTCAGGCCTTCTTCGACTTGAATGCGCGCACCTGCGCGTTGAACTTGGCCACGTTGCTCTCGAGTTCTTCAACCGCGAAATTGTGCTTCTTGGACTGCATCGACTTGATCTGCAGGGCCTGGGGCGCACTGACGCCTGCCGACTTGGCAGCGGTTTCGTCCTGCAGGCAGGCGAGGTAAGCCGTGACATCGCTGTTGTACTGCTTGAACGCAGCGGCCGCTGCAGTCATCTCTCCCTCGGAGGCCGTACTGCCATTCGGAATGGCGGCCGGCGCCTTCGGATAAGCGCAGTCTGCATTCGCGACTCCGCACAACAGGGACAGGCTGCCCGCCACGCTCGCGCTGCTTGAGGTCTTGCTGACCAAGGAACACGACCTGCTGGAAGCCGGCAATGTGGATGCAATCGAAGCGGCCAGCAGTTCGCGACAGGAGTGCATCTCCGGACTCCTACGCATCGACGACGAACGACGTGGCTTGTGCAGGATGCTGGGCTTCGATGCGGATGCGGAAGGACTGAACCAGCTTCTACGCTGGTGTGACCCGGCCAATGGATTGGCAGCCAAGTGGTCCGCATGCCTAGAAAAAGCCGGCCGCTGCCAGCGGTTGAATCAGCGGAACGGTGCTCTGGTCACCGCCAGGTTGAGGCGCGTTGAAGGCCTGCTCGGCGTCCTGACCGGCAGCAACCGCAATACCGCTGTCTACAGCGCCCAAGGCGGATTCACCCGCCAGTCGACCGGACACACGCTCGCACAAGCCTGAGTCGGGCCTCGCCGGGATCCGGCCCCTCCATTCCATCGCGACAGCCTGACTGCGGCAGTAGTCTTCCTCGGCATCGACTGTCACTCTGGGGGACGCCCGGCCACTCAACGCCCCAGCCGTTCCTGCTATCCTCCCATCCCGCCAGCCAGGCTAGGCGATTGCCGCCACGGCCTTCACAATTGACCGGGGGCGATCATGCTCATCAATTGCGTCGTCTACCAGAACGGCGTCCGGATTGCAGAAATCCAATCCAACGAGATCCACGAGTACATCGGCCGTCCGGACTGCTTCGTATGGGTTGCGCTGCAAGAGCCCGACATCAGCACGCTGGACCAGATGCAGGAAGAGTTCGGCCTCCACCCTCTTGCCGTGGAGGATGCCCGTCACGGCCACCAGCGGCCCAAGATCGAGGAGTACGGCGACTCCCTGTTCGTCGTACTGCACATGATCGAACCGGACGGTCCGGACCTGCGTGTGGGTGAGGTTGATATCTTCGTCGGCCCCAACTACGTGCTGTCGGTCCGCAACCGCGCCGAAAAGGGCTTTCAGGACGTCCGGGCCCGGTGTGAACGCGAACCCGAACTGCTGCGCAATGGCTCGGGCTACGTGCTGTACGCTTTGATGGACGCCGTCGTTGACCGCTACTTCCCTGTCCTTGAAGCGCTCGAGAACGAATTGGAAGGGATCGAGGAGCGCATCTTCGACAACACGTCGCCGCGTGGAAACATCGAATCGCTGTACGCCCTCAAGCAGAGGCTGATGCTTGTGAAGCACGCAGTTACACCTCTGCTGGAAAGCACAGGGAACCTGACGGGCGGGCGCGTCCCCAGCGTCTGCAACGGCATCCGGGAGTACTTCCGCGACATCTACGACCATCTGCTCAGGCTGAACCAGGAGGCGGAAAACATCCGGGAAACAATCGGCACGGCGATCTCGGTGAACCTGTCGATGATCCAGCTCCAGGAGAACGACACCATGAAGCGCCTGGCTGCCTACGGCGCGCTCATCGCGGTGCCAACGCTGATCGCGGGCATCTACGGCATGAACTTCACGCACATGCCGGAACTCGACTGGAAGTACGGATACGGCCTGGCCGTCGGCATCATGACGGCGATCGACGGCGCGATCTTCTACCGGCTGCGGAAGGCCCGCTGGATCTAGCGGCCAAACAAGAAAGGCCGGCAAGGAGCAACCCCTGCCGGCCCATTCAATCACGGCAATCGAATACAGACGTCAGGCGCGGCGACGCTGCCCTGACTGTCCCGGACCAGAGCGCCCCCAGCGACGCGCGTTCTGCGCTGGCCGCTGTTGCTGCTGCACCGGAGGAGCCGCACGTACGATCCGTGCCGATGGCGAAGGCGTTGATATGGCGGGGACGGTCACCCGCTCGATCGACCGACGCAGCAGACGCTCGATGTCACGCAGCAATCCGTTTTCATCCGGCGAGACCAGCGAAACGGCGATTCCCGTCGCTCCAGCCCGCCCGGTCCTGCCGATGCGGTGAACATAGTCTTCCGGCACATTGGGCAACTCGTAGTTGACGACGTAGGGCAACTGGTCGATGTCGAGGCCGCGTGCAGCCACTTCCGTTGCCACCAGCGCAACGATCTTGCCTTCCTTGAAGTCGTTGAGCGCCTTCGTGCGTGCTGCCTGGCTCTTGTTGCCGTGAATGGCGCCCGCCGCGATACCATCTTCCTCCAGCTGCTTCTGCAACCGGTTTGCACCGTGCTTGGTGCGATTGAAGATCAGGACTTGCGGCCATTCGCCTGAGCGGATCAGGTGCGACAGCAATGCCCGCTTCTGCTCCTTGGCAATGTAGTACGCGGATTGCGCCACCGCGTCGACAGGCGCATTGCGACGTGCCACTTCGATGGACACCGGATTCGTGAGCAGGCGCTCGGCCAGGCCACGGATCTCCTCCGAATATGTTGCCGAGAACATCAGGTTCTGTCGCTTCGCAGGCAGCAGCTTGATGATCCTGCGGATATCGTTGATGAAGCCCATGTCGAGCATGCGATCTGCCTCGTCGAGCACGAGGATCTCGATGTGACGCAGGTCGGCAGTGCGCTGCTGGACGTGGTCCAGCAAACGACCTGGAGTCGCGATGAGGATGTCGGTGCCGCGACGCAGGGCATCGATCTGCGGATTGATGCTGACACCGCCGAAGATGGTCTGCGAGAACAGTCGTAGGTACTTGCCGTAGGTGCGAACGCTCTCGCCGACTTGCACGGCCAGTTCGCGGGTCGGTACCAGGATGAGCGCGCGGGGGGCGCGTCCCTGCATGGGACTCGCATTCGCCTGCAATCGATGCAGCAACGGCAGCGTAAAGCCGGCAGTCTTGCCGGTACCGGTTTGGGCGCCTGCGAGAATGTCGCGGCCAGCCAGAATTTCGGGAATGGCCTGCGCCTGCACAGGCGTAGGAGTTTCGTAGCCGCTTTCATGGACGGCACGGAGCAATTCGGGCAGTAGCCCGAGGGATTCAAATGACATTGGGGAACAATCCTCGACCAGCCTGCAGGGCAGTGCCCAACTGAGTGGGCTGACCCTTGTCCGGTGAGGCGGGAACTCAAGGTTCGAAGCAGGATCCGGGCTTAAAAAGCTGGATGACGATGCCGCGAGAGGCGAACGAGCTTTCCGGACGAAAGCCGTGTAGACGGCTGCAACTATACACGAATGATGCGATGAAGCAAGGAACGCCTGACAGTCAAGCACTCGAGACCGCATGCGCACGAACGGTGAGGATCACGTTTCCCGTACTGCGCTCTCGTGATTCGACACTACAGGCTGGCTCGCAAGAACAGCACGGGACCTGCGATCGAGAGATCCACCCTTCCCGGATTTCCTGCATCCCGCGACTCGACGGCGATGCTGAAGCTGCGGTATCCAAGGCCGGCTGCGAGATGCGGATTCCACCGCCAGAGCGCCGCCAGTCTTGCGTCAAGCACCGACCCAGCCACCTCGTTGATATCAAGCTTCAAGTACTGCACCCGACCTTCGATCGACCAGCGACGACCGAGGAATGCCCGCCCTTCAATGCCGAGCAACGGCAACGGCGCAACGCCGCTCTCGGCTTCACGCAACACCCGATTGATCACGATGGCATTGACCTCAAGTTCGGCAATCTGCACGCCAACCGTAGCCGCAAGATCGAAGCGCTCGTTCTTCAGGAACTGATAGCCGTACGTCAGGCCGAACATGGCAAGGTCCAGCGTACTGGCGACCCGCTCGTTTGCGAGATAAAGCTGGTCATCGAAAGCGATGCTGCGCGACAGACCCGCCTGCGCCGATCGACGCAACGACATTGAACCGAGGCGAATCAGATTCCGCTCGCCTGGAAGCAACGTGAGCTCGAGCTGCGGCAGGACCTTGGCGCTCGCGAGGCCGAGGTCACCTTCTCCGCTGACTTCGGTTCCCCGCACGGCGGACGACTGATCGATACGCACAACCGTATCGAGCACCGCGCCGAACGCACCGATCTCGAGACGCAGCCGGTCTTCAATGACAAGCGCTGGCGGCTCTTCGACCAGGGTCGTACGGCTACGCGCCTGTTGCGCTGCCGACGCACTCCAGGCCACGACACCCACGAGGAACACACAGAAGCAGGAAAATTCGCGATTTCTCAATGGCGGCGACCTGGGCAGCAGCGATGTGGCCCGATCCTGCCATAGGAAAGCCTGCTGTCTCGCGTGTCGTCTACACGCGACGATGGCGCCGCAGACGGGGGATCCCCGCGACCGCGACAACCAGGACGAAGCACGTGAGCAGGACCGGCCAATTGCCGACCTGGGCATAGGGCGTCAGGCCGGTCCTCGGCTGGACACTTCCAGTCAACACTCCGGGCTCGAACTGCGGCAGCGTGCTCGTGACCGAGCCATCGTGGGCAATGAGCGCTGTAATTCCATCATTCGCCCCCCGCATCAGGGGCCTGCCGGCCTCCAATGCGCGCATGCGGCTGATCTCGAGATGCTGGTGCGGCGCCGTGGAGTCGCCGAACCAGGCATCGTTCGTCACATTGACAAGCAACGTCGCCTCGCGCAGGACGTCCAGCTGCTTTGATCCGTACGCATCCTCATAGCAAATGGTGACGCCCAGCAGTTGCCCCGCGACCCGCAAGGCCGGCTGCCCATCTCCTCCCGCGGAGATGTCGCTGTACGGAAGGTTCATTACCTTGAGCCACTGCCGCACGAACGCAGGCACTGGAAAGTACTCGCCAAATGGCACGAGACGGCGCTTGTCATACCACTGGGCTTCCTGCCCAAGCGCGAGAACGCCGTTGTAGACCTTCGCGGTCTCCGGCTCCTGGTGCAGCAATCCCATCACCACATCGGATCCCGCCGACCTCGAGTCGCGCCACAAGGTCTGCAGGTAATCGACCAGGACATGGGCCAGATCCGGCAAGGCGGCCTCGGGCCAAAGAATGATCTGCGCGCCGAAGTGAGGTTCAGTCAACCTGCGATACAGCGCGAGCGTCTGGTCGCGCTGGTCGAGGCTCCACTTCATCTCCTGTCGGACTGCCCCCTGGACAATCGCGACACTGACCGGCCCGCCTGATTCCTGCGTCCACTCGCGCCCCTGCAGCGCTGCTCCAGCCAGCCAGGGCAAGAGGGCGACGAACAGCGCGACAAGGCGCAGGCGGCCCTGTGCCATCACGGACGCCGCCAGCGCACCGGCGGAGACCACGACAAACAGGCTGATCCCGTAGACTCCAAGAACCGGCGCAATGCCGGCGAGCGGCGTATCGAGCTGCGTGTACCCCAGTGCGAGCCAGGGGAAGCCGCTCAAGAACCAGCCGCGGAACCATTCGACGATGACCCAGCCGGCAGGCAGCGCCACAACCCACCGCATCAGGCCCGACTGCGGCAACCATCGTGCCTGGAGGTAGCCGAACAGCGCGGAGTAGCCGGCGAGAATCGAAATCATCGCGACCATCAGGAAGACGGCAACCCAGATCGGCGCATTCCCGATCACATGGACGCTGTGGTAGATCCAGTAGGTACCCGCAAGGAACAATCCCGCCGTGAACCAGAAGCCGAGCTGCGCGGCGCGACGCGGCGATGCGCCCTCCCACAGCAGGAACAGCACTGCGGGACATAGCACTGCCAGAGGCCACAGATTGAACGGTGCGAACGCGAGTGCAAGTGCCGCTCCCGATGGAAGGGCAAGCCAGACCGACCAGCGCTGCAGCCAGGCGATCAAGTGGCTTCTGGGGGTTCGATATCGCGCGGCGAGACGACCCGCAGCATCTCGAGCCGACGACGGTCCGCCCGCAGCACCTTGAACTCGAGCCCGCCGAACGAGAATGCCTCACCACGGCGAGGCAAGCGCCCGAGGTGATTCATCAGGAGTCCGCCGATGGTATCGAACTCCTCGTCGCTGAACTCGGTACCGAAGTAGCAGTTGAAATCGTCTATGGGCGTCTGTGCCCTGACGGAGAACTGCCGCTCGCCCTCCTTGCGGATGTCGAGATCGTCGTCCACGTCGTACTCGTCGCCAATGTCGCCAACGATCTGCTCGAGCACGTCCTCGATCGTGACGAGGCCTGCCACGCCGCCATACTCATCGACGACCAGCGCAATGTGGTTGTGGCTGACGCGGAATTCCTTGAGCAGCACGTTCAAACGCTTGCTTTCAGGAATGAAGACGGCGGGCCGCAGGCATTCCTTGATGTCAAAGTCCTTCTGCCCGTCCTCCATGTAGTAGCGCAGCAGGTCCTTGGCGAGCAGGATGCCCGTGACCTGGTCCCTATCGTCACCGATGACGGGAAAGCGCGAATGCCCGGACTCGATCACGATGGGCAGGATCTCCTCGGGCGAATCGCTGCGGTTCACCACCACCATCTGCGACCGCGGGACCATGATGTCCCGCACCTGCAGCTCCGCGACCTCAAGGACACCCCGCAGCATCTCCAGCGCGTCGGTATCGATCAAGCCCTTCTCGTGTGCATCGGCCAGCACTTCCGCCAGCTCGTCCAGGTCCCGCGGCTCGCCGCTGAACGAATCCGTGATCCTGCGCAGCCAGCGCCCTGTGGCCCCGGGTTCCTGATCGCTCATCGACGCACCGCATCCTTCGGTTGATAGGGATCCGGGAAGCCCCGGTTTGCCAGCAATTCGCGTTCCAGCGCTTCCATGATCACCGCATCGCGCTCCGACTCATGGTCGTAGCCGAGCAGGTGCAGGACGCCGTGCACCACCATGTGTGCCCAGTGTGCACGCGGCGCCTTGCCCTGCTCGCCCGCCTCGCGGCGGATGACCGGCGCGCAGATCACGATATCGCCGAGCGACCCGGCCTCGTCGCCGGGCGTGAGCGGCTCGCCCGCAGGGAACGACAACACATTGGTCGGCTTGTCCTTGCCTCGCCACTGCCGGTTCAGCCTCCGGCCTTCTGCCGCCGCGACGATGCGGAGGGTCACTGACCGGCGAGGCCTGCGGTGCCGGCCCTGCACGCGCGCAAGGGCCGCCTGTGCCCAAGTGCGCAGGGAAGCCGGGTGCGGGACCCCCTCCCTCGAAACGGCGTACTGCACCTCGATCTCGGCGACGGCTGTGGTTGCGCGCCGGGACTGCCTGCCTTGAGAGCTGTCTCGAGGATTCACGACTGGCGGTCCGGAAAATTCGCTGCCGGTCCACTCGGCCGCTCCGTCCGCTCATAGGCTTCGACGATCCGCTGCACCAGCGGATGACGCACGACATCCTTGGAGTTGAAGAACGTGAACTCGACTCCACGGACGCCCTGGAGTATCTCGATGACATGCTTGAGGCCGGACACCTGCTGTCGCGGCAGATCCGTCTGCGTGATGTCGCCCGTGACAACTGCCCTCGACCCGTAACCCATGCGCGTCAGGAACATTTTCATCTGCTCGATCGACGTGTTCTGCGCCTCGTCAAGAATGATGAAGGAATCGTTCAGCGACCGGCCACGCATGAAGGCCAGTGGTGCCACCTCGATCACGTTGCGCTCGATCGCCCGCGTCACGCGGTCGAAGCCCATCATGTCGTACAACGCGTCGTACATCGGCCGAAGATACGGGTCGACCTTCTGTGCCATGTCGCCAGGCAGGAATCCGAGCCGCTCGCCAGCCTCGACGGCGGGCCGGACCAGCACGATGCGCCGCACCCGATCCGACTGCAGCGCGGCGACAGCCGACGCGACGGCAAGATAGGTCTTGCCCGTGCCTGCGGGTCCGATGCCGAAGGTCAGGTCATTCCTGCGGATCGAGTCCAGGTACTGGCGCTGATTGGGACCCCGCCCACGAATGCCGCCCCGCTGCGTATGGATGACCACATCATCCGCATCCTTGGCGGCCACAGCCGGCGAATCACTCAGTCCCGACTCCTGCAAGCACAGGTGCACCCTGTCAGGCGACAGGGCCTCGGAATTCGACAGGACAAACAATTCCTTCAGGACTCGGCCGGCCGAACTTGCCGCACTCTCCTCGCCAAGGATCTGTACTTTATTGCCACGACGGCGGATCTCAACCCCCAACCTGCTTGCGACCTGACGCAGGTTCTCGTCCATCGGACCCACGAGATTCGACAATCGCGCATTGTCGGCAGGCTCGAACACAACCTCTTGCGTTACCGCTGTTCCGCTCAAGCAACCCCCCGCGCACGTTGTGCCTGGTCATCGGTCAATACCAGCCTGCCGCGCAGCGAATTGGGACGTGCTTCGGTGATCACGACATCCGCAAAGCGGTGAATCAGGTGATGGCTGCCTTCGAAATTCACCCATCTCATGTTCTCCGTCCTGCCCGCGAGCTCATTGGGGTTCTTCTTTGCGGGTCGCTCCACCATCACTCGCTGCACCGACCCCACCATGCCCTGGCTGATGGCCAGCGACTGGGCGTTGAGCCGCGACTGCAGGCGCTCGAGCCGGCGGTGCTTCTCGTCTTCCGGCACTTCGTCGCCGAACGAGGCCGAAGGCGTCCCGGGCCGGCGGCTGTAGAGAAAACTGAAGGACTGGTCGAAGCCGACGTCCGCGATGAGGTTCATCGTCGCCTCGAAATCCTTCTCGGTCTCGCCGGGAAATCCCACGATGAAATCGGAAGTGATGCTGATGCCGGGCCGCACTGCCTTCAGGCGACGGATCTTCTGCTTGTACTCGAGCGCCGTATAACCACGCTTCATCAGCGCGAGAATCCGGTCGGACCCGCTCTGCACGGGCAGGTGCAGGTAGTTGGCAAGCTTCGGCACATCGCGATAGGCCTCGATCAGCGCATCGGTGAACTCAACCGGATGCGAGGTCGTGAAGCGGATGCGTTCGATAGTTTCGATGTCGGCCACCGCGTAAATGAGAGTGGCAAGATCGCACTCCGTGCCGTCCTCCATGAGACCGGCGTAGGCATTGACGTTTTGCCCGAGCAGGTTGATCTCCCGAACACCCTGATCCGCCAAGCTGCGCACTTCATGCATCACCTGTTCGAACGGGCGGCTGACCTCGGGACCGCGCGTGTAAGGGACGACGCAGAACGTGCAGTACTTGCTGCAGCCCTCCATGATCGAGACGAAAGCCGTCGCTCCCTCTGCACGGGGCGCGGGAAGCTGGTCGAATTTCTCGATCTCCGGAAAGCTGATGTCCACCACGGAGCGCCCGAGGGCCGCTCGCGCCTCGATCATGGCCGGCAGCCGATGCAGCGTTTGGGGTCCGAACACGAGATCGACGTACGGCGCCCGGGCAGTGATGCCCTCGCCTTCCTGGCTGGCAACGCACCCGCCTACGCCGATGATGACATCCGGCCGACGCTCCTTGAACTCGCGCCAGCGACCGAGATGCGAGAAGACCTTCTCCTGGGCCTTTTCGCGAACCGAGCAGGTATTGAGGAGCAGCACGTCCGCAGCAGCGGGATCGTCGGTCAGTTCGTAGCCATTCGCTGCATTGAGTACATCCGCCATCTTGGCGGAATCGTACTCGTTCATCTGGCAACCGAACGTCTGGATGAAAAGGCGGGGCATGGCGTCAACCGCACTCGGCCCATCGGGACCCGGCGGAAATCCACACAAATGCGTGGCTAATCAGGCAGCTATGCGCCACTTGGAGAGACACGCCTGACCTGTCCACCGAATCCCCTTGAGTCAAAAAGGAATATCATCGTCAAACTCGCCGGCTTCCGTGGCGGGCGCCGTGGTCCGCTCTTCCGACCGTGTCGTCGCCGCAGGCCGCTCGCCGCCAGACTGGCCACCGCCCCCGGCGCCTGCCCGGCCACCGAGCATCTGCATGTCGCGGGCGACGATCTCGGTCGAATAGCGGTCGGCACCGCTCTGCTTGTCCTGCCATTTGCGCGTCCGCAGGCTGCCTTCGATGTAGACCTGGGAGCCCTTGCGCAGGTACTCCGCTGCGATTTCGCCCAGCTTGTCGAACAGCACGACGCTGTGCCACTCGGTGCGCTCCTGCTTGTCTCCGGACTGCTTGTCGGTCCAGTTCTCGCTGGTGGCGATACGGATGTTGGTGACCGCCTTGCCGCTCGGCATGTAGCGGGTCTCGGGATCTGCACCCAGATTGCCTACCAGGATGACCTTGTTGATACCGCGCGCCATGGCTGCTCCGTATGCGTGTCGGGCACGAAAAAAAGGGGCGCTTATTGTAAGCCGCGGGCGACCGAAAAGGGGATTTTGGAGTCCTGCCGGCGAAGGATCCGGCCTGCCGGGCGGCTCGGGGGCGGATCGAATCCACTCGGCCCGGCGTTGCTAACAGGCAATCGCACCCGTGGCAGTTCCCTAAGGAGCTACACCGCCCGTATATTAGAAAGCTTGTCCTGAATTTCCCGGTCCGACGAGGACCGGACCCCGCCCCTAGGAGCCGTTCCGTCGCCATGTCCCTTATCCGCATCCGGGGTGCCCGCACGCACAACCTGCGCAACGTGAACCTCGATCTCCCTCGGGACCGCCTGATCGTGTTCACCGGCCTGTCGGGATCCGGCAAGTCATCGCTCGCGTTCGACACCATCTACGCCGAGGGCCAACGCCGCTACGTCGAGTCGCTGTCGGCCTACGCGCGGCAGTTCCTGTCGATGATGGACAAGCCGGACGTGGATTCCATCGAAGGCCTGTCTCCGGCCATCGCCATCGAGCAGAAGTCCACCTCCCACAACCCGCGCTCGACGGTCGGCACGGTGACCGAGATCTACGACTACCTGCGCCTGCTGTTTGCCCGCGCCGGCATCCCCAGATGCCCGGATCACGGCATGGACCTCGCGGCGCAGACGGTGAGCGAAATGGTCGACCAGGTGATGCGCCTGCCGGAGGGCACGCCGCTGTTGCTGCTCGCGCCCGCCATCCTCGAGCGGAAAGGCGAGCATGCCCATGTCATCGATGAGCTCAAGGCCCAGGGGTTTGTTCGCGCCAGGATCGACGGCAAGGTCGTCGAGCTCGACTCGCCTCCGAAGTTGAACGCCAAGCGAAAACACACGATCGAAGCCGTCGTCGACCGCTTCCGCGTGCGGCCCGACGTCGCCCAGCGACTGGCGGAGTCGTTCGAAACCGCCCTGCGCCTCGCGGATGGGGTGGTTCGCATCGCGTTCATGGACGCGCCCGATCGCGAGG
>CAIUGU010000199.1 GCA_903898785.1 uncultured Pseudomonadota bacterium | reverse complement strand
TATCGAAGGCCCGTTGATGGACGGGATGAACGTGGTCGGCGACCTGTTCGGCTCGGGCAAGATGTTCCTGCCGCAGGTGGTCAAGTCGGCGCGGGTCATGAAGAAGGCCGTCGCCCACCTGATTCCGTACATCGAGGAACAGAAGAAGGCCGGCGGCGGTTCCCGCTCCAACGGCAAGATCATCCTCGCGACCGTGAAGGGCGACGTCCATGACATCGGCAAGAACATCGTCGGCGTCGTGCTCCAGTGCAACAACTTCGAGGTGATCGACTTAGGCGTCATGGTGCCCTGCGAGCGCATCCTGGAAACGGCGCGTCGCGAAGGGGCCGACATGATCGGCCTGTCGGGCCTGATCACGCCGTCGCTCGACGAGATGGTTCACGTGGCACGCGAGATGCAGCGCCAGGGCTTCACGCAACCCCTGCTGATCGGTGGCGCGACGACCTCGCCGGCGCATACCGCCGTCAAGATCGATCCGCAGTTCGACGGCCCGGTCGTCTACGTCAAGGATGCGTCGCGCTCGGTTAACGTCTGCCAGCAGCTGATCACGCCGCAGACGCGCGTCGAGTACCTCGCGAAGATCAAGGCCGATCACCAGACCCGTCGCGAGCAGCACGCAGGCCGCAAGGTGAAATTGCCTCGCCTGAGCCTCGCACGGGCGCGGGCCAACCGATTCTCCGGCAACTGGTCCGAGTACCGGCCGCCCGTGCCGAAGATGTTGGGCATCCGCGCGTTCGAGCAGCCGCTCGAGGAACTGACGCGTTACATCGACTGGATGCCGTTCTTCAACGCGTGGGAATTTGCCGGCAAGTTCCCGGACATCCTCAACGACGAGGTGGTGGGCGAGCAGGCCAGCGACCTCTATGCCGAAGCGCGTCGCATGCTGAAGCAGGTCATTCGCGAGCGCTGGCTGACGGCGAAGGGGGTCATCGGGCTGTTCCCGGCGAACTCGGTGGATGAGGATGTCGAGATCTACACCGACGAGAGCCGCACGCAGGTGCTGACGACGCTGCATTTCCTCAGGCAGCAGAAGGACAAGCCCGAGGGACAGGCACACCTGTGCCTCGCGGATTTCATTGCACCGAAGTCGAGTGGCGTGCCGGATTACATCGGGGGGTTCGCTGTCTCCGCGGGGTTCGGCATCGAGGAGCCGCTCAAGCGCTTCGCGGCGGCGCATGACGACTACTCGTCCATCATGCTGAAGGCGCTGGCGGATCGGCTGGCCGAAGCGCTGGCCGAGCGCACCCACGAACGCATCCGCCGCGAGTTCTGGGGCTATGCGCCGGAGGAGCGGCTGGGCGGCGACCAGCTCGTCGACGAGAAGTATCGCGGCATCCGGCCGGCGCCCGGGTACCCGGCCTGCCCCGACCACACCGAGAAGGCGACGCTGTGGAAGCTGCTGGACGCGGACCGGACGACCGGCATCCAGCTCACCGAGTCCTTTGCGATGTATCCGACGGCGGCGGTCAGCGGCTGGTACCTGTCGCATCCGGACGCGCGTTACTTCGCGGTCGGGCAGATCGATCGCGACCAGGTGGCGAGCTACGCGGAACGCAAGGGGCAATCCATCGAGGTGGTCGAGCGCTGGCTGTCGCCCAACCTGGGTTACGACCCGGCCGCGACGCGCGAGGGGGCTTCGGCGGACGCAGCGTGAGACGCGTCGCGCAATATGCGTGATAAACGTGATCCGCGTTTTCACTTAACGCGAACGACGTTGGTAATGTGGCAGCCCGTTTACGTGCTCCTGCTGGCCTGCCTCCCCACAAGACCCGGCTCCGACCTGCATGCCTTCCCGCCAGCCGCGTCTGTTCGATACCTATGCCGGCCTGTTCGAGGCCCTGCTCGGCGCCAAGGCCCGCTTTGGGTTCTGTGACCGCCGTCGCGAGCAACTGCACGCCATTGGCGAGTCTGTCTCGCCGGACGTCCTGACCTGGCTTCGGGATCTGGACCTGCCGTCGAATCGGGTGGGTGAACCCCAGGTGCACGCGACCGAGTTCGAGTCAGGACAGCATGCTGTTGCACTTGAAATGCGTGACGGCAAGGGTCGTTTCCTGGGAGCGCTAGCAGTCGAATTCGCGCCACTGGTCTGGGAGCGCCTGGGCGAGTGGGCGCCCAAGGTCGTTGCCGCGCGGATCGAACCGGGCTTGCAGGTGCTGCACAGGGAGCTGGTAGCACAGTCGAAGCTCGCCACCCGCAGCGGCGTGTTGGCGGAACGCGCACAGGAACTCGAATGGTTGTTCGGCCTGTCGACGCGCCTGACAAGCAACGCGGGTGACGATGAAGGCCTGAAGAGCCTGCTGGAAGCTTCATGCGAGCGGATCGGTGCGACCTTCGGTGCCATCGTCATTCCCGAGAAGCGCATCACCCTGACCAGCGGTGCCGACAAGGCTGCGAAGCTCGCCAGCGCCTTCGAACAAGCTGGGAATCACTTGTTGAAGTGGGTACAGCGCAGCGGGAAACCGCTGGTCGTCAACCACCCCGCCGCCAGCGCGCCCAAGTCGCTGGCGTGCCGGTTGCTTGCAGTGCCGATCGTGCAGCGTACGGGGCGCCCCATCGGGTTGCTCGTGTTCCTCAACTCCTTGCGGGCGCCCGAGTTCATCGCGCGGCATCTGTTCCTTGCACGGCACCTCGGACGCCAGGTCGCGCCGATCCTGGAAACCCAGTTCGATCCCACCACGGGCCTGTACACGCGCGCCGCGCTTGAGCGGCAGTTCGGCAGGTCCAGCCAGGGCACCAACAAAACCGAAGGGACGGTCATCTACATCGATATCGATCGCCTGCACGTGATCAATGACGTGCACGGCTTCGAGATCGGCGATGAGGTCATCGTGCGGATCGCCGAGCTGCTCGGCCCCCCGCTGCTGGCCAGCGCGGCGCTGGCGGCGCGGGTCTCCGGTGATCGCTTTGCCGTCGTGTTGCCGGAATGCGAGACCGATACGGCCGTGACGCTGGCGATGGCCCTTCAGGGAGCGGCGTCGCAGATAAGGATCGGCCCGGCCGACCAGAAGTCGGAGCTTTCGGTGAGCTGCGGCGTGGCCGCTCTGGTGGCTGTGCCCCAGGCGCTCGCTCGTGCGCTGGCGGCAGCAGAGCTCGCTTGCAAGACGGCCAAGGATCGGGGCCGGGGCCGCGTGGAGGTCTACGCCGTCGGAGACTCCAGCATGATGCGCAGGCAGGACGACGTGATCGCGGTGGGCCGGCTGCGTGCCGCGCTGCAGGCCGATCGCATGGTGCTCTATGCCCAGCGCATCACACCGTTGCAGGATGCCAACCGGCCCGTGGGCTACGAGATCCTGGTACGACTGCGCGAGGAAGACGGGAGCATCGTGGCGCCCGGCGAATTCATCTCGGCCGCGCAGCGCTACCAGTTGCTGCCGTCCATCGATCGCTGGGTCATGGAGCGGGCGTTCCGCCAGCTTGCGCCGTTTGCATCCGTGTTGCTGCACCGGGGTATCTCGATGTCGATCAATGTGTCCGGCCAGTCCATCGGCGACTCGGGTTTCATGCTCCGCTTTGCCGAGCAGCTGGCCACGTCCGGGATCGCGCCGGCCACCATCACGGTCGAGATGACCGAACAGTCGTCGATCAGCAACCTGCCAAATGCAATCGAGCTGGTGCGGCGCCTGCGGCAGACGGGATGCCGCTTCGCGCTCGACGACTTCGGGACCGGGTCGAACTCGCTCGCCTATCTCAAGGGCTTTCCGGTCACGCGAGTCAAGATCGACGGCAGCTTCGTGCGCGACATCCTGACCAGTGCCCGGTCGGAGCAGACCGTGCAGGGCATCGTGCAGATGGCGAAGAGCATGTCCCTCGAGACGGTGGCCGAGTTCGTCGAGAACATGGAGATCGCCCGCAAGGTCCGCAGTCTGGGTGTCGAGTACGCGCAGGGATACGCCTACGGCAAGCCGGAGCCTCTCGAGGACATCCTGCGGGCGCTCCAGGAAGAGGAAACCCGGCACGGCCATCGGTTCGAGTTCGATCTGTAGATTCCGACTGCCTTGACCCCGATTCGAGTCCTCCCGCGTTAACGGGACAGGGGCCAGCCATGGCCGCCTGTCACGCCGCTCAAACGAGGGACTCGATCATGAAACGCCCGACCCGCTTGCCGACCCGTCCGCTCCTTCTGGGAATGGGCATCGTGCTGCTTGCCGCCTGCGCCTCGCACCAGGAGGAGGTCCGCGACCCTGACGCCGGGGCGGCGGGCCAGCCGATCCCGCCGCCCTATGTTGCACCCCCGGAAGAGGTGCAGGGAGTCGAGGAGGAGAGACTGGCCGTGCAGCCTGCGCCGCTGCCCGCCAACGTGGCCCGGGAGTCGCAGTCCCGCGCCCAGTCAGTGGAAGCAATCCGTAGGGCGGAATCCGCGCCGGGGTCGGCCAAAGCGCTCATGGACATCCATAGGACGTTCGCGCCCCCGTGCTGCTACGGGCCCATGCCACCGCAGGATGCCGAACGCTACGCCGCACTCGACGACAACCCCGTGCATCGGGTCGCCGAGCAGCCGGTGTCCACGTTCTCGATCGATGTCGATACCGGCGCGTATGCCAATGTCCGCCGCTTCCTCAACCAGGGTCAGTTGCCTCCCGAGGACGCCGTCCGCGTCGAGGAGATGCTGAACTATTTCGACTACAGCTATCCCGCACCCACCACGCGGTCGACGCCGTTCCGAGTCTCGACCGAGCTGGCCCGCACGCCGTGGAATCCGGGGTCGATGCTCCTCAAGGTCGGCATCAAGGGCTTCGAGGTCCCGGCAGAAGAGCGGCCGGCTGCCAACCTCGTGTTCCTCATCGACGTGTCCGGGTCGATGCAGTCGCCCGACAAGTTGCCGCTGCTCAAGAACGCGTTCCGCCTCCTCACGCAGCAGCTCTCGCATCGCGACCGCGTCTCCATGGTCGTCTACGCCGGCGCCTCCGGTGTCGTGCTGGAACCGACGGCGGGCGATCACAAGCGGCGCATCCTCGACGCCATCGCGCAACTGGAAGCCGGCGGTTCCACCAACGGGGCCGATGGCATCCGGCTCGCGTACCGCCTCGCCCGCGACGCGTTCATCAAGGGCGGCATCAACCGCGTGATCCTCGCGACCGACGGTGATTTCAACGTGGGCACCGTGAACTTCGAGTCGCTGATCGATCTCGCCGAGCGCGAGCGCACGACGGGCGTGGCGCTCACGACCCTCGGCTTCGGCACCGGCAACTACAACGAAAAGCTGATGGAGCAGCTCGCCGACGCCGGCAACGGCAACTACGCGTACATCGACACGCTCTCCGAGGCCCGCAAGGTGCTGGTGGAAGAGGTGTCCTCGACGCTGCTGACCATCGCCCGGGACGTCAAGATCCAGGTCGAGTTCAATCCCGCGCTGGTCGCCGAGTATCGACTGATCGGGTACGAGAACCGCATCCTCGCCCGCGAGGACTTCAACAATGACAACGTGGACGCCGGTGACATCGGTGCCGGTCATCGCGTGACAGCCCTGTACGAGGTCGTGCCCGCCGGCCAACGGGGCCGTGTCGATGCGTTGCGTTACAGCCGTGCGCGCGACGATCTCGGCAGCCCGGTGTCGGACTCGGGCGAACTGGCCTTCGTCCGGCTGCGTTACAAGGCCCCGCAGGTCGGCGCTCGCAACGACGAGAGCAAGCTGATCCAGTTTCCCGTGCTCGCGAGTTCGCGCAAGGCGCCCGGCCAGGAGTCGGTCGACTTCCGCTTTGCCGCCAGCGTCGCCGCCTTCGGCCAGAAGCTCCGCGGCGGCAAGTACCTGGGCGACTTCGACTACGATGACATTCGCGCGCTCGCCAGGCCCACACTGAACAGCGATGTCGCCGGGCACCGCCGCGAATTCCTCGCCCTCGTCGATCTTGCCCAGACCCTCACCCCCCACCCCGGTGTCGGCCTGCGTGAGCGGGAGCGGGAGATAGAGAGGTTCGGCAAGGTGGAAGAGGGGTCGCGAACGGAGTGAGTCCTTCGCGGGGCTTCAGGCGGGTTCTGTTTTCGGAACCGTGAGAGGCAGGACGCCGAACACGGAGGCTACAGGGGCGATGCGGATGTCTTGTGCGAAATATATTTCGCCCGCATCGCGGGTGGCCACGGACGGCCACCCTGGGCCAGGCACGTAGCATGGATTGCGAAGTGACTGGTACTTGCGGCGTTTTCGAAAAGGACTTCCGGTACGGGGCGCCGCTTCCGAAGTCGTTCTTGATTGCAGGCAACTCGAGTACCCTACCAACCGTGGAAGCAGAGATTGACGACGCCGCCCTGATGGAACGGTATCGCGACGGCGACGCGGCCGCCTTCGAGCGGCTCTATGTCCGCCACAAGGGCCCGCTCTACCGCTATCTGCTGCGCCAGTGCCATCCTCGCGACGCAGCGGCCGATGTCTTCCAGGAAGTGTGGAGCCGCGTCATCGCGAGCCGCGATCGCTACGAGGTGCGCGCCGCGTTCAAGACGTTCCTGTATCGCATCGCGCACCACTGTGTCGTCGATCACTACCGCCTGAGGGAGCGCAAGCGCGACAACCGCATGGACTCCGTGGACGATCACGAGGACGCCCTCGCCGTGCAGGGGTACGAGCAGCCCGAGGCGCAGGTGGGCCAGGCGCAGCTCGATGATGCCGTGCGCGCGGCATTGGCGGAATTGCCCGAGGAGCAACGCAACGCCTTCCTGCTGTTCGAGGAAGGAGGGCTGGGTCTCAAGGAAATCGCGGAGGTCACCGGCGTGCCAGCCGAAACCGTCAAGAGCCGCCTGCGCTACGCGCTGGCCAAGTTGCGCCGGGCGCTGGCCGCCGACTTGGGGCTGACGACGCCGCTGCGACCGGCAAGGGTGGAATCATGAGCGCGCCGGGCGACGATCAGGATCTCAACGAGTTCCTGTCGGGACAGTCGGACCTGTCGCGGCGCTATCGTTCGTCGCGTCCGGAGGGTGCGCCCGAGGAGCCGCCGCCCGACCTGGATCGCGCCATTCTTGCGCAGGCACGCGCTGCGGTGGCGGCGCCATCGACCACCACGCCAATGCCAGTGCGCAAGCGGCTCCAGTGGGCGGTGCCGTTTGCGCTGGCGGCTTCTGTGTTGCTGACCGTTGCTATCTTCCGCGAGGCCGGCAAGGAGGTTGGCGTGAACGGCAGCGTGACGACCGGTGTCCTCACGGAGCAGTCCGTCGCACCGGCCACGGCGCCGGCGGTCGTCGCTGCGGTTCCCGAGTCGATCGAGGAGGATCGCGCCGAGGCGGTTGCCGCCACTCGCGATGAAGTGGCGCAGAAGGCAGCGGAATTGCAGGCGGCCGCGCCGGTAGCCGTTGCGAGTCCGCCGCCCGTCGCGGTGCCCGTTCCATCGGCCGACGTGAGCATGGCCGCTGCGGCACCGGCGGCGACCGAAAATCTGGCGGCGGCTCCGGGAATCGTGGCGCCGGTCCCTGCTGCCGCACCGCCCGCAAGTGTCGTCGCAGCCGCGCGTGCCCCCGCAGCACAACGCGCGAGCGCGGAGGCCGCGCGGACGGAAGCAGAACCGGCCGGCCCGCAGCGGACACCGGAGAGATGGGTTGAAGACGTACGCAGGTTGCGGGCGGCGGGGCAGGGTGCCGCGGCGGACGAGGAGCTGAAGCGCTTCCTCGAGGCGTATCCCGATTACTTCACGAGGAACCCCGGCGTCGCGAGGCCTTGAGTACGGGCAACCCAGGTCACCGGGAAGAAGGGTTGGCCGGCGGCGGGTCCAGCGGTTCGCGCTCCACGCCTTTCGCTACGCGCGCCGAGGCGCGAATCAGCTCCACCTGCGTGGTGATGCCCAGGTTGTCGCCGCCATATTGCCCGCCAAGCAGGCCGGGCAGCCTCAAGTTGTATTTCCTGCCTTCCCGCAGCGGCCCGCAGCGCGCACGGGCTTCCTCGACGAGCGGCTGCATGTGCCAGTCCTTCATGAACTCCACGTTCTTCGCTAGCGCGGCCAGCTGCCCGAAATCCATTGCCACGATGCGGCAGTAGCAGTCCTCGGGGCAGAGCCGCCAGATGCGACCGGCCGTATCGCGGATCAGCAGGTTGCCGAAGTCGTTCTCGCCCACGATCTCGACGGGGTCCAGGCCGGCCCAGCTCCAGGAGTCGCGGATTTCTTCGATGAGGTTCATGCGGCGGGATCCTTAGTGAACCTCTGCACAGGTTTCACGGCCGCGACGGCGAGCCCCACGTTGAGTTGGACTTGGGAGCAGGGCGAGGCGCGACGACCGCAGTGTACTCGATGTACTCAAGGGAGGAGCAACACTGCCCTGCACGAAATGGATCCCGTCCCGATAAGGGTATAAATAGTCATTCAATGGGTTGCGCCTCTAATCCTCTGCTGCGTCGTTACGGGCCTTGTCAATATTCCCGATATTGCCTGCGGCCCGATGCCTCGCAGCAGAGGATTGGAGACGCAACGCGGTCGCGAAACCTGTGCAGAGG
>CAIUGU010000198.1 GCA_903898785.1 uncultured Pseudomonadota bacterium | reverse complement strand
CCGCTCGGCGAGGCGAAAGGCGCCGACTTCTGGGGCGTGGACCAGGACATCAAGTCCGTAGGCCAGTTCATAAAGCGCTACGTATCGGACAACGGCCGCTGGGGCTCGCCGAAATACCTGCTCGGTGAGAGCTACGGCGGCATGCGCAGCGCAGGTCTCGTCTATTACCTGCAGAACACGCTGGGCATGGATCTGAACGGCGTGGTGCTGGTCTCGCCGTTCCTGAACGCCGGTTCAGGCATCGACGGCGAGGAGATCGACCTGCCCCACGTGCTCTACCTGCCGACGTTCGCCGCGACTGCCTGGTATCACGGTGCGATCGCGAACAAGCCCGCTTCGCTGCAGGCCTACCTCGACGAAGTCGAACGGTTCGCCAAGGAGGAGTACGCGCCCGCGCTGATGCAGGGCTACGTGCTGCCGGAAGCGCAGAAGAAGGCCATCGCAGCGAAGCTCGCGGCTTACACCGGTACGACCGCCGACTACTGGGAGAAGGCCGACCTGCGCGTCAGCCACGAGCAGTTCCTGCAGGAACTGAAGCGCGGCGAGCGCGTGGTCGCAGGCCGCATCGACTCGCGCTTCGTGGGCCCGTCGGTGAATCCGCTGGGCGAGAAGATGGACTACGACCCGTTCTTTCCGGCCGTGGGTCCCGCCTATACCGCCGCGTTCCTCGATTACCTGCACTCGGACCTGAAGTTCGGCAAGGACGAGAACTACGTCGTCTCGGCGTTCGACATCGAGTGGGACTGGAAACACAAGCGACCGGGCGAGGCCGGCTGGATGTCCCCCGTGCCGAACACCGTGCCGGATCTCGCCATGGCCATGACCTACAACCCGGGGCTCAACGTGCTCGTGCTGCAGGGGTACTACGATCTCGCGACGCCGTACTTCGCGACCAAGAACGACATCGCCCACCTGGACATCCCGTCGGAAGCGCGCAAGCGCGTGGACATCCAGTACTACGACGCCGGCCACATGATGTACCTGCACGAGCCGTCGATGCGCAAGTTCCGCGATGACGTCGCAGGGTTCGTGCGCCGGACGGACCGGCTTTGAGCTAGCGAGGCTGCCAGGGCGTGTAGAGCGGCTGCGCCATTTGAACCGGGGTGACGTCGAGGTACACGTCCTTGATCGTGTAGGCATCGGCACCGCTGGCGTCGGTAAACCACGCGACGGTGCCCTCTCCCTTGTAGAGACGGAACTCGAAGCCGAGTGCCACCAGCGGATCGCCAGCCCGGGGCTGTGCGTCGTACGCCAGCCCCTTCAGTTCCGTGGCGCGGCTGTCGACGAGCGCACCCATGGCGTGCACGATCGTCCAGTTGCCGAGCATGTCGAGTTGGAAAGGCACCGATTCTGACTGGGGCTTGAAGTCCGCCGCCTTCCAGTCGAGCTTCATGTCGGCGAGCTTGCCCGCGGAAGGTAGAACGTCGCCGGTCGCGAGTTTCAGCCTGTCGCCGCGGTCGAGGAAGCTCAGACGGGCTCCGCGGAGATTGAAGGCCCCGAGCTTCGGGTCGTGCTTCGCGCGCTCGAGATCCGTGAACAGCGCGCCACCAGCCCCGACGATTTCCACCTCGCCGTTGTGAACGATGGCGGCGGTGTTTTCCTCGACGCCGAGTCCCCGCTTGTACCCGGTCGCGACCATCACAGGCAGGAGCCTCCCGATCCGGCCGCGCCTCAGGAAGTGCTGGTCGGTGAAAAGATCTTCGCCCACGAAGCCGAGGCCGCGATCGATCTCCTTGCCCGGGCGAATGGTGCCCTTGAGCAGGCTCATCATGTCCTCGCCGTCGCGGATCATCGTGG
>CAIUGU010000197.1 GCA_903898785.1 uncultured Pseudomonadota bacterium | reverse complement strand
CGATGCCGCGGGTCTCGTTCCGGTGCTTGAGGAAGAAGTACCGGTCGCACCATTCCTTGTGGTCGCGGTAGACCTGTTCGCCGAACGGTGCACAGGCATCGCGTGCCACCCGGTGCCAGTGGATGACATCATCGGCGAACGGATAATAAGGAGTGAGGTCGAAGCCGCCGCCGAACCACCAGACGGGCTCCATGCCGGGCTTTTCGGCGATGAAGAAGCGAACGTTCGCGTGGGTCGTCGGGATGTAGGGATTGCGGGGATGGAAGACCAGCGAGATGCCTGTTGCGCTGTAGCGCGCACCGGCAAGCTCAGGCCGAGCCTGCGTCGCCGACGGAGGCATCTCGTTGCCCATCACATGCGAGAAACCGATGCCGGCTTGCTCGAAGATCCGGCCTCCCTGCAGCACGCGACTTTCGCCGCCGCCGCCGCCGGGGCGTTCCCAACGATCACGACGAAACTTCGCGGCGCCGTCGGCCGCTTCGATGGCGTTCGAGATGGTGTCGTGCAATCCGCGCAGGTAGCTGATCACTTCGACGGTGCGAGGGTGAAGGTCCGACATGGGTGCAGCCCCCTATTTCTTTGCGGGTGTCTTCTTCGCCGGCGTCTTCGACTTGGTTGCGGTCTTTGCGCCGGCTGTCTTCTTTGGCTTGGCGGGCACGGGGGCCGCTGCCGCTGCGGGCTCTTCCGCCTTCGCAGCCGGACGGGCGCCAGCCTTGGCAAACCGGCCTCCGCGCTTAGAGCGGTCCGGTGCGGCGGCCAGCAGTGCGCGGCATTCGTCCAGCGTCAGCGTGTGCGGTTCGCGGTCCTTCGGGATCTTGGCGTTCTTGACCTTGTCCGTGATGTAAGGCCCGTAGCGGCCGTTCAGGACCTGGATACCCGCTGCCGGAAAATCGAGGATCGTGCGGTTCGCGTCCGCGATCTCTTTGGCGCGGATCAATTCGAGGGCCTTGGGCAAGTCGATGGTGTAGGGGTCGTCTTCCTTGATCGAGACGTACTTCTTCGCTGCGTACTGCACATAGGGGCCGAAACGGCCGATGGCCACCTTGATGGCATCGCCAGACTCGGTCTTCCCGAGTGTCCGCGGCAGCTTGAACAGCTCAAGCGCGTCCGCAAGCGTCAGCGTGTCCATCTTCTGTGTGGGCTTCAGGCTCGCAAACTTCGGCTTCTCGGGATCATCCTTGGTGCCCATCTGCACGAACGGTCCGTACTTGCCGTAGCGCACCGTGATCGGCTTGCCGGTGACCGGATCCTTGCCGAGTTCACGCGACTCGGACACCTCTTCGCGCGTGACCGTGGCACCGACATGATCCACCTGCTGCTTGAATTCCTTCCAGAACCGATCCAGCACGGGAATCCACTCTTCCTTGCCGTCGGCGATCTCGTCGAGGTCGTTCTCCATCTTCGCCGTGAAGCCATAGTCGACGTAGTGTTCGAAATTGCGCGTCAGGAAGCGGTTCACGATCTTGCCCAGGTCGCTCGGGATGAAGCGCCGGTTGACGAGTTCCGCATACTTCTTGTTGAGCAGCGTCTGGATGATGCTGGCATAGGTCGACGGACGACCGATGCCGTGTTCTTCCAGCGCCTTGACCAGGCTCGCCTCGGAGTAGCGGGGCGGCGGTTCGGTGAAGTGCTGGCCCGGGCGCACCTCGACCAGCTTGACCGCATCGCCGACCTCGATGGGCGGCAGGATGCGATCGCCATCCTCATCCACGGCGTCGTCCACGCCTTCCTTGTAGACGGCAATGTAACCGGCTTTGACCAGCGTCGAGCCGGTGGCGCGGAACACGCCTGCCGCGCCGGCAGGCGACGCGCTCTTGCCCGGAACCAGGTCGATCGCGACCGTATCGAAGACGGCCGGGGCCATCTGGCTCGCGACCGCGCGCTTCCAGATCAGCGAATAGAGCTTGAGCTGGTCCGCGTCGATCTTGCCCTCGAGGCGTTCGGGCGTAATGGATGCCGACGTGGGTCGTACGGCTTCGTGTGCTTCCTGCGCGTTCTTGGACTTGGTCTTGTAGACACGCGCTTCGTCCGGCAGCCCCTCGGCACCGTACAGCTTCGTGATGACCTCGCGGATTTCCTTGATGGCTTCGGCAGCCAGGTTGAAGGAGTCGGTACGCATGTACGTAATGAGGCCGACCGCGCCCTCGCCGAAGTCGACGCCTTCATACAGCTGCTGTGCGAGGCGCATCGTGCGCTGCGCGCCGAAACCCAGCTTGCGCGCGGCTTCCTGCTGGAGCGTGGAGGTCGTGAACGGCGGCGACGGGTTCCGCTTGCGTTGCTTGCGGTCGATGGCCACCGCCGTGAGTACGCCTCCTGCCGCCTTCTCGACGGTCTCCCGCACCGCGACCGCCTGGGATTCCGTCGTGAAGCTGAACTGTTCGACCTTCGTGCCCTGGTATTCGATGAGGCGGGTGGCGAACGTCTGGTTCGACCTGTCTGCATCCGCTTCGATGGTCCAGTACTCGCGGGCGATGAAGCGGCCGATCTCGTCCTCGCGCTCGCAGATCATCCGCAGTGCCGGGCTCTGGACCCGCCCCGCCGATGCGCCCGGCAAGCCGGCCTTCTTCCACAGCAACGGGGACAGGTTGAAGCCGACCAGGTAGTCGAGTGCCCGCCTTGCCTGCTGGGCGTTCACCAGGTCGGTGGAAACGCTGCGCGGCTGCTGGATCGCCTCGCGGACGGCGTTGCGCGTGATCTCGTAGAACACCACGCGATGCACGTCCTTGTTGTCGAGTCCGCCCTTCTCCTTGAGCAGCTCGAGCAGGTGCCACGAAATGGCCTCGCCCTCGCGGTCAGGGTCGGTTGCCAGATACAGGGCGTCGGCCTTCTTCAGCGCCTTCGTGATCGCCTGGACATGCTTTTCATTCTTGTCGATGACCTGGTAGCGCATCGCAAATCGCTGCGTCGGATCGACGGCGCCTTCCTTGGGCACCAGGTCGCGGACGTGCCCGTAGGACGCAAGGACCTCGAAGTCCTGTCCCAGGTACTTCTTGATGGTCTTCGCCTTTGCGGGCGATTCGACGATGACGAGATTCCTGGTCATTCTTGCCGTGGACTATAAAAAAAAGAAACCGCGGCAGGCCGCGGCACGAAGTTCCCCATCATCCGGCGTACCGTCCGCCGGTCAATGCACGGCATCCGCCCTGTTGTCGAAGACCAGGTCTTCCATGCGCGAATACGCCACTTCCTGTCCCGGCTGGCTGAAGAGCACCATCAGTACGACCCACTTGACCTGGTCGATATCGATTTCTTCGGTATCAAGGGCCAGCAACCGGTCGATCACCAGTTCGCGCTGCGTACCGCTCAGGATGCCGATGTTCTCGAGATACAGGATGTACCCGCGGCATTCGGTGTCCAGCCGGGCAGACTCGCTGGGATCAAATACGCGGATGGCGCGCGCCGTGGGTACGACACCCGCCCGGTCAGGATCCGCCGACAGTTCCTCCAGCCATTCGAGCGCACGCTCCACTTCGCGTTCCGCGAAGCCGGCCCTTTCCAGTTCGTCCTTGAGCGTGTCGCGATCGGTATCGGGGGCGGACTCGAGGTCAGCGTCGAAGTAATTCTCGAAGAGGTAGATCAGGATATCGAGAACACTTTCCTTCATTTCGTTCCCTCGGGGTGTGCCCGGACGTACAGACCGCCAGGGAAAGACTCGATGCGCCCTTCCAGTTCGAGAATGAGGAGCATCGAAGCCACCTCGCAGGCCCTGAGTCCCGTCCGCTGCACCAGGAGGTCCACGCCGGCAGGCTCGAAGCCGACGGCATCTAACAGGATTTTATGGTCTTTGTCCAACGGGCTGCCGGAAACCCGTGTGGAATCAGGGCCCTTTGTCGTCCTGCCGACGATCGTCTGCGCGTCGAGGGCCAACGCGAGCTGTCGCAGTGTCGGGAATATGTCGTCAGCGGTTTCAACGAGCGTTGCGCCGTCGCGAATGAGCTGGTGACACCCACGGCTGAGCGGATTCAGGATCGAACCCGGAATCGCGAATACCTCACGGCCGTGGCTGGCTGCGAGCCGCGCGGTGATGAGCGAGCCGCTCTTGAGAGCTGCTTCCACGACCAGCGTGCCAACCGACAGGCCGCTGATCACCCGATTGCGCCGCGGGAAGTTCTGCTTTGCAGGCGGCGTACCCAGCGGAAACTCCGAAACGAGGACGCCCCGCGCGGAGATCTCTTCGCGCAAGGACCTGTGCGATGAAGGGTAAGTGATGTCGAGGCCGGTGCCGCAGACGGCAACGGTCTTGCCGCCTCCGTCGAGGGCTCCGCGGTGGCTGGCGGCGTCGATGCCGATTGCGAGGCCGCTGGTGATCGTGAGGCCGCCGGCCGCCAGTCTGGATGCAAAGGAGTGGGCAGCCTCGATGCCGGCATGGGTCGGGTTGCGCGAGCCGACGACGGCGAGCTGCGGCAAGCCCAGAACATGCCAGTTGCCGTCGACAAAGAGTCCGACCGGTGCGTCGGGGATTTCACGCAAGAGCGCCGGGTAGTGCTCCGAATCCCAAGGGATGAAATGGTGTGGCGCCTCCTGCAGCCAGTGCTCGTCCCGGTCAAGCGCCGCCTGGTCGGGTGCCTTCAGGCACCGGATTGCACCGGGGGATAACCCAAGGTCGAACAGCTCATCATGACTCGCAAGCAGCAGACCCGCGACATCGCCGTAACGGGCGAGGAGGGGTGTCAACAAGCCTGCATGCAAACCGGGGGTACGGGCCAACGCCAGCCACGGGCGGATTCCATCCATGGAAACAGTCCTCGAGACTTCTGCGCCAAGCGGCGCGTTCCCCCACATCCTTGTGGTGGGCCACTCATCAACCGGCCAGGCCGGTTACCGGATCGCGCGTTGGCGACCCGGCTTCAGCAAAGCTTAAGGCTGCCGGACGCCGTCGCCGGTGCGAATCGGGCGAGTGGCTTCCATGATCAGTCCGTAGCTCATTCGTTCGTTCGCCTTGAAGACCATGACGAGCCCGGTGCGCTCCTCGGGCAGGTCGACGCTCTTTCTCAGGCCGGCGAGGCCGGCCGTCTGGCCACCGCGCGAGTACACATCCTTGACCTTGCCCCCCGCTTCCTGCACCGCGAGGACGTGGCCAGGTTCGAGTCCATCGCGCGAACCGCGGTTGATGGCGACGACCTGATACTGCCCGAGCACGGAGTAGTCATCGACCGCCATGATGGCGCCGTCAACGGCCTTGGCTGGCGCATGCGGGATGAAATCCATGCCGATACTGGCGTCTTCCGGGAACAGCTTGTCACCCTGCAACGCTTCGCGCTGGGACTTCGTGAGCGTCAGCTTGGCTGTCTCACCTTGCTGTGCGACCGCGCCCGATCCGACATAGAGACCGTGATAACCGAGGATGTCGCGTGTTTCCGGATCCCGAAGCGGCTCGCCGACATGGATGATGCTGTACCGGCCATCGACCGGCGCGCCTTCCAGGCCGCGTGCATACACCTCGTTGCCTGCTGCCCCCACCATATGGCGGTCCCGCATCGCGACGATATACGGTCCCGACCGCACCTGTGCCTTGTCCAGCATCGTCGGGCGGCCCATGAACGCGGCGACCACTTCGTAGGGAACCGTCGTGATCGACTGAGGCAGGGCTTCGCTGCGGATCTGGGGGGTGAGCTTCGTGGCGCCACCGCCGACCGGGGCTGCTGCACGCTGCTCGATCGACACTCGCGGCTGTCCTTCCACATAAGTCAGCGCCAGGATGTCGCCGGGGTAGATGCGGTGCGGATTCTCGACCTGTGGGTTGGCGTACCAGATCTCCGGCCAGTACCAGGCGTCTTGCAGGAACACCTTCGAAATCGACCAGAGCGTGTCACCGGACTGGACCGTGTAACGGTCGGGCGCATTGGGTGCGAGCGGAATGCCGCTGCCCGTGGCAACGGTCCTGGCAGCGCCTTCGGCCTGCGCGCCTGACGTGACCGGTAGCGCCAGCAACAGCGTTCCGGCGACGGCCGCAGCCAGAGTCAAGAAACCAGTGGCCCCGCAGGGGCTGATCCTTGATCCCAGGATCGGGGATGAGTGGGTCGCAGTCTTCATGCGCTGAGCGGCTCCATCTGGACTTGCAGGAATCAAACCCGTGCCCGGAAACAGACTCGGGCCTTATAATCTCGACTGCCTTCTGTCGTTCCGGGCTACTCCGGCCGGTTCGCCTTGCGGTCAGGCGCAGGACCTTGAAAACGATGGAATAGCGACAGGAATCAGGTGCTTCGGAAAGGGCATTAAGTTCAACGTTGGCTTAACTTTAGCAGCATTTTTACAGCGAGTGCACGAATCCCGGCGCGGCCCCGAGACGTGGTTCTCATTCCCCCCACACCCCCACTTACACCTTCGCAGCCATGGCACTTCTTCCGATCCTCGAATACCCCGACCCAAGGCTTCGAACGCGGGCCGAACCCGTCCGTGAAGTGGACGGCAAGATCCGGAAGCTGATCGACGACATGTTCGAGACGATGTACAAGGCCCCGGGCGTCGGGCTCGCTGCCACGCAGGTCAACGTGCACATCCGTGTGCTGGTCGTGGACATCACGGAAGACCGCAGCCGTCCCCTTGCGCTGATCAATCCCGAAATCATCGAGCGCAGCGGGGAAGGGAAGCTCGAAGAAGGCTGCCTGTCGGTACCCGGAATCTACGAGAACATCATGCGCGCGGACCGCATTCGGGTCCGGGCACTGGGTCGCAACGGCAAGCCCCAGGAAATAGAAGCCGAAGGCTTGCTGGCAGTCTGCATCCAGCACGAGATGGATCACCTCGAAGGCAAGCTGTTCGTCGATTACCTCTCGGAGCTCAAGCGCATCCGTATCAGGAAGAAGCTTGAGAAAGAGCAGAAGAACAGGGAAGGAGCGGGAGCGGTCCGCCCGAAAGCTCCGGCAATCTGACCGCCGGCGATTCCTGCCGTAGGACCGGCCCGGGCAGGATCGCAGGGACCGGGAGGAGGGTATGCCGGCCTGACCTGTGCGCCCTATTTGATGAATACCACCTTCGGATACCCATAACCCGTGCCCCAGGACCTGAAGATTGCCTTTGCCGGCACGCCCGCGTTCGCGGTACCTACGCTCGAAGCCCTGGTGCGTTCCCCGCATCGCGTCGTCGTGGTCTATACGCAGCCTGATCGCCCTGCCGGTCGCGGTCGACTGCTGCAAGCCAGTCCGGTCAAGGACTGCGCCTTGCGCCATGGCATACCGGTCGAACAACCGCTGACCCTGCGCGACGGCAACGCGCGCGACACGCTGGCTTCGTACGAGGCCGATCTCCTCGTCGTGGTGGCCTATGGCCTGATCCTGCCACCCGCGGTCCTCGACACGCCCCGGCTCGGGTGCCTCAATATCCATGCCTCGCTGCTTCCGAGGTGGCGCGGTGCGGCACCGATCCAAAGAGCGCTGCTCGCAGGCGACCCGCGGACCGGAGTCGGCATCATGCGGATGGAAGCGGGACTCGATACCGGACCTGTGTTTATCGAGCGCGTAATCGACATCGCGCCACGCGAAACGGCCGGTTCCCTGCATGACAAGCTGGCAGCGCTCGGCGCCGAAGCCCTTCTGGAAGCACTTGGAGGACTGATTGCTGGCACACTGCAGGCGCGCCCGCAGCCTGAAGCGGGGATCACTTACGCCCGCAAGATAACCAAGGAAGAAGCCGTGATCGACTGGTCGCGACCCGCTGCAGACATCGACCGCCAGGTCCGTGCCTTCAACCCCGTGCCGGGAGCGGAGACCGTCTGGCGTGGCCAGCAGCTCAAGATCTGGGACGCGGAGCCTGCGGGCCCCCGTGGCGACGCCTCACCCGGGACGGTGGTGGCGGCTGATGCAGGAGGCATAGTTGTCGCAACAGGTGCAGGCAGCTTGAAGCTGGCCAGGCTCCAGCTGGCCGGCCGCAAGGCCACGACCGCAGCCGATTTCCTGAACGCGCACCAGATTGCCGGTGACCATCTTGGCAATGACGTACCCGGCCCGGCGGCACGCACTTGAGTACGCCCGCCGAAGTCCGCGCTCGCGCAGCCCAGATCGTCGTGCTCGTGGCCGAGAGAGGCCAGTCGCTCGATGGACTACTGGCGGCTGCCAGTGGCAAGCCGCAGGAGCGGGGGCTGCTGAGAAGCCTGTGCTACGGCACGCTTCGCTGGCACATCCGTCTGAGCGCCATCCTTGCGCAAGTCGTTTCCGGTCCAGCGACGCGCCTCGAGCCGGAAGTCAGGGCGCTCACGCTTGTCGGTTTATTCCAGCTCCTGCATACGGACATCGCTCCCCACGCAGCGGTATCCGAAACCGTCAACGCGACCCGAGTGCTGGATGAGCCTCGCGCCGCCTCCCTGGTCAATGCCGTTCTGCGCCGCTGTCAGCGCGAGGGCAAGGCCCTCGGGGACAAGGTCGACGCCGATCCGGCCATCCGCACTGCGCATCCACGCTGGTTCGTAGAGCAGCTCGACACGGACTGGACAGAGGATGCCGCGGCCATCCTTGACGCCAACAACGAGCATCCGCCGTTCTGGTTGCGCGTCAATCGGCAACATACGACGCCCGCCGAATATCTGGACCGGCTACTGGCTGCTGGCATGAAGGCGAGCCTGAGTCCGCACGCACCGGAAGGCCTGCTGCTGGAAGAGGCGGTGGACGTGAAGTCATTGCCCGAGTTCGCGGCAGGATGGGTGTCCGTGCAGGATGCAGCCGCGCAACTCGCGGCTCACGTGGTCGCGCCTTTGGCCGGTCACCGGGTGCTGGATGCCTGCGCGGCGCCCGGCGGCAAGACCTGTCACATGCTTGAACTCCAACCCGGACTTGCCGAGATGGTGGCGATCGATGCGTCGGGCGAGCGCCTTGAGCGGCTCCAGCAGAACCTGACGCGCCTGCGCCTGCAGGCCACGGTCCTCAAGGGCGATGCCGAGACTCCGGAGTCCTGGTGGGACGGACGGCCGTTCGACCGCATCCTGGTAGACGCGCCATGCTCGGCGACAGGTGTCATCCGCCGCCACCCCGACATCAAATTGCTGCGGCGCGCTGAAGACATCCCGGCGCTGGCCGAGCGGCAGGGCAGCATGCTGGAACGCCTTTGGCCTTTGCTGAAGCCCGGCGGCCGTCTCGTGTATGCCAGTTGCTCGGTCCTGAGGGCGGAAAACGCGGCCGTCGTCCAGCCGTTTCTGGCTCGGCATCGTGAAGCGCGTGACGTCACCGCGAGCCTGCAGGTCGCCTGGCCCGCCGCGGGGCAGCGATTTGCCGCACTGGAACCCGGATTCCGGCTGAGGCCGGGAGAAGCAGGCATGGACGGCTTCTATTATGCTTGCCTGCAGAAAAGCCACGGATGATGGTTCCTTGAAAGCGAACCCGCCACGCCTGTCCCGGTGTCCCGCAGCCCACTCGGCGCTCGGCATGCTTGCGACCGTGTTGCTGGCGTTCTGCATTGCTGTCGGTGGCGAGGCACGCGCGAGCGAAGCACCGCGACGCTTCGAGATCCGCTCGGCCTTCGTCGAACCTGCTGCAAGCGTCTACATGCTCAATGCGCGGCTGGATTTCACGTTGCCCGAAGGCGCGAGGGACGCGATCCTCGACGGCGTGGCACTGACGCTCGATCTCGAAATCGAGGTCAATCGCGCCCGGCGCTTCTGGCTTGACGATACGGTCGCGACGCTCGAGCAACACTACGAACTCGTCTACCACGCGCTGAGCGAACGGTTCCTCGTCCGCAACCTCAACAGTGGCGAGCAATCTTCATGGCCGACGCTGGAGGACGCCGTCGAGTCACTGCAGGTCGTCGATCGGCTGCCCATCCTGGACCAGTCGCTCGTACTGCCCGACTTCCGGTACGAAGTCAGCCTGCGTGGGCGGCTGGACGTCCGCAATCTTCCAGAGGCGTTGCGAATCGTGCTTTTCTGGGTCGATGACTGGCGCCAACAGACCGACTGGTACACATGGCCACTCAATCTATGAGACCGATGAGGCGCGTGGGGATTGCCGCGCTGGTCTCTGTCGGCGTGGCGCTCTGGCTTGCGGCCCTGCTCCTGATGGCGCAGACGGTCCAGAACTCGACCGAGTTCAGCCGCCTGCAGCCCTGGATCCTGCTCGTGAATGCGGCCGGGCTCGTCGTCCTGCTGGTGCTCATCGTGGGCAAGCTCGTGCAGTTGCTGCGCAACTGGCGTCGCCGTGTCGTCGGGTCGCGCCTCGAGGCGCGCATGGTGTGGATGTCGTGCCTCCTCGCCGTGGTCCCCATGCTCCTGGTCTTCTACCTCTCGGTGCAGTTCCTCAATCGGGGCATCGACAGCTGGTTCCATGTCGAGATCAGGCAGGGCCTGCAGGACTCGCTGATGCTGTCCCGTGCCGCCCTCGACCTGCGCATGCGCGAGTACCTGGAGCGGACGCAGGCCATGGCCGGCAAGCTTGCCTACAGCGAGTTGGACCCATGGTCCGAACTCGGCGACCTGCGCAAGGGGAGCGGGGCCACCGAGCTGACCCTGGTCGGCGCCAACAGCCGGATCATTGCCGCGAGTTCCGACCGTCTCGGCGAAAGCGTTGCGACGCAGCCGACCGAAGAAGTCTTGCTGCAGGTTCGGCAGGGCTTGCCCTTCATCAGCGTCGATCCCATCGCGGGCGGCGGCTACCTCGCTCGCACTGCCGTCCCGTTGACCCGTCCCGGCGGCGAACCACGCGTCCTGCTCGGGATCTATCCCATCGAGGAACGTCTCGGCCAGCTGGCCGACACGGTCGAACTCGCGTACCAGCAGTACGCGGAGAAGGCGCGGTTGCGCGAACCGCTCAAGACCAGCTTCACGCTGACGCTGACGCTGGTTTCGCTGATGTCGGTGCTCGCTGCCGTCTATGGCGCCTTCTGGGCCGCCAGGCGACTTGTCAGGCCGATCGAAGACCTCGTCGCAGGTACCCGGGCGGTCGCGAAGGGCGACTTCGACACCCGCTTGCCGTTGACGTCGCATGACGAGATGGGCGTGCTCGTGCATTCGTTCAACGACATGACCGTCCGGCTTGCCACTGCACGCGAGGAAGCCCGGCAAAGCCAGAACGCCGTCGAAGCGGAGCGTGCCAACCTCGCCGTCATCCTCGCGCGCCTGTCGACAGGCGTGATCTCGCTGGCGTCGGACCTGAGCATCCGTACCGCCAATCAGGCCGCTGGCAGCATCCTCGGCGTCGATTTCGACGGCGGGCTCGGCAAGCGCCTGGATGTCATGGCGCCCGGTGTGGCGATGTTCGAGCAGTTCGTGGCGGCTTGCCGTGCCCACATCGACGCCGGCCAGTCGGAGTGGCGCGAGCAGATGGTCCTGCGCGGTGATGCCGGGAGGCGCATCCTGATGTGCGCCTGCACGGCCTTGCCCGGCGACGCCAGCGCTGCGGCAGGCTACGTCATCGTGTTCGACGACATCACGACCCTGTTGCAGGCGCAGCGGGATGCCGCGTGGGGCGAGGTTGCGCGGCGCCTTGCGCATGAAATCAAGAATCCGCTGACACCGATCCAGCTTTCTGCCGAGCGCATGCGTCGGAAATTCCTCGCCTCCATGAACCAGGCGGACGCCCAGATCCTGGAGCGCGCCACCACCACCATCGTGCACCAGGTGGAAGCGATGAAGGAGATGGTCAACGCGTTCAGCGAATACGCACGGGCACCGGCCATGGAGATCTCGAAGTTCGATCTCAACCAGCTCGT
>CAIUGU010000196.1 GCA_903898785.1 uncultured Pseudomonadota bacterium | reverse complement strand
GCCGTCTTCATCTTCACCAGCACCAACAAGGTCTACGGTGACGCGCCCAACCGCCTGCCGCTTGTCGAGCAGGAGCGTCGCTGGGAGCTCGATCCGTCGCATCCCTATGCGAAGAACGGCATCCCGGAAGACTTCAGCATCGACCACTCGACTCACAGCCTGTTCGGCGCGTCCAAGGTGGCGGCCGACGTGCTGGTCCAGGAGTATGGCCGCTACTTCGGCATGAAGACGAGCTGCTTCCGTGGGGGCTGTCTTACTGGCCCGGGCCATTCCGGCGCCGAGCTGCACGGCTTCCTCGCCTACCTGATGAAGTGCGCCATCACCGGCAAGCAGTACACGGTGTTCGGCTACAAGGCGAAGCAGGTGCGCGACAACATCCACTCGCTCGATCTTGTCAATGCGTTCTGGGAAGTGTTTCAGAAGCCGCGCAGCGCCGAGGTCTACAACATCGGGGGGGGGCGCCACGCCAATGTCTCGATGCTGGAGGCAATCGATATCTGCGAGCGCCTTACCGGACGTCCGATGAACTGGAAGTACAGCGACCAGAACCGTACCGGCGACCACATCTGGTGGGTCGGCGATCTGCGCCGCTTCCAGTCTCACTACCCGGAGTGGAAGCAGCACTTCACCATCGAGACGACCATGCAGGCGATCCTCGCGGGCCTTAATGAGCGGGAGATCGCCTGATGCCCATCGAGGTCCAATCGCTCGCCGAGTGGGAGGCCGAAGGTGACGCCGACATGTTGTCGATCCTCATCCCTGCACGGAATGAGCAGGGCAACATCGAAGGCACTGTCCGCGGTCTGCACATGGCCCTGGCAGATGCCTTGATCAAGCACGAAATCCTGGTGGTGGACGACTCCAGCACCGACTCCACGGTCGCGGTGCTGCAGCACATCGAAGCGGAAATCCCGCAGGTCCGTCACGTCACCAACCACCGTCCCAACGGCTTCGGCTTCGCAGTGCGGCTCGGCTTGTCGCAGTTCCGCGGCGGCGCAGTGGCAATCGTAATGGCGGATGCGTCCGACCCACCCGAGGATGTCGTGAAGTACTGGCGTGCGCTGCAGCCGGGGATCGACTGCGTGTTCGGCTCGCGCTTCATCCGCGGCGGCAAGGTCGTCGACTATCCGGGCCCGAAGCTGCTGCTCAACCGCGTCGGCAACTTCATCATCCGCGTGCTGTTCGTGATGCGGTACAACGACGTCACCAACGCCTTTAAGATGTACCGACGGCACGTCGTCGCGGGCATCCAGCCGCTGTTATCGCACCACTTCAACCTGACGGTGGAGATGCCGCTCAAGACAATCGTGCGTAATTACAAGTACGCGGTCGTTCCGAACACGTGGATCAACCGCAAGGAAGGCGTTTCCAAGTTCAAGATCCGCGAGATGGGCTCGCGCTACTTCTTCATCATCCTGTACTGCCTGCTCGAGCGCTGGCTCTCCCGCGGCGACTACCTCGACAATCCGGAGCTGCGCGAGCGCCAGCTTCAGGTGTGGCCGCGCTGATACCGAGGGCCACTAATGGCAATTGAGGGATCGGTGGCTCCCCCTACAAGGCGGCGTTTCACCCGCAGGTCGGCACTTCTGGCGCTAAAGCTCTCCGCTTCGGCGATGGTGCTCTACCTTCTCCTCCGCAACGTCGATGTCAGCGCCGCTCGCGACCATGTTCTGGCGGTGGATCCGAGGATGGTTGCCGCCGCCGTTGGATGCGTTGCGCTCACCGTCATATTCAGCGGGTTGCGCTGGCACATGTTGCTGGCATCCCAGGACGCTGGACTGCCACGCCGGTCGGCAGTCGCACTCACCTTCGCCTCGCAGTGCTTCAACAACGTGCTGCCGTCCACAGTAGGGGGCGACGCCGTGCGCATTGGCATTGCAGTCGGGGAAGGGGCCACCCTCCGATCCGTATTCGTCGCGACGTTCCTCGATCGACTGGCCGGCCTTGTCGGCTGCGTAGCAGCGACGTTCGCGATTTTTCTGGTTGAGCCGTTCGGCTTGTCCGCCCCGCCTGCGTTGCGGCTGGTGGTCTACGTATTGTTGGCCGCGGCCGTCGCGGGCCTGCTGGTGCTCGCAATGGTTCGCACGCAGGCGATGGCGCTGCTTTGGCGGCTAAGTCCGGGTTGGGCCGGCCATTTCGCCCGGGCGCGCCTGGATGCTGCGACCATTCTCCGCGCGCTGCTGTGGACGGCGGCAATGCTCGGAGGGATTGGTAGCACGTTGGCGCTGCTTTCCGCGGCCGGGCCGGAAGAAGGCCTGGGCATCCTCCGCGCACTCGCGATGACGGGCCCGTTGGTGCTCGCGGTCGCGCTGCCCTTGTCCATCGCGGGCTGGGGTGTGCGCGAGGCGGTCGTCGTTACTCTTTTCCAGGCAATGGGGATGTCCCCCGAGCACGGCCTCGCCACGTCCCTCTTGTTCGGGCTCGTGACGTTGATCGGTGGGCTACCCGGCTTAGTCGCGCTCATGTTGCCGCGCTATCGGCGCGCCAAGTCGCCTACCACATAGCCCTAAGTTGCGGCGTTGCGTTAGAAGGCGGAAAAGAGCCCCGCTGACCTGAGCAGCTCCACCGTGCGGTGCTGTGTGATGAAGCGCGGGCGTACAAAGTACCGTGTGGCCCGCCTAGCACGGGTGCACGAGGCGCTAAAGTAAGGCCTCCGTACAGTAGTGGC
>CAIUGU010000195.1 GCA_903898785.1 uncultured Pseudomonadota bacterium | reverse complement strand
TACGGGCCTTGTCAATATTCCCGATATTGCCTGCGGCCCGATGCCTCGCAGCAGAGGATTGGAGACGCAACGCGGTCGCGAAACCTGTGCAGAGGTTCCCTAGGATGATCGACACGCGGAATAATCTACACGACCGGCGCCGGATTCGCCGCCTGCCATTGCTTGCGGGACAGGAAGTACAGGCAGTGTTTGCGCAGCGGGTGGCCCTCGGGGACTCTCGGGTGCTCGAACGTCTCGCCCGTGTCGCGCATGCCGAGGCGTTTCATCACCTCGCGCGACCGGAGATGGCCGGTGGACGTGAACGCGACGATTTCCGGCAGGCCGAGCTGGTCGAAGCCTACGCGCAACGCACCCCGGGCTGCCTCGGTCGCGAACCCCTGGCCCCAGTGCTCTGCTGCCAGTCGCCAGGCGATCTCGACACAGGGAAAGACGGGCAAGTCCGGCGCAGGGATCTGCAACCCGACGGCACCGATCAGCGCGCCGGTGGCCTTCTCGTCGACGGCCCAGATTCCAAAGCCGTTGTAGTCGATGTGGTTCTTGAGGTCATCGAGCAGCGCATCGCTTTGCGCACGGTCGAGGCGGGCGGGGAAGTACCGCATGACCCGCGGGTCGGCATTCATCGCCGCGAAGGGCGTCCGGTCCGCGTCGCGCCACTGTCGCAAGGCGAGACGCCCGGTCTCGAACTCGATCAGCTCGGACATGCTGCGACGGTCCTGCGTCATTCGGCCGGGGTCGGGAGTCCTTCCACGAAGGCCACGCCGTCCACCAGCCAGCTATCCCTGTACTTCTGGAACGTGAATTGCCACTGTCCCGAGCCCCTCTCGAAGCGCTGCAGGTACGAGTAGCGGATGAGGGTGGGTGAGAGGTGTTGTTCGCCGATGTACCTCAGGCCCTGCATGTTGCCGAGCCGCTGCCGGACCCGCGGCCAGTCCGCCGTGGTCTGCTGGATCAAGAGCCGCAGCTCCGCCGCGGGCATTGGCCAATGGGGCTGCAATGCCCCGAACCCCCCGTCGAACTTCTCCTGCGCCAGCAGGAACGTCGCCCGGTTGGCCAGCGTCTTCGACTCATCGAGCGAAGAGAGGCCGGTGGCCGCTCCGAATGCAGCAGGAGCCACCAGCAGGCACAACGCAAGGAATAGGCGATTCAAGGGGCGATCCTGCCGCGGCCGGCCGTGACGATGGGAGCGGCAGAGTCTAGCGCGTCGGTGCGTGCGCTGACGACTGCAGCCGCGCAGGGCCGTGCATCCGGGCGTCCAAGCCCATCGCAGCGGGCTGCGCCTCAGGGGCGATCGATGACCTCGCGAACCTTGGCCCGTCACTCTCCCGGGTGATCGTGCTCGAGCGCCCAGATCTCGTGGGCGTCCAGCCTGAGGCGCGCATACGCCTCGATCGCATCGAGCTCCGCCTGTTGCGCACCCAGCGCGGCTTCGAGGGCCTGCCGCTGCGCTGTCAGCGTCTGCGCCAGATCCAGTTCGCCGAGTTCGTATCCGCGCCGCATGGTCGCAGCCGTCGCCTGCATCTGCTCCGCGAGCCGCGAGAGTTGTTCCCACCGCGAGCGGCTGAGACGTACGGCGCTCAGGGCGCGGTTCGCATCGCCTTCCACCTTGAGGCGGATCTGCCGCGTCCGCTCCGTGGCCATCGTGGCCCTTGCGAGCGCGGCGGCATGATCGGCGCGTCGCCCGGATCCACCGAACGGCAGTGCGACGGTGACGCCGAGGATCTTTTCCTGTCGATCCCGTTCCTGGCCGTAGTGCACACCCACCGTCGGGTCGGGCAGCCGATCAAGTCTCGCCCGCTGCGCCTGCAGCTCCGCTTCGCGCTGCTGGTTCTCGGCGAGTTCGAGCTCGTGGTTGTCAGCGACGATGCGCTCGTGCCAGAGCGCATCGGTTTCCTCGATGGCGGGCGGCGCCTCGATGGTCTCCGGCACGCGTAGCGCCAGCGCCGGGAACAGCTCCTTGAGGTCCAGTTCGCGGGCGGCCGTCAGCTGCTGCGCTTCGAGATGCAGGGCCTGGACGCGATTGAGCTCGCTTTCGGCCAGCTGGCCCTCGATGGCAGGGGCATCGCCCGCGGCGACGCGCCGCCGGACCGCGTCGCGATGCTGTTCGAGGATGCGCACCTGCGCGTCGAGCACGGCCATGGATTCCCGTTCCCGCAGCCAGTCGAACCACGAGGCGAGCAGTGTCCGGCCGGCTTCGTGCCACGCGTCGGCATGCGTGAATTCCGCGACCCTTATGGCTTGCTGTCCGAGCGCGGCGTCCACCGACGCCTTGCCGGGAATCCGGAAGCCTCGCTCCAGCGAGACCTGTGCTTCCGTATACGTCTGCTGCGTTGTCTGGTCGCGCCGCTCCTGCGTCGTCGCGCGCACGGTCCACTCGTGGGTGCCCACGCGCCGCCGCCGATTGAGCGCATCCCCGAGCTGGATGCCGGCAGCCGCCTCCGCGACCAGCGGCGAGCTCTCGAGGATGGTCTCGATATCGCCTACCGGCGGTAGCGCGGCAGGATAGATGCCCGCCGCCTGCGACGCCGGCGTGCCGCCCGCGAGGAGCGCCGCCATCGCCGTCATCAATACCGTGCGCCGCTTCATGCCAGCCTCCCGAAACCCGTGAGTGCGGTGGTCCACCAGACGACTTCCGGACTCGGTACCTGCACCTTGATCCTGTCGATGAGCGTTGCGGCCTGGGCCTGCTGCATCAGCAGCGTGATCATGCGGCGCCGCGACCGGCCGCGGACGCGCTCGAGCGTCGTGTGAAGGTGCGCGCCCGCGCCGAGCCCCTCGGCGGCATGCAATGAGAAGCCGGAGACGAGGTCCTCGTGCGCCAGCAGCAGGTCCAGCATCTCCTCCTCGAGGCTCTCGGGTACGGAAAGCGTCAGTAGGCAATCGTAGATCGTGGTCATTCGGTGGCTCCCATGCCGAAGCGGCGGAACAGGCTCGGCAGCAGCACGAGCGTGAGCAGCGTCGAGCTCACCAGCCCGCCGATGACGACGATGGCGAGCGGGCGCTGGATCTCGGAGCCCGGCCCGGTGGCGAACAACAGCGGTACAAGGCCGAACGCCGTGATGCTCGCGGTCATGAGCACCGGGCGCAGCCGCCGCAGCGCGCCCTGCGTGACGATCTCCGCGGCCGGCACGCCCTTGACCTTGAGCTGGTTGAAGTAGCTGATCATCACGAGCCCGTTCAGCACCGCGATGCCCATCAGGGCGATGAACCCGACGGAGGCAGGCACGGACAGGTACTCGCGGGTCACGGCAAGCGCCACCACGCCACCGATGAGCGCGAACGGAATGTTGGCGAACACGAGCGTTGCCTGCTTGAGCGACGAGAACGTGGCGAACAGCAGCAGGAAGATCAGGCCGAGCGCGAGCGGCACGATCAGGCCGAGGCGCGCAGCGGTCCGCTGCTGGTTCTCGAACTGTCCACCCCACTTGAGGCTGTACCCTTCGGGAAGCGGAACCTGCTCGGCCACCTTCGCCTGTGCTTCCTCGACGAACCCGACCAGGTCGCGGTCGCGCACGTTCGAGCGCACGACGGTCATGCGCACCGAGTTCTCGCGGTCGATCTTGACGGGACCATCGGCGATGGTCTGCTTCGCTACGGCTGCAAGCGGCAAAGCGGTCCCGTCGCTGATGGGCAGGCGCAGTTGCTGGAAGGCGTCCTGCGAGCGCTGCACGTCGCTGTCGCCGCGGATGATCAGCGGCAGCCGGCGGCCCTGTTCGATGACGACGCCCGCCGTCGTGCCTTCCACCAGCATCCTCAGGTCGTTCTGCACGTCCTCGACGGACAGGCCGGCGCGGCCGGCCGCCATGCGGTCGATCTCCAGGCGCAGGTATTGCACGCCCTGATTGCTGACGGTGACGACGTCCTCGCTGCCTTCGATGCCTTCGAGCACTTGACCGATGTCCGCGGCGAGCTTGTCGAGCGTCAGCATGTCCGGACCGAAGACCTTCACGGCCAGGTCGCCGCGCGTGCCCGAGATCAGCTCCGACACACGCATGTCGATGGGTTGCGTGAAGCTGAACGTCACGCCCGCAAACTCGTCGCCCACCTTGCGGAGTTCGTCGAGCAGCCAGTCCTTGTCGTCCTGCCGCCATTCCTCGCGGGGTTTGAGTGCCAGGAAACTGTCGGTCTCGTTGGTGCCCATGGGGTCGAGGCCAAGTTCGTCGGAACCGACACGCGACACTACGCTCGAGACTTCGGGCACCGCGGCCATGATGCGCCGCTCGATCTCGAGATCGGTGGCGCCCGACTGCTGCAGGTTGATGGACGGGACCTTCTCGAGTTGCAGCACGATGTCGCCTTCGTCGAGCGTGGGCATGAACGACTTGCCCACGGTGAGGAACAGCACCACGGCGACTGCGAGGCCGGCGACTGCCGAGCCATAGACGATGCGGTCGTTCGCGAGTGACCAGTTCAGCAGCCGCGAATAGCGCTCCTCGAGCCAGCGCACCAGCGGCGGGTGCGACGAATGCTTCGAGGGCAACCACGACGCGATCACCGGAATCACCGTCAGCGACAGCACGAGCGAGGCGGCGAGCGCGAAGACGATCGTCAGTGCGACCGGCGCGAACAGCTTGCCTTCCAGTCCCTGCAGCGTCAGCAACGGCAGGAACACGATGATGATGATGAGGATGCCCGAGGTCACCGGGACCGCCACTTCCTTCACGGCACGGAAGATCACGTGCAGGGAGGAGGGCCGGGGTCCGACGTGCGGCTTGCCGGCGTGGGCCTCGATGTTCTCGACGATGACGACGGCGGCATCGACCAGCATGCCGATGGCGATCGCGAGGCCGCCGAGCGACATCAGGTTCGCCGACAGCCCGTACATGCCCATCAGCAGGAAGGTGGCCAGGGCGGACAGCGGCAGGATCAGCGCCACGACCACGGCGGCGCGCACGTTGCCGAGGAACAGGTACAGCAGCACGACCACCAGGACGATCGCTTCCGCCAGCGCCTTGGCTACGGTTCCCACTGCGCGTTCGACGAGGGCGCCGCGGTCGTAGAAGGACTTGATCGTCGTGCCTTCCGGGAGCGTCGTCCCGATCTCGGTCAGCTTGAGGCGGATCTGCTCGACGATCTGCTGCGCGTTGGCGCCACGCAATCCGAGGACGAGCCCTTCGACCGCTTCACCCTCGCCGTCCTTGGTGACCATGCCGTAACGCGTCAGGTGGCCGATGCGCAGCTCGGCGACATCGCCGATCCGGACGGGGACGCCGTCGCGGGTCCTGATGACGATGGCGCGGACATCGTCCAGCGTGCGCACGCTGCCGTCGCTGCGGACGAGCAGGGCTTCCTCGTTCTGCGCCAGACGCCCGGCGCCGTCGTTGCGGTTGTTGACGGCCAGCGCATCATGGAGATCCGACAAGGACAGGCCGCGGGCCGCCAGTGCAGCGGGATCCGGGACGACTTCGAAGGACTTCACGTAGCCGCCTAGCGTATTGACGTCGGCGACGCCGGGAATGCTGCGCAGCTGCGGACGGATCACCCAGTCAAGGAGCGTGCGCTTGTCCGTGAGTGACAGGTCGCCCTCGATCGTGAACATGTACAGGTCGCCGAGCGGCGTCGTGATCGGGGCAAGGCCGCCCGTCACGGTGGATGGCAGGGAAGGCAGCACGTTGCCGAGGCGCTCGCTGACCTGCTGGCGCGCCCAGTAGACGTCGGTGCCGTCCTCGAAGTCGATCGTGACGTCGGTGATCGCGTACTTGGACTTCGACCGCAGGATGGTCTGCCGCGGGATGCCGAGCAGCTCCTGCTCGATCGGCGCGGTGATGCGCTCCTCCACTTCCTCGGGCGTCATGCCCGGGGCCTTCATGATCACCTTCACCTGTGTGGTGGAGATATCCGGGTAAGCGTCGATCGGGAGCTTGAGCACGGCATTGATGCCGGCACCCACCAGCACCAGCGTCAGCACCAGCATCAGCAGCCGCTGCGACAGCGCGAAGGCAACCACGCGCGACAGCATTATGGCTGCTCCGCCGGCTGCGGACCCGCCGTCTCCGGGCCGAGGCCAATCCAGGCGCCGCGCAGCGTCGCGACCCCCTGCGTCACGATCTCCGACGTGGGAGTGATCGCGGCCCTTGCCCATACGAGGTTGCCGCCGCGGGCCACGATGTCGATCCGCGTGGCGCGGAAGCCGCCGGCGTCGCGCACGAACACGTAGTCCTGGCCTGCGCTGCGGATCACCGCACTGGTGGGAATGCCCAGCGTCCCGGGCGCCAGCGCGCCGGAGGCAACGGCCGCCTCGACGAACTGGTTCGGCTTCAGGCACTGGCCCGGCGCGTCGAACTCGGCCCGCAACGTCACCGACTGGTTGACGTTGCTCAGGTGCTGGCTCGTCGACACGATGCGGCCCGGTTTGTCGCAGCCGGTGACGGTCACGGCATCGCCCGGCCGGATCAGCGCGCTCTCTGCAGCCGTTGCATGGAGCTCGATCCACAGCTTCGAGCTTTCGGCGATGCGGAACAGCGGCGCGCCCGCCTCGAGGCGTTGTCCGGGGGTCGCGAGCTGCTCCAGCACGGAACCCGCGAGCTTCGCCGTCACGACCAGCATCGGGGTGATGTCGGCTGCGGACTTCAGTCGCGCGAGGCCCGCCTGTGACAGGCCCGCAATGACGAGGCTTTGCCGGTGCTCTTCAAGCAGTGCATCGGCCCGCAGCTTCTGTGCCCGGGTCTCTTCCAGGCGGCTCTGGGCAATGATGCCGTCCTTGAACAGGCTTTCGTCCCTCGCCGCGCGCGCCCCCGCGACCTGCGCGGCGGACAGGGCTTCGAGGTAGCCCTGCTGCAGCGTCAGGTAGTCGGCGCTGTAGATCTCGGCGAGAGGTTGCCCCGCGCGAACCGTCTGCAACGGGTCCACCAGCAGCTTCTGCAGCACGCCCGGCAACGGCGCGCTTGCGAGGTTCAAGCCACTGTTCGGCACCATGACCATGCCGCTCAGGCGCGACTGCGTGCCGGCCTGCGGGTTGTCCGAGTTGCCGGCCGCCACCCGGGGGCGCAACGTGACCAGCCCGGCGCGCTCGACCTGCAACGGCGTCAACGTGACCACTGCCGGTTCTGCCGCCAGCAGGGGGGTCGCGACGAGGAGGGCTAGCAGGCCGGGCAGGGTGGTGTTCATGAAGTATCCGGAGGACTGACGCGAATGGAGCCGGTTGTGGCGCTGGCTGCGGACCCCCAGGCGCCGGTTCTTATGTCGGGTGAGAGGCTAGAATCTGCTCCTTAAGAACTCCTTAAGCAGAGATCGCTAGCCTTGATGACAATCGAAAAGCAAGCGGAAAGGTCAGGCGGTTTATGCGTGTATTACTGGTCGAGGACGATCTGCTGCTCGGCAAGGCGACCCGCAAGGGACTCGAGACGCGGGGTTATGCGGTCGATTGGATACGGGATGGCGTCAGTGCGGAAGCCGCAATTGCCGCACACGACTACGAGGCGATCCTGCTGGACCTCGGCCTGCCGCGACAGGACGGGTTGACGGTGCTGGCCAAGTTGCGCAAGCGCGGCTCCTCGGTCCCGGTGCTGGTCATCACCGCGCGCGACGAGGTGGCGGACAAGGTGGGCGGACTCGATCTCGGCGCGGACGACTTCATCGTCAAGCCGTTCGATCTCGACGAGCTGGCGGCGCGCATCCGCGCCAGCATCCGTCGTGCCAACCACCGGCCGCAGTCGCATCTGGTCCATGGCACGCTCGATGTGGATCCGGCCTCGCGCACCGTGACGATGAACGGCACGACCATTCCGCTGACGGCCCACCAGTTCGCGCTGCTCGTCCAGTTGCTGGAAGCGCGCGGCCAGGTGCTGTCGAAGGCGCGGCTCGAAGAATCCCTGTATGGCTGGGGCGAGGAGATCGAGAGCAATACCGTCGAGGTCTATATCCACCACCTGCGCCGCAAGCTCGGCAAGGAACTGATCAAGACCATCCACGGCGCGGGCTACATCATCGAAGCCGGGCCTGATGGCCACTGAGTCCGGTCGCCCCTGGTCGCTGCGCACGCGCCTGATCGCGCTGCTGTCCGGGGTCGTGCTCGCGATCTGGCTGGTCGGCGGCATCCTGATCTACTTCCAGGCACAGCAGCAGAACGAAGAACTCGCGGACCGGGAGTTGCGCGAATCGGGGCTGCTGCTGCTCAGTCTTGCGCAACACGAGATCCTGGAACACGGCGGGCCGTTCTCCGAAATCGTGTCGCCGGCCGCCCAGACCCATGCGCACTACCTCGTCTTCCAGATCTGGGACAGCACCGGGCGTCTTGTGTATCGCTCTGTCGGCGCCAGTGCGGAACCGCTGATGCCCCTGACGACGGTGGGGTACTCCCAGCGGATCGCGGGCGGTCAGCCGTGGCGCGTGTTTTCGGCCTGGGACGACCAGCACAACCTGCAGATCCAGGTCGGCGAAACCCTCGCCCACCGCCGCGAGACGACGACATCGGTCTTCTCCCGCCTCGGCGTACTCGTGTTCTTCCTGTTGCCGATGGCCATCGTCCTCATCTGGGCCATCGTCGGCAGCGTGTTCGAACCGCTGGAGGCGTCGGCCCGCGACGTGGCGCTCCGGTCCCCGGACGACCTGCGCGAGGTGAGCGTGGGGCGGGCCCCGCAGGAAGTCCGGCCGCTGCTCGATGCGCTCAACCAGCTGCTTGCCCGTGTCCGCTCGGCGCTCGAGCGCGAACGCACCTTCACGGCCGACGCTGCGCACGAATTGCGGACGCCGCTCGCCGCCATTCGCACGACCGCGCAGGTGCTCGGCGATGCCACGGGATCCGAGGACATCAAGTCGTCCGTGCAGGATCTCCTCGAAGGCGTCGACCGCAGCTCGCGCGTGGTGGACCAGTTGCTGCTGATGGCGAGGATGGACAGCCGCCATCCTGGCGAGATGTCGGACATGGACCTGGAGCCGGTCGTACTGGGCGAGTACGAAGCGCAGCGCCGGTACGCGCAGGTCCGCGGGGTGGCGCTCGAGATGGATGTCCGGCCTACGCGGGTCCGGGGCAACGCCGATCGGCTCCGGATCCTGCTGCGCAACCTGGTCGACAACGCGCTCCGCTATACGCCGACGGGCGGTACGGTGCGAGTGGCCTGCGGTCCGGGCAGTGCGGGACCGGAGCTGACGGTCAGTGACTCGGGCGTCGGCATTCCCGTGGAGGTCCGCGATCGCGTCTTCGAGCGCTTCTTCCGCGTGATCGGCAACGACGCGACCGGCAGCGGCCTCGGCCTGTCGATCGTGCAGCGGATTGCAGAGGACCATGGCGCACGCATCGAGATGCGCGATGGCCTGAACGGCGCGGGCATCACGTTCGCCGTCGTCTTTCCCGACCAGCCGGCCTGAGCGGACGGGCCTCAGATCAACGCATCGATGGCCGGATCCTTCGTGATGGCCCGCATCTGTCCCAGGATCCATTGCTGGCGCCTGCGCACGTAGGCCGACGCGGCGGTCACGCGGAACCGCTTGGGGCTGGGCAGCACGGCGGCAAGCAGCGCCGCATCGGCTGCCGAGAGGCGGGCGGCCGGCTTGTGGAAGAACGCATTGCTCGCCGCGCCGACGCCATAGACGCCTTTGCCGAACTCCGCGACGTTGAGATACACCTCGAGGATGCGCTGCTTGGTCCAGCAGGTTTCGATCAGCAGCGTGAACCACGCTTCGAGTCCCTTGCGCACCCAGCTCTGCCCGGGCCACAGGAACAGGTTCTTCGCGACCTGTTGCGACAGCGTGCTCGCGCCGCGGGTGCGGCCGCCCTTGCGGCGGTCTGCCAGCGCGGCACTGATGGACTCGAGATCGAAGCCGTAGTGCGCCGCGAACTTCTGGTCCTCGGACGCGATGACGGCCAGCTTGGCCTGCGAGGAAATGGCATTCCAGTCCACCCACTCGTGCTGGAAGCGGTACGCCTTGTCCTCCTGCCACCAGGCGACGCTGCGATCGCGCAGCATGAAGGCCGTCGTTGACGGATCCACCCAGCGCAGCAGCAGCACCGCGCCGAGGGTCAGGACCAGCCACCCGCCCACTGCCCACAGCACCCCGCGAAGGACGCGCGACAGCAGGCTGCGTCGCTTGGCCATCGCGGCGGCGAAGGGTGGCGGCGCGCCCGGGACGCTAGGCGCGCGTGACGCTTTCGATGACGACCGGCTCGACGGGCACGTCCTGGTGGCCACCGCGGTTGCCGGTCTTGACCGCAACGATGGCATCCACCACGTCCATGCCGGACGTGACCTTGCCGAACACGGCGTAGCCGTAGCTGCCGGGGCGGTTGTCGAGGAAGTCGTTGTCCGCGACGTTGATGAAGAACTGCGACGTCGCGCTGTTGATGTCGTTCGTGCGCGCCATGGACAGCGTGCCGCGGGTGTTCTTGAGGCCGTTCTTCGCCTCGTTCTCGATCGGCGCGCGCGTGGGCTTCTGCTTCATGTCGGCGGTCATGCCGCCGCCCTGGACCATGAATCCGGGGATGACGCGATGGAATACGGTGCCATCGAAGTGGCCGCTGTCCACGTAAGCCAGGAAGTTCTCGGACGAGACCGGCGCCTCGGCGGTGAACAGCTCGACGGTGAACTCGCCCTTCGATGTCTTGAACGTCAGCATTGCGGCAACCTCTATTCTGGTTTGGCGGGCCATTGGCCCTCGGTGACCCGGTCGTGGCCGGCCAGATCGGCGTGCGAGCGTACGTGACGGAACCCGGCCAGTTCAAGCAGATTCCGCAGGCGGGACGCTTGCTGCCAGCCATGTTCCAGCACCAGCCAGCCGTCAGGCTGAAGGTGCGCGGGCGCGCCGGCGATGATCGCTTCGAGCGCGGCGAATCCGCTTCCGTCCGCGAGCAGCGCGATCGTGGGTTCGTGCGCGAGGACGGCGGGTTCGAGGTTCGGGTCGCCCGCGGCAACGTAGGGCGGGTTGCTCGCGATGAGCGCGAAGCGCTGCGGACCGACAGGGTCGTACCAGCTCCCGGCGCGGAACTGCACCCGGTCCAGCCCCAGCCGTGCTGCATTGCCCCTTGCGACGTCGAGGGCGGCCACCGACACGTCCGTGGCGAGAATTGCCACGTGCGGCCGCTCGGCGGCGATCGCGAGCGCGATGGCACCGCTGCCAGTCGCGAGGTCCAGTGCGGACGCGGTGCTGGCAGCAGGCAGGTGCAGCAGGGCCCGCTCGACGACGAGCTCGGTTTCCGGTCGCGGAACAAGCACCGCTGGCGTGACGGTGAGCGTCAGCGTCCAGAAGTCCTGCGTGCCAAGGAGGTAAGCCACCGGCTCGCCCTGGCGCCTGCGTTCTAGCAGCGAGCGGTACGCCGCGCACTGGTCTGCGGCAACGCGCCGTTCGGGCGACATCCGCAACGCCGTGCGCGACAGCGACGTGGCCTTGCCGAGCAGCAGCTCTGCATCGAGCCGCGCAGACGAAGAAACAGCATCCAGCGCAGCTGCGCCTTCTGTGATCAGGTCCGCAGGCGTCGCGTCGGTGGGGGGTGTCAGGACGGTCTGCAGCGTCACTTGCCGAACATGCGCTGCAACAGATTGTCGCGCTTGACGACCTGATGGTAGATCGCCGCGGCGATGTGGATCACCACGAGGGCGGCCAGGGCCCACGACAGGATCACGTGCCATTCTTCAAACAGCTCGTGCGACGCCGGGTTCTCGTTGGTGGCGATGGCGGGGACCGTGATGAACCCGAGCAGTTTCGCATCGAGCGGTGCGCGGAACGTACCTGCCAGGGCCCAGCCGGCCACGGATGCACCCAGCATCAGCAGGTAGAGTCCCCAGTGACCGACGTGTGCAGCGGCGCGTTCGAGTGCGGTCGAGCCGGCCGGGGCCTCCGGCACGACGTTCAGCCAGCGCCACAGCAGGCGCAGGATCGTCAGGGCCAGCAGCGCGTAACCGAAGGAGGCATGCCACGAGTAGTGGTAAAGCCGCATCTCGCGCGGCGGATACTCCGTCATCCACCAGCCGTGGATGACCAGCCCGAGGATCAGCAGGGCTCCGAGGGCATGGAATGCGCGTGCAGCGGTTCCCCATCGGGTCGATTGATTGCCGAGCATGGTCATTCCCCTTGTTGTTGTTCCGGGCCGGGGCATTGTTCGCCCGGCAACCGACAACGTCAACTCTGCTTGGCTTTGACCTTGGCCACGACTGCAGCGATGTCCTGGCGCCGGCCGCTGTCGGCCGATTCGCGATGGGGTCTTGGAGCGGCCTTGAGCGCCTTCTCGAGATGCGCCATCGCCCGGGCATCGTCGCCGTGGTCGTAGAGGTACTCGCCATAGAAGAAGTTGGAATCGATGCCGTCGGGATTCAGCGCCAGCCCCTTCTCGAGGAGCTCACGGGCCTTCTT
>CAIUGU010000194.1 GCA_903898785.1 uncultured Pseudomonadota bacterium | reverse complement strand
CGCCGCGACCTGCTGCAGCGAGGGCGTCCAGACCGCGTCGGACATCGTGGACCCGTCACATACCCTGGTACGTGGGTCCGGATCCGCCTTCGGGCGTGGTCCAGGTGATGATCTCGTACGGGTCCTTGATGTCGCATGCCTTGCAGTGAACGCAGTTCGATGCGTTGATCTGCAGGCGGCGCCCGCCCGCGCCGTCGTCCACCATCTCGTAGACATGCGCCGGGCAGAAATGCTGGCAGGGGTTGCCGTACTCCTGTGCGCAGCGCGTGGCGCAGATGCTGGTATCGGCGACCTTCAGGTGCGCCGGCTGCGCTTCCTCGTGCGTGTTGCCTGCGAAGAAGACCGCGCTAACACGGTCGCGTGGCTTCAATTGCCGCTCGACCCATTCTCGATCCGGTGATGCGTACCGGTCGAGTCGCTTCAGTGCGCTGTGATCCGCGTGGTTTTCGAGCGTCCACGGCGAGTGTCCAGCGGTCAGCGTCTCCAGCGCGCCGTTCGCCATGCCGGCCCAAAGGCCGCGACGGAAACCCGGGCGAATGTTGCGGACCTTGTGGAGTTCCCTGCCGCCGGCGGACGTACGCCAGCGCTGGTCGAAGCCGGCTGTCTGGTCGTGCTCGGCGACATGCTCGGCGGCCAGCCCGCCCGAACGGATTGCCTGGTGAACACCCTTTATCTTCGGCACGTTCAGCGTGCCGCCCGCGTCGCCGACCAGAAGCGCTCCGGGCATCTCGAGCGTCGGCATGGACTGCCAGCCGCCCTCGACGATGGTGCGCGCTCCGTAAGCGAGAATTTCGCCGCCGTCGAGCAGCGCCTTCATGGTCGGATGGTTCTTGAACTGCTGGAATGCCTCGAACGGCTGGAAGCGCGGGTCTTCGTAGTCGAGACCTACGACGAAACCGACGTACACGCGGTCCTGGTCGAGGTGATACAGGAAGCTGCCACCGTACGTCGCCGCGTCCATCGGCCAGCCTACCGTGTGCTGGATCAAGCCAGGCTCAGCGCGACCTTTCGGCAGCTGCCACAGTTCCTTGAACCCGAGGCCGTAAGTCTGGGGCGACTTGCCGGTGTCGAGGCGGAAGCGCTCGATCAATATCTTGGAGACGCTGCCGCGGCAGCCTTCCGCGAGGATCGTCGTCTTCGCACGGATCTCGGGGCCAGGGGCGAAATTCGGTCCGGGCTCCCCGTTCTTCTCGAGGCCCATGTCGCCGATGCGGACGCCCACGACCGTGCCGGCGTCGTCGAACAGCGGGGCTGCCGCGGCGAACCCGGCGAAGACGTCACAGCCAAGCGCTTCCGCTTTCGTGCCGAGGTACTCGACGAGGTTGCCGAGCGAGATGATGAAGTTGCCGTGATTCACCATCTGCGGCGGCGTGGGCAGGCGCAGGCGCTTTGTCTGTGTCAGGAAGCTGAACTCGTCGCGGCCCGCCGGAACGCGCAGCCCCTTGTGCTCGTCGCGCCAGCCGGGCAGCAGCTCGTCGAGCGGGCCCGGTTCGAAGACGGCGCCGGACAGCATGTGTGCGCCGACACTCGCGGCCTTTTCGAGGATGCAGACATTGAGGTCGGGCTTGAGCTGCTTCAGCCGGATCGCGCAGGCGAGCCCGGCCGGGCCCGCGCCGACGATCACGACGTCGTACTCCATCTGGTCCCTGTCAATAGTTTCTACTGCAGAGTCATGCACTTAGGAATCCCCGCAAGTTCGTGTAGGCCCCGTGCAAGTCGCACGGGCTGGTCTGCCTGCAAATGGTAGCCGTTCGGGGTGGTCCACCGCATCAGGTGAGCTACCCACAATCGCCACGGCCACCAGAAGCGTCCCGAACTCTCACTTCCCGACCTGGGAGCGGTCACCCCGCAGCATCATCAGGTCGGATTGCTCAACGCAGGGCTAGTGGTCGCACACCTTGGGGGAAGTGCAAGCCTCGCTCCGTAAGGATGGAGGTGGCTGCGGCTATTCGGGCTCGGGTTCGAGTGGTCTTTAAGGCCGGGCGCCGGCATGACCGAGAAGCACGGCCCGCTCGTCGGCCGCCGCGAGTTGCGTCTCAGGCGCGAGCAGCCGAGACCGATGTTGATGGCGCGCGGGCAGCGGGTTGCGCGAGGGCCTCGAGCAGGACTGCCTCGTTTTCAAGAACGAAGGCGTCGCGCTCCGTTCGCAGTTGCGCCTGGAACCGCTGGCGATGCTCCTCGACTGTCGCCGCGGACCAGTCGTTCTGCCGGTCGTCCGAGAATGCGTAGGAAAGGTCCTCGACTACTTGCAGCAGCACGTAATTGCTTGCGCTCGTGATCCTTCGCAGACGTTGCTTGTAGTCCGCCATTCCGGGCAGCAGCGGGAACAGTCGCTCGAGCACGGCGACCTCGTGCCGCGCCCAGCTCAATTGCAGCGACAAGCCTTCATAGCCGTGAATCCAGCCCTGGATGTCGATGACGCTGGTCAGCTCCGCGTAGAAGTCCTGAAGTCTCGGGTCGAGGAAATCATAGTCGGGATTGCAGACGTCGCCGCGCAGGCGCCCCGTCCTTGCGAGCTCGTCTTTGATGGGCGTGCCGTCGTACGGGAGCATGCGGCAGAACGTGGCCGCCGTGGCGCCATCGCCGACGATGGCGCGCAGGAAGCCGAGATTGGCGCGGACGGAATCAAACGTTGTCGACGGGTCGAAGAGCATGAAGCCGTACTCGAAAGCGAGGCCCATGCGCTTGAGCGTCTCGACCGCGCGCATGTTTTGCTCGACCGTGATGCCCTTGTTTAGAGTCTCGAGGCCTTCTTCACTGCCCGATTCGAGGCCCATGTAGACGAGGTAAAGTCCAGCGGCCTGCATGCGAGCAAAGATCTCGGTCTCAACAACGTCGGCGCGGCAGTTGATCTTCCAGATCACGCGTCCCACCAGGCCGCTCCGCCACAGCTCATCGACGAATTCGTTGGCCCATTTGCGCCAGACCTTGCCGAAGAGCGGAAAATCGTCGTCCTGGAAGAGGAAAATCGTGACGTTCCGTTCCTCGAACAAGGAACGCATTTCCCGCACCACCTCGGCGGGCCGACGGGTGCGCACGACACGGCCGGGTGCCGTGCGGTAAAACGTGTGTATCGAACAAAAAGAGCACCTGCGAATGCAGCCGCGGCTCGCGAGCAGCGGCATGATCGTGCGGCCCAACACCTTCGGCGGTTCGTAGTTGCGCTCCGGATAGGGCAGACGGTCGAGATCCTCGATCAATGGACGAAGGGGCGTCGCGAACGGCTCGCCGTCCTCG
>CAIUGU010000193.1 GCA_903898785.1 uncultured Pseudomonadota bacterium | reverse complement strand
GAACGCATCAGCCTTTAGGCGAGAGCGATTCCAGATACGCGTCGGATAGCCCGCTTCCAGTACATGCGCGCACATGGGTGCACCCATGATTCCGGTGCCGACAAAGGCGACGCGTGGCTTGTGCGATGGCTGTGTTGCCGTCATTGGCTTTCAGGTGCCTCGTTCTCCCCTGCTCTGGCTGCACTCAGCCAGCCGAGCGTCTCGGTGGTCGGCCGGCTGGGTCTGTACTCGGCAGCCACCCAGTGTGGATATCGTTGATGCTTCAGGATCTGCACTAGCGCGTCGAACCAGGCAGACTCTGCCTGTGGTTCCTGGCGAGCGGGCGCGCTGGAGAACTGCAGGTGGGCAATACGCCCAGCGAGTGCCTCGACGGTGCCGGCGACGTCTGCTCCAGACATGTGGTGATGGTACGTATCGAACTGCAGCCCGATGCGCGGATCGGCTGCCTGCGCAATTGCCTCAAGCGCCACGGCCGTATTCTTGACCAGCACTCCCGGCCAATCCGTTTCGTTCATGGGCTCCACGAGCACGCGACATCCCACGTGCGAAAGCTCCCGGGCTGCGTAGCGAAGATTCTCCACATAAACCCGCATGCATTCTTCACGCGACACGTCCGGAGGCACGCGGCTCTGACCGATCTGCACGAGGGCACCACCAACAGCCCGGCCGAAGTCGCATGCCTGCTCCACGGCAAGCCGAAACTCCGCCGCTCGTCCGGGTACGCCGATGAGGCCGGACCCTCCCTGCATGAAATCCCCCGACGTCGCGTTGAACAGCACGAGGCTTAAGCCCGCATCGCGCACCGCCCGGCAAATCTCCCCGGCGGCGTGACCCTCAGGAGTGTGAAACTCGATTCCGGAGAATCCGGCGCGTCGTGCCGCGTCGGGTCGATCCAGAAACGGGAGTTCACTGAACAGCCAGCTTACGTTGGCACAGAACTTCAGCACGTGCGCATCAACCTGTTCATTGCGCTCAACCCCAAAGCCGCGGTCCGGGAGCAGACATCACACTACCATCGTAGAGAATGCCTTCTTCGCAGTCGTGCACCAGCAGAAGCGCTGCATCGAGATCGACGAATTCGCACAGCTGTCCGACGATGAACGCCGGTGCCATCGCGAGCGATGTGCCGAGCATGCAGCCGACCATGAGCCGGAGCCCATGGTGCTGCGCCGCGCTGGCAAGAAGCAGCGCCTCGGTGAGACCGCCGCACTTGTCGAGCTTGATGTTCAGGAACTGGTACTTGCCCACGAGCGCAGCGACGCTGTCCGCCGTTTGGCAGGACTCGTCGGCACAGAACGGCACGGGACTGTCTAACCCGAGCAGCGCATCGTCCGCGCCCGCCGGCAGTGGCTGTTCGATGAGTTCAACGCCGAGCGTTGCCAGCACCGGCGGATACTCATGCAGATGTCGCTCCGACCAGCCCTGGTTGGCATCGACGACGAGCCGCGCTCCTGGATGGCCGGCGCGAACGGCGCGGACACGCTCGAGATCGTCTTCACCCGTCAGCTTCAGTTTGAGCACGTTCAGATTGCGTCGTGCCGCTGCGGCGGCGGCTTCCCCCATGGCAGCTGG
>CAIUGU010000192.1 GCA_903898785.1 uncultured Pseudomonadota bacterium | reverse complement strand
GTCGGACATGGTTGCGTTTGGCCTTGCACCCGCCATCGTCGTCTACCAGTGGGGCATTGCCGGGATTTACGAATACGGCCGCCTGTGGGGCCGGCTCGGCTGGCTCGCGACGTTCTTCTACACGGTGGCTGCGGCGCTGCGCCTTGCGCGGTTCAATGCCCGCACGAACAGCGCCACGGACAAGCGCTACTTCGAGGGCTTGCCGAGCCCGTCGGCGGCGGCCGCGGTGGCGGGCTTCATCTGGCTGGCCAGTGACTTCGGGCTCTCGGGCCTGCCGGCGCTGGTACTTGCGTTCCTCGTGACCGTGCTGATCGGCGCCCTCATGGTCAGCCGGTTCTCGTACTGGAGCGGCAAGGAACTGAACCTGCGGGGCAGGGTGCCATGGGCGTATGCCATGCTGGTCCCGCTCGCCTACGTCGTGATCTCGCTGCGACCGCCCGAGACCCTGTTCGGCCTGTTCGGCATCTACGCGGCGTCCGCGCCCCTTTATTGGGTCTGGCGCAAGATCCGCCGCAAGCGGCACCACCCGCCGGCGCATCCGCCAACCCCCGGTTCATCGACCCCCTAGGTTGTCGCTGCTGCTCATGGACGCCCGCCGTCTGCAGTACCTGAAGGCGCTCGACATCGATGTCTGGCGGCGGCGCGAGGGTGCCGACACGATCGCCGCGGCGGCGCCCGTCGAGGTGGCGGCCGCTGCTGCCACCGCGACGACCCTGCAGCCCGCCGCCGCGAACCTCGATTGGACCTCGCTTGAAGCCGCCGTCCGCGGCTGCACGCTGTGCGGCTTGAGCAAGACGCGTACCCAGACCGTCTTCGGCGTCGGGGACCGTAACGCGCAGTGGATGGTGATCGGCGAGGCACCCGGTGCCGATGAGGACCGCGAAGGCGAGCCTTTCGTCGGTCGTGCGGGCCAGTTGCTGACATCGATGCTGAAGGCGATGGGGCTCAGGCGCGAACAGGTGTTCATCGCGAACATCCTGAAGTGCCGTCCTCCCGGCAATCGCGACCCGAGCCCGGAAGAAGTCGCCCACTGCATGCCTTACCTCCAGCAGCAGATCGAGCTCGTCAATCCGCGACTGATCCTGTGCGTGGGCCGGATCGCGGCCCAGAACCTGCTCAAGACCGACACGCCCATCGGCAAGCTCCGCGGCCAGCTGCACCGGTTGCCCGGCACCGAGCGGCCCGTCGTGGTCACCTATCATCCGGCCTACCTGCTGCGCAGCCCCGGCGAGAAGCGCAAGGCCTGGGCCGACCTCGTGTTCGCGATGAACACTGCGGAGGGGCTCGCGCCCGCCTGAGCCTCCATCATGAGCGCCGAACTGGAAGAACCCGCGTCGCCCACCAAGATCCTCTTCCGCAACATGACGCTGGCGGACACGCCGGGCGTGATGGCGGTAGAGCGGGCGTCGTACGACTTCCCGTGGACCGAGGGCATCTTCCGCGACTGCGTGCGCGTGGGCTATGTGTGCCGCGTAGTCGAGCTCGCGGGCCAGATCGCGGGCTACGGGATCATGACCATGGGGGCGGGCGAGGCGCACCTGCTCAACCTCTGCATCCGCAGCGACATCCGCCGCCGGGGTGTCGGCCGGCGCATCCTGGAACAGCTGCTCGACCACGCGCGCAAACACGGGATCACGGACATGTTCCTGGAGGTCCGCCCCTTCAACCCGGCGGCCATCCGCGTGTACGAGGCGATGGGGTTCGAGCGCATTGGCGTCCGCAAGGCGTATTACCAGGCCTTTGCCGGGCGCGAGGACGCGCTGGTATACCGGCTGCCGCTGTAGCGGCGGGCAATCGGCTTGAGGAAGAGGCATCGCGGCTCCAGCCGCCAGCCCAGCTGCCACCGCCATCGGCTACAATCGCGCCGCCCGCCGCCACGCATCGACTTCCATGACCGATCTGAACGACGAAATCGCCCGCCGCCGCACGTTTGCGATCATCTCGCACCCTGACGCCGGCAAGACCACGCTCACCGAGAAGCTGCTGCTGTTCGGAGGCGCGATCCAGCTCGCCGGTACCGTGAAGGGCCGCAAGGCGACACGTCACGCGACGTCCGACTGGATGGCGCTCGAGCAGCAGCGCGGCATTTCCGTGACCTCCTCCGTCATGCAGTTCCCGTACAAGGACCGCATCGTCAACCTGCTCGATACGCCCGGCCACGAGGACTTCTCCGAGGACACGTACCGCACGCTGACGGCCGTCGACTCGGCGCTCATGGTCATCGACTGCGCGAAGGGCGTCGAAACCCGCACCATCAAGCTGATGGAGGTGTGCCGCCTGCGCGATACGCCGATCATGACGTTCATCAACAAGCTGGACCGCGAGGGCCGCGAGCCGCTCGACCTGCTCGACGAGATCGAGAAGGTGCTGAAGATCGTCTGTACGCCGATGAGCTGGCCGATCGGCATGGGGCACGACCTCAAGGGCGTGTACCACATCCACGAGGACCGCATTTACATCTACACGCCGGGCGAGAAGGGCCGCGCGGGCACGCATGAAACGATCGACGGCTTGAACAGCGATGCCGCGAGCGAGTTCCTGGGTGAGCGTGCGAAGCGCTTCCGCGAGGAAGTCGAGCTCGTGAAAGGGGCGACACCCGCGTTTGATCGCAAGGAGTACCTGGCCGGCCGGCAGACCCCTGTGTTCTTCGGGTCGGCCATCAACAACTTCGGCGTGGCCGAGTTGCTGTCCGGGTTCGTCGAGCACGCGCCGTCGCCGTTGCAGCGGGAGACCACGACGCGCGTCGTCGAGCCGACCGAAGCTGCCATGACGGGCTTCGTCTTCAAGATCCAGGCGAACATGGATCCGGGGCATCGCGACCGCATTGCGTTCATGCGCATCTGCTCCGGGCGCTACAGCAAAGGCATGCGTTTCTTCCATTCCCGCCTGGGCAAGGAAATGCGCGTCAGCGATGCGCTGACCTTCATGGCAGCCGATCGCACGCACACCGATGAAGCCTTCGCGGGCGACATCCTGGGGCTGCACAACCACGGGACGATCAACATCGGCGACACGTTCACGGAAGGTGAGGCCCTCACGTTCACCGGCATCCCGAACTTCGCGCCCGAAATGTTCCGTCGCGTGGTCCTCAAGGATCCGCTGCGCATGAAGGCGCTGCAGAAGGGCCTCGACCAGCTGTGCGAGGAGGGCGCCACGCAGGTGTTCCGGCCGCTGCGCAACAACGACCTGATCCTGGGCGCCGTCGGACAACTGCAGTTCGACGTCGTGGCTTTCCGGCTTCAGGACGAGTACGGCGTGCAGTGCTCGTTCGATGCCGTGAATGTGTACACGGCCCGGTGGGTCTACGGACAGGATGCGAAGAAGATGGCCGAGTTCCGCACCAAGGCCTACGACAACCTCGCTACCGATCACTCGGGAGCGCCCGTTTATCTTGCCCCGACACGCGTGAACCTGCAGCTCACGATCGAGCGCTGGCCGGATCTCGACTTCCGCGAAACCCGCGAGCACCTGGCCTCGGCGGCCTGAACCCGATGACCTCCTTCGTCGCAAGCAGCCGGTGAAGGAGTAGCATCGCCCATGTCGACATTCGCCGTCCTACGCAGTCGTCCGGTCGTCGCATGGGCGCTCTATGACTGGGCGAATTCGGCATTCGCCACCACGGTGATGGCGGGATTCTTCCCGATCTTCTTCCGGCAGTACTGGAGTGCCGGCGCCGAGGCGACGCTCACCACCTTCCGGTTGGGGCTGGTAAACGGCACCTCGAGTTTCATCCTTGCCGTGCTGGCGCCGTTGCTCGGCGCGATCGCGGATCGCGGCGGGGCGCGCATCCGCTTTCTCGCCGTGTTCACGGCGATGGGCGTGGCGATGACGGTTGCCCTGTACTTCGTCGAGCAAGGCGCATGGCAATGGGCGGCCTTGCTGTATGCCGGTGCCTCGCTCGGCTTCTGGGGCGGCATGATCTTCTACGACTCCCTGCTCGTCGACGTGTCGCCGCGCGCGCAGTACGACCTCGTCTCCGGCTTCGGCTACAGCCTTGGGTACCTCGGCGGCGGCGTGCTGTTTGCCGTAAATGTCTGGATGACGCTCGATCCGGCGCGCTTCGGCCTTGCGTCGGCCGCTGAGGCAGTCCGGTTGTCATTCCAGATGGTGGGCGCGTGGTGGGCGCTGTTCGCGATCCCGCTGTTCCTGTTCGTCGGCGAGCGGCCCGGCTCGCCGCATCCCGGCGCCTGGCGGGCCGTCAAGCAAGGCGTTGCCCAGCTCATCGGCACCTTCCACGAGATCCGGAAGTACCGTGCGCTCGCGCTGTTCCTGCTGGCTTACTGGCTGTACATCGACGGGGTGAACACCATCATGAAGATGGCGGTGGATTACGGCATGGCGCTGGGCTTTCCGACGAACAGCCTGATCATCGCGCTGCTCATTACGCAGTTTGTCGGTTTTCCGGCTGCGCTGTTCTTCGGCTGGCTGGGGCAGCGGACCAGTACGCTCGGGGGCATTTTCATCGGCATCGGCGTTTACACGTTGGTGACGATCTGGGCCGTGTTCATGAGCGACGTGCGCGAGTTCTACGGCATGGCGATCGCCATCGGTCTCGTGCAGGGCGCGATCCAGAGCCTGAGTCGCTCGTACTTCGGCAGCCTGATCCCGATCGACAAGCCCGGCGAGTTCTTCGGTTTCTACAACATGATGGGCAAGTTCGCCGCGGTCCTGGGTCCGTTCCTGATGGGGATCACTGCGCTCCTGACCGGCAGCTCCAGGACATCCTTGCTGTCGCTCGTGGTCTTGTTCATCGGTGGCGGCTGGCTGCTGGTCCTCGCCGCGCGCAGCACCCGCAACCCGTAGTCCATCCCCGGGCGACGACAGATTCTGCCGTCTTCAAAAAACTTCACGCAGCCGTTGTTGTCTGTGCAGGGCGGGCGTCCTATATTCGACGCTCTACAGGAATCGTGAGTCGCCGGTTTTGCGCTGCGGCATGCGAATCTTGTCAACAAGAAGTCAATACCCATGCCCTTGTGAGCAGGAGCCTACAGCGATGATGCAACCCAAGATCGACGAGCCGCAGATCAATCCGCAGGACATCGACCAGAAGGTGTACGACCTCTATGACGAGTACTGCCATGGCCGCATCGACCGCCGTGAGTTCTTTCGCCGTGCGACGGTGATGTCCGTGGTGGGCGGCTCGGCGCTCGTGATGGCGCAGTCCCTGATGCCGCGCTACGCGCAGGCGCAGACAATTTCGTTCACCGACGAGCGCATGAAGGGCCTGTACGTAGAGTATCCGTCGCCGGGTGGCACGTCGGGCACGATGCGCGGCTATCTCGCGACGCCGGCCGGCACGGGGCCGTTCCCGACCGTGCTCGTGATCCACGAGAACCGCGGCCTGAATCCCTACGTCGAAGACGTGGCGCGTCGAGCGGCGGTCGCGGGCTTCCTGGCGCTGGCGCCAGATGGTCTGGCCCCGGTCGGCGGCTATCCGGGCAACGATGACGCCGGTCGCGACCTGCAGTCGAAGCTCGACCAGGCCAAGCTGCGCCAGGACATGGTGAACAGCGCGCGCTGGGTCAAGGCGCATGCCCTGAGCAACGGCAAGCTGGGAGCCACGGGCTTCTGCTGGGGCGGCGGCATGGTGAACAACCTGGCCGTGGCGCTTGGCACCGATCTGGCCGCCGGCGTGCCGTACTACGGCGCTGCTCCGGCTGCCGAAGACATGGCGAAGGTGAAGACACCGCTCTTGATCAACTACGCCGGCACGGACGAGCGCATCAACGCGATGTGGCCTGCCTATGAGGCTGCGCTCAAGGCCAACAAGACGCCATACGAAGTCTACTTCTACGAAGGCACGCAGCACGGCTTCCACAACAACTCGACGCCGCGTTACAACGAGGCGCAGGCGAAGCTGTCGTGGGATCGCACGATCGCGTTCTGGAAGAAGCATCTCGCCTGAGTTTGGATTTGGGTTGAAGAAGGGGAGGAGCACTCAGGTGCTCCTCCTTTTTCTTTGCGGCGCTGCGCTTGAGTCAGAGTCGGATTCGAAGTCGGAACCGGAACCGGAGCCGGGCTGGCCATGGCGCTGCTCGGCCAACTTGGTTGCTCAGAGTGGGTCCGTCCGGCAGATCAGGCGAATGATCCGCGCTATTGATCACGCAGCTGATTCGTCTACCAGTAGTCAGGTACTTGCGTTCTCTTCATGAAGCCTTCCCTCTCTGTCCTCACCCTCGGCGTCGACAACCTGGAACGCGCGGTGGCGTTTTATCGGGACGGACTCGGCCTGCCTACCAAGGGCATCCTCGGGACGGAATTCGAGCATGGCGCAGTGGCGTTCTTCCAGCTTCAGTCCGGATTGAAGCTGGCGCTTTGGCCACGTACCAGCATTGCGCATGACACGGGACTTCCGCTGTCGCCCGTCTCGTCAACTAGTGTCACGCTTGCCCACAATGTTTCTTCGAGTGAAGAAGTGGACGCGATCATGGCGAAGGCGGCTCGAGCAGGGGCGGAAGTGGTCAAGCCCGCGCAGGTGACGTTCTACGGCGGCTATGCAGGCTACTTCAAGGACACGGAAGGCCATCTGTGGGAAATCGCCTTCAACCCCGCATTGGAATCGCTTTGATGGCGTTCGGTTTGCACCCGCGGATTCCGTGACGATTCGGGGGGCCGGGAGAGCTCGAGCGGGGGCTGCCGGCTGAGTCGCTCGACTGAGGTCTGCGCCTAAACAAAGTGCTTCTGGCCATCCGCTTTGACATGGACCCCCGGCAACGCACCGGCTATTCTGGGCCGGACGTTGCGAGGGAATGCCATGGCCTTAGTGTTCTGCCGGAGTTGCGGCCGCGAGATTGACGAATCGGCCGTGACCTGCCCGCATTGCGGGGCGGCACAGGCACTGGTCTTCCAGATCAATCCTGATGCCATTCCCGAGGGCGTTCGCGGCTGGTCGTGGGGCGCTTTTCTCCTTACCTGGATCTGGGCCATCGGCAACAGCACGTGGATTGGCCTGCTCGCGCTGTTCCCGCCGCTCTGGTTCATCATGGCGATCATCCTTGGCATCAAGGGCCGCGAATGGGCGTGGAAGAACGCCCGGTGGGACAGCCTTGAGCACTTCAACCGCGTGCAACGGCTCTGGTCGATCTGGGGTTTGGTGCTGGTCCTGGGCTTCATCCTCTTCATGATATTGGTGGTGGTCGTGGTGCCTGCGACGCTGTTCTGGCATTGGATGCCGCAGATGCACTCGCCGGACGGCGTCACTGTCTGATCCGGCGTACTCAGCTCACGCTCGGGCCACACCAACTGTGATCCTCGAATCCGCCGCGCTGGACGTGCGCCCGGGGCAGGAGCCGCAGTTCGAGGCGGCCTTCGCCGAGGCCAAGCGGATCATCGCGTCGATGCCGGGCTTCATTTCGTTGCAGCTGCACCGCGGCATCGAAAAGCCCAATCGCTATTTGCTGCTGGTGCGCTGGCAAAGGCTGGAAGACCACACGGTCGGTTTCCGCGAGTCTGCCCAATACCAGCAGTGGCGGGCGCTGCTGCATCACTTCTACGATCCCTTTCCGACCGTGGAACACCACGAACTCGTGGCTACTGCTCGAGCGCGGGCTACTCGGGGCACGAGGGTTCCGCATAACATGCACGCTTGGACGAACTAAGGAGCAGCCCGCATCATGGCCGCGTATGTTTTCGGGGATGTCGAGATCACTGATCCGGCTGCTTACGACGAGTATCGCAAGCAGGTGCCGGCCGTCATTGCCGCGTTCGGCGGACGGTATCTGGTGCGGGGCGCGCCCGCGGAGGTGCTGTCCGGAGACTGGCAGCTGAAGCGCACGGTGGTGCTCGAATTCCCGGACGTGGCCGCCGTGAAGGCGTTCTGGGACTCCCCTGAATACAAGCCGCTGCGCGCCATCCGCGAGCGGGCAGCCAGGTCCAATCTGGTGTTGGTCGAAGGCCTTTAGGAAGCCGGTCCCGGCCACGCTGCCGGATCGAGCCGGTAGTAGCCTTTCAGCTGTTCGTAGAGCCCCGGGTGCTCCGCCAGCAGCTCTCCCGGGCGCTCGAAGAAGACTTCGGTGACGACGGCGAAGAACTCGGCGGGTTCGGTCGCAGCATAGGGATCCAGCATCGTCGGGCGTCCCGCCTGCAAGTCGTCATGCAGGCGTCGGTACTCTTCCCAGAAGGTAACCGACCAACGGGCATAGGCTGGCGCGTTCTGCAGCGCCGGCGCGCCGTCCATCGAATCGTTCTCCATGTCCAGAAAGTGCGCGAACTCGTGCAGCACGACGTTGCCGGTGTCGTTGCGGTGCTCGATGTCGTCCCACGACAGGATCATGCGACGCGCTTCCCAGGCCTGTCCCGACAGCGCCCTTCGTTCCTTCGTCACGAGGCCGTGGCCCAGATGGTGGGTTTCCTCCACCAGGAAGGCGGCGGGATAGATGAGGACCGATTCGAGTTCGTCATAGAAGTGGTCGATGGGCACGCCGGGGCGATTCACCACCAGCAGGCTCGCCTGGAAGCCGATGACGACACGCATCGCGTCGGTCACGGCCAACCCGTTGCAGCCGACGAAGCGCTTTTCCTGCACGAAGATTCGGGTGAGCCCGAGCACACGCTTGCGGAGGTCGGCTGGCAGGCGGCCGAACAAGGGTACGTGGGCCGCAATCCACTGCTCCCAGTGGACCGGCACGGCGGACTCCATGAGTCGCTGCCTCCGGCGCCGGATCAGCGACGGTTCAAGCGTGAGCCATGCGGCGGTGGCCAGGGCCGCGATGATCAGGACTATGAAGACGATCATCGTGGCGTAGCCGGTCCCGCTAGAGTTTCAGGCGGTTGACCAGGAACCGGAAGCGACTGAGTTGCGCTGACATCGGCAACGGGCCGTAGCGCAGGCTGACGTACAAGGCACGCAGTTCGTCCAGGTCCGCACGCAACTCGGGGCGTGCGACGCCGACCCTGGTCAGGTAGTCGACCGGACCTTCATGGGGACGCCGGGGCAGATTTCCACTCCCGAGCTTGCGGCAGAGCTGGGCATACGCCTGGGCGGCCGGATCCTGCATGCGCGGCTTGAACCGCCAGGCCAGCCAAGCCGACAGGGCGACAAAGAAGGCGGCCAGGCTCGCGGTCAGCAGCAGTCCGAGCGACCGCCAATCCACGTCGTCGAAACCGAGAGTGGAGAACAGCGAGCGTTGCAGCGTGTCGTCGTACTCGACCACGTTGTTCTGCCATGCGGAATTGAGTGCATCCCAAGCCAGTTGCAGGTTCAGGACCATGCGGTTGCCGCCGAACATCCGGCCCGGGACGGGTTCATCCTCGGGAACGGCGGCATCCAGTCCCTGCTCGATGCGCTCGGGTGCGACGGCAGCGGTCGGGTCCACGCGGACCCACCCTCGGCCCTCGATCCACACTTCGGACCATGCGTGCGCATCCGATTGCCGCACGATCAGGTAGTCGCCCATCGGGTTGTACTGGCCGCCCTGGTAGCCGGCGACAATCCGCGCAGGCACGCCGCCCGCTCGCATGAGGGCCGTGAAGGCGGACGCGAAGTGCTCGCAGAAGCCGCGACGCGTGTTGAACAGGAAGTCGTCCACGGAGTCGGCCTCGAGCCGCGGCGGTTCGAGCGTGTAGAAATATTCCTCGTTCCTGAACTTCTGCAGGACGGCCTGCACGAACTCGACGGCATCGGGATGCTCGGCCCGCAATGTCCGCGCAAGTTCACGTGTCCGCGGATTGCGCTCGCCGGGCAGCGCGGTGTCCATGTTCCGCTGCATCATCGGCAGCTCGCTGGTCATGGTGTACTGCGTATGCGATCGCACGCGGTACGAGGTGGGCGAGCTGATGGTCTCGGCCGACAGCAACTGGAAGTCGTAAGACTGGAACGCGCGCGTCGTCGGCCAGCGCGTGGGCAGGTCGAGCGAGAACAGCCAGTTGCGGTTGTTCGGCTCGAGCGTCACCCGGTAGTCATACTCCTGACCTGAGGGCTCGACGGTGGGCGTGGTGGAGAACCTGCCCCGGGGGCGCCGCCACGTGCGTCCATCGAAGTCGTGCAGCACGACGCCCCGCCAGTAGCGCTCTGCCGGCGGCGGCGGCGAACCGGTGAACGTCACGCGGAACGCGATGCCTGACGACAGGCTCAGTTCCGACACGTCGCCCGGCGAGATCTCGTCGTTGATGCCGGAGGTGGCGCCCGCGCGGGCCGGCAGCGCCCAGAACTGGCCAGGCAGGCGGGGAAAGAGCAGGAAGAACGCGACGGCGACCGGCAACGAAAGCAGCAGCATCTTCGCCGTCATGCGCATGGCTTCGCGCATGGGCATGCGGGACGTGGTCTGGTGCACGCGCATCAGCGTCGCGGTCAGCAGCCAGACAGCCACCAGCATGTAGGGCAGCTGCATCAGTCCCTGTTCGTACAGCAGCGCGGCGAACAGCAGCACGAAGGAAATGAAGAGCAGGACGGTGAGGTCGCGCCGGTCCCTGGTTTCGAGCAGCTTGCTGGCGGCCATCAGCACGAGGAGTGCCGTGCCGGCTTCGAGTCCGTTGAGGGTGCGGTACCCGGCGAGCACGCTGACGACAGCCAGCACGACGACCACGATCCGCAGCCATTTCGGCGGCAGTTTCCAGCCGCGCACCTGGGCCGCGATGCGCCAGGCGGCAGTGACCGCTGCGAACAGCACGATCCAGATCGGCACGTTGGCGACGTGCGGCAGCAGAGACAGGGCCAGGGCAGTCACCACCCACAGCAGCCGCTGCGTCGGGTCGTCCAGCTGGCGGAGGAAAGCGTTCAAAGGAACCTCTGATTAACCTATACGCGCTCGCGACGGCGAGCCATTTCGTGCAGGGCGAGGCGCGATCGACCGCCGTGTACTGAATGTACACAAGGAAGGAGCAACGCTGCCGTGCACGAAATGGATCCCGTCCCGATCAAAGTATAAATAGTCATTCAATGGGTTGCGCCTCTAATCCTCTGCTGCGTCGTTACGGACCTTGTCCATATTGCCGATATGGCCTGCGGTCCGATGCCTCGCAGCAGAGGATTGGAGACGCAACGCGAGTGCGTATAGGTTAATCAGAGGTTCCTTAGCCGGGAAACAACGCGAGGGCGGTCAGGCAATGCTGGCGATGGGCATCGCCGACATTGGGTGGGACATTCACGCCGGGCAGCTTGAGGCCGTACGCGCGCTCGGCCGCGTGGGCATCGAGAATCCAGCGGCAAAGCTGCGACAGGCGCGCCTCGACACCGAGTCCTTCCAGGCTGTCCCAGTCGAACACGTGTGAGATGACCGTGGTGCCCGCGAACTGCTTGGTCTGCAGGCCCTGGCCGCGGGCATAGGCCTTCCATGCAATGCGCCGGGGCGAATCGCCCGAATGGAAGGGCCTGAGCCCGGCATATTCCTCGTCACCTCGTGGGCCATCCTGTGCTCCGCCCACGTCCGTTTCATGGGGCGGCGGGCTCAATGCCCGGTCGCTTGGCCGCGGGTACACGATGCATTCGAGGTCCATGTGGAGCACGGCCCACGCGCGAAACAGACCGAAGGGATGTCGGGTGCTGACTTCAAATCGATCGAGCCGCACCTTGCCGCGCCGCTCCGCGGGATGGCCGATCTCGACCACGGCACGGGTGGGTTCGCGGGTGGCGGCATCGAGACGAACGGGTTCCGTGGTCAGGCTGTCGTCAGTGAGCTCGAGCTCCGGGCGCGGCTGCTGCGAATCATTGACCAGCGCGATGGCAAACCTGGCGCGCTGGCCGGCAAAGACCGGATGCGTCGTGGCCAGGGCGAGCTTGAGGCCCGCGAGCGTGCGGTGGCAGTGGTGCATGGCCACGAGTCCCAGGGAGCCGAGCAGGAACGCGAGGCCGAGGGCCAGGTTGTTCGCGTAGTTCATCGCGCCGATCATCATCAGTAACAGCATGCCGGCGAAGCCGGTGCCGAGCGCGGTGGGCAGGATGTAGATGCGTCGCCCGGTCAGGACGACCGGATCGGGGTCGTCGCCTTGCCGCTTGCGCATCCAGCCGCGCATGCGGCGACGGAACGGTTCCAGCAGGCGACGCAAGAGGGCCATGTTCGGTGGTTACGGAACGGGCACGGCCTCGAGGACAAGACGGCCGATCTCCGCCGGGATCCGCGCGGCCGTATCGTCCTTGTACTTGATGCGGTGGCCCACGACGGCGGGCAGTACGGCCTGCAGATCCTCGGGGACGACGCCTGCATGATCATGGATCAGCGCCCACGCCTGGGCGGCCCGCAGCAGTCCGATCGCCGCACGGGGCGAGAGGCCGGATTCGAATGCCGGGGCCTCACGCGTGTAGCGGACGAGGGCCTGGACGTAATCGAGCAGCGCCTCGGAAACGTGCACGCGTGGCACGGCATTCTGCAGGATGAGCAGCTGTTGCGGGGTGATGGTCGCGTTGAAGTTGGCGAGCATGTCGCGGCGATCCTGGCCGAGCAGCAGTTGACGCTCCAGCGCCGCATCGGGGAATCCGAGTTCGATGCGCATCAGGAAGCGGTCGAGCTGCGATTCGGGCAGCGGGTACGTGCCGATCTGGTAAGCCGGGTTCTGCGTCGCGATGACGAAGAACGGCGCAGCGAGCGGGTAGGTCTGGCCGTCGGCTGTCACCTGGTGCTCTTCCATGGCTTCGAGCAGCGCGCTCTGGGCCTTCGGCGTGGCGCGGTTCACTTCGTCGGCCAGCACGAGCTGCGAAAAGATCGGGCCCTTGTGGAAACGGAACGAACTCGTGTTCCGGTCGAAGATGGACACGCCGATGATGTCGGCCGGCAGCAGGTCGCTCGTGAACTGGATGCGTTGGTAGCTGAGGCCGAGGGCCTGCGACAGGGCATGGGCCAGCGTGGTCTTGCCGACGCCCGGGATGTCCTCGATCAGCAGGTGGCCGCGGGCGAACAGGCAGGCCAGCCCCAGGCGGATCTGGTGCTCCTTGCCGAGGATGATGCGGCTCAGCTGCTTGACCGTGTTGGCCGCGAGCGATGCCGCATCGGCAGTGACTATGGGTGTCGGGGAATCCATGGCCCTTCTTCAGTGGTTGAACGAACGAACCTTAACCTTACCTTGTGACCCGGTCAGCAACCGGGTCACAGTTGAGGCAACCCGTCTATTTGCGCAGCGAGGCCACCCGCACCGCCTGTTCCTCAAGCTGCGCGAGTTCGCTGCGGAAGTCCGCAATGCGCCCCCGCTCCTGCGTGACCACCTCGGCCGGCGCGTTGGCGGCAAAGTTCGGATTGGCCAGCTTGGCCTCGCACTTGGCCAGTTCCTGGGCCGCCTTGGCCTTCCGCTTGGCGATCCGGGCGAGCTCGGCATCGACATCGTCGATCAGGGACGAGAGGGGGACATAGAACGTCCGCCCTTCGACGATGGTCATCGCCGCCGGCGGCAGCGCGCTTTCGTCGCTGATCAACGTGATCTCGCTGACGCTGGCCACCGAGCGGATCAGCTCCGCATTCGCTTCGACCACGGCGTGGTCCGTTGCGTTCGCAGACTTCATGAACAGCGGCACCTTGCGGGACTGTGGCACGTCGAGCTGGCCGCGGATCTGCCTCGGAGCAAGGATGGCTGCTTTGAGGGAGCCAATGGCAAGTTCGGCCTCGGTATCGGCCGGCAAGTCCGCACGGGACGGGTAGGGTTGCAGCATGATCGTCGGGCCGGCACGGCCCGCGAGCGGTGCCACCGCCTGCCAGATCTCCTCGGTGACGAACGGCATCAGCGGGTGCAGCAGGCGCAAATAGGTCTCGAGGACCTGCACGAGCGTCTGTCGTGCGCCTCGCTTCTGCGCCGCCGAATAGCTGTCCGACACCATCACCGGCTTCGTGAGCTCAAGGTACCAGTCGCAATACTCGTACCACGCGAACTCGTAGAGCGATTGCGCGGCGAGATCGAAGCGGTACTCCGCGAAGCGGCTGCGGACCTCTTCGACGGTGGTACCGAGCCTCGCGCGAATCCAGCGGTCCGAGACCGACAGCTCCACCGGTCCGCCGGTGCCGCAGTCCTGACCCTCGGTGTTCATGAGCACGAAGCGCGCCGCGTTCCACAGCTTGTTGCAGAAGTTGCGGTAGCCTTCGACCCGGCCCAAGTCGAAACGGATGTCGCGGCCCATCGTGGCCAGTGCCGCGAACGTGAACCGCACGGCGTCGGTGCCGTAGGCGGGAATGCCCTGCGGGAACTGCTTGCGCGTGGCCTTCTCGATCCGCTCCTTGAGGTGCGGCTGCATCATGCCGCTCGTGCGCTTGGCCACCAGGGCTTCGAGGTCGATGCCGTCGATGAGGTCGAGCGGGTCGATGATGTTGCCCTTCGACTTCGACATCTTGTTGCCGTGCTCGTCGCGGATCAGCCCCGTGATGCAGACCTCGCGGAACGGCACCTCGCCCGTGAACTTGAGGCCCATCATGATCATCCTGGCCACCCAGAAGAAGATGATGTCGAAGCCGGTGACCAGCACGTTGGTCGGGTAGAACGTCTTGAGTTCCGGCGTCTGCTGCGGCCAGCCGAGCGTCGAGAACGGCCACAGCGCTGAAGAGAACCACGTGTCGAGCACGTCCTCATCCTGCGTGAGGGTCACGTCCCTGCCGTGCTTCTGACGGGCCTGGTTCTGCGCGTCGGCCAGCGTGCGGGCGACATATGCGTTGCCTTCGCCGTCGTACCACGCGGGAACGCGATGTCCCCACCACAGCTGGCGGCTGATGCACCAGTCCTGGATGTTGTGCATCCACTGGAAGTAGGTCTTGCTCCAGTTGTCGGGGACGAAGCGGATGCGACCGTCTTCCACCGCCTTGATCGCGGGCTCGGCCAGCGGCGCGATGCGGACATACCACTGGTCCGTCAGCCACGGTTCGAGGACGGCGCCGCTGCGGTCGCCGCGCGGCACGGGCAGCGTGTGCGGCTCGATCTTGTCCACCAGGCCCAGGTTTTCGAGGTCCGCGACCACGCGTTTGCGTGCGGCGACGCGATCAAGCCCGCGATAGGGCTCGGGCACCTCGTCGTTGAGGACCGCGCTGGCATCGAGGATGTTGATCAGCGGCAGTTTGTGGCGCTTGCCGATTTCGTAGTCGTTGAAGTCATGTCCGGGCGTGATCTTCACGCAGCCGGTGCCGAACTCGCGGTCGACGTAGTCGTCACCGATGATGGGAATCAGGCGGTCGGTGAGCGGCAGGCGGATCTGCTTGCCGATGAGGTGCCGATAGCGTTCGTCCTCGGGATGGACCGCGACAGCCGTGTCGCCGAGCATGGTCTCGGGACGCGTGGTGGCGACGACCAGGTGACCCGAGCCGTCCGCGAGGGGATACCGGAAGTGCCACATGTTGCCCTTCTCGGGTTCCGCGAGCACTTCAAGGTCCGACAGGGCGGTGTGCAGCACGGGGTCCCAGTTCACGAGGCGCTTGCCGCGGTAAATGAGGCCCTGCTCGAACAGGCTGACGAAGACTTCGGTGACGGCCTCGGACAGTCCTGCGTCCATCGTGAAGCGGTCGCGGGTCCAGTCGACCGAGTTGCCGAGGCGGCGCATCTGGCGCGAGATCGTGTCGCCCGATTGCGCCTTCCATTCCCACACGCGCTTCAGGAATTCGTCGCGTCCGATGTCGCGGCGGTTGGTGCCGGCCGCGTTCAACTGGCGCTCGACCACCATCTGCGTCGCGATGCCGGCATGATCCGTGCCCGGCTGCCACAGCGAGTTGTCGCCCTCCATGCGATGGAAGCGGGTGAGGGCATCCATCAGCGTGTGCTGGAATGCGTGGCCCATGTGCAACGTGCCGGTGACGTTCGGCGGCGGGATCATGATGCAGTAGGGCTGGCCCTGGCCCGACGGCGCGAACCAGCCTGCGGCCTCCCATTGCTGGTACAGGCGCTGTTCGATGCTGCTCGGGGCGTACGTTTTATCCATGGTCCTGGCGATTGAGCGGAAGGTCGTTTGCGGTTGTCTGGGCGGGCCGCGATGGGCGGGTGGCCGGCAGCGGGGGCCGGTTCAAACGTTGTGTGATTCGAGCGTCCAGCCTCGCTCGCGGTACTGGCGGAAGCGCTCGCGGGCGAGTTGCTTGCGGCCGGGGTCGGCGTCCACCACCTCGGCAATCTGCTCGAACCCGTCCGCATCGGGCGGCACGTCCGCGGCTGTGTTGATCAGCAGCTGACGGTAGCCGGCAGGCGCTGCATCGTTGCCGATGAGGGCAGCAATCCGCGCATGCGACGGCGTTCCGCCGGCGGCGATCTCGTGCGGCAGGAACGCGCGGTCGCTGAAGGTCCACAGCAGTTCGTCCAGCGCCACGGACTCCTCGGGCGATGCCGTGCGCAGGTACGTGCGGATTCCCGAGTCGAACGCCTGTTCCGCCAGCTTGCAGGCGTAACGGTGTTGAGCCTGGGTGCCGGCTTCGCCCAGCACGTAGAAATCGACCCGTGGCATGGCGAACGGTCAGCGATAGTTCAGCAGGTAGTCGACCAGCAGCGGGACCGGGCGACCCGTGCAGCCCTTCTGTGAGCCCGACAGCCACGCGGTACCGGCGATGTCGAGATGCGCCCACTTCAGGCCCTGCGTGAACTTGGACAGGAACGACGCCGCCGTGATGGCGCCGCCTTCTCTCCCTGCCACATTGGCCATGTCGGCGAAATTGCTCTTGAGCTGGTCCGCATACTCCTCGCCGATGGGCATGTGCCAGGCGCGGTCGTCGGCACGCAGGCCCGCGGCATTGAGCGAGACGGCCAGTTCGTCGTCATTGCTGAACAGGCCGCTCAGGTGCGAGCCGAGGGCGATGACGCAGGCGCCGGTGAGCGTGGCGACATCGATGACGGTGGCCGGCTTGAATCGACGCACGTAGGTGAGCGCGTCGCACAGGATCAGGCGGCCTTCGGCATCCGTATTCAGCACTTCGATGGTCTGGCCCGACATGCTCGTGACGACATCGCCCGGCTTGGTGGCGCTGCCGCTCGGCATGTTCTCGCAGGTGGGTACGACGACGACGAGGTTGATCGGCAGCTTGAGTTCGGCGACCGCCTTGAGCGTGCCCAGCACGCTGGCGGCACCCGTCATGTCGAACTTCATCTCGTCCATCGCAGGCGGCTGCTTCAGCGAAATGCCGCCGGTGTCGAACGTGATGCCCTTGCCGACGAGTGCGACCGGGGCCTTGTTGCGATCCGCACCTCGGTACTCGATGACGATCAGCTTGGCGGGTTCGTCCGATCCGGCGGTGACAGACAGGAACGATCCCATCTTGAGCTTCCTGATCTCCGGTTCGCCGAACACCTGCACCTTCAGCGAGCGGTACTGGCGTCCGAGTTCCTTCGCCGCATTGGCGAGGTACGTCGGCGTGCAGACGTTGCCGGGCAGGTTGGCGAGGTCGCGGGTCAGGGTCATGCCGGTGAAGATGCCCTGGCCATGGTCGAGGCCCTTCTGGGCAGCCGTCTTGCCTGAGCGTTCGAGCACGGCGATGCTGAACTTCTGCAGCGTCGGCTTCGGCGGCTTCTTCGATGTCTTGAGGTCGGGGATGCGGTACTGGGCTGCACCCACCACTTCGGCTGCCGCGCGCCCGAGGTAGTAGTCGTCGGTACCGGAAACGTCTTCCTGTGACAGGAAGCTCACCGCGCTCGTCGCGCGGGTCCGGCCGAGGGCGGTGAGGGCTGCTGCCAGCGCGCGACGGTACTGTTTACGGCCCAGGCCGGACTTCGAGCCCAGCCCGACCAGCAGCAGCCGTTCCGCACCGATCCCTTTCTGCTCGGGAAGCAGCAGCACGTCGCCGAGTTTGGTCGGCAGGTCACCGTGTTTGGCAAGGCGGGACAGCTTGCCGCCGAGCTTGCCATCGAACTCGTGTCCCGCGTGCGAGAGTTCGCCCTTCTCGAACACGCCGACGATCGCGCACTCCGTGCGCTGGGTGACTGCAGAGCCGCTGACTGCAAACAATTGCATCTGGTACTTCCCTTCCGTTTGTACTCGAGGCGCCTTGTGCCGCCGGTTCCTGTCCGGACCCGGGTGGCCACGCGGCGGAAAAACATGTTCACGGAGCCCCGGGGGTCGCTAAACTTGCGGGGTCCGCCCGTCAATCGGCAACAGCACCGTTTCCCGGCCTGTCGGAGAGGCGATTGAGTGCGGCGCAGTTTAACCGATTCACCCTGCGGCACGCGCGTCGTTCGCTGTCCCTGGGCGGCCTGAATGAGGGTCTGGATTGCTTCGAATTCTCGACCGCTACGTGCTGCGCGAAGTCGTCCTGACCTGGGTGGCGGTCACCGGCGTGCTGCTCGTCATCCTGATGTTCAGCCAGCTGGCGCGAGTGCTGGGCCAGGCGGCCGCAGGCGGGTTCCCCCGCAGCACGATCCTGTCCCTGCTGGCGCTCACGTCGCTGCAGAACCTGTCGGTCCTGATCCCCATCGGCCTGTTCCTGGCCATCATGCTGTCGCTCGGCCGCCTGTACCAGGAGAGCGAGATGGCGGCGATGCAGGCCTGCGGCCTCGGGATCGTGCGGCTGTATGTCCCCATCGGGCTGTTCGCGCTCGGTGTCGTGGCGTTCCTCGGCTGGTTGGCTTTCCTTGGCGCGCCGTCCGCGGCGGCCCGGGTGCAGCAGATTCGTGCCGACGCCATCCGGCAGGCGCAGTTCGGCAGCCTCGAACCCGGCCGGTTCCGCAGTTTCGCGGGCGGCCAGATCGTCTTTTACGCCGAGCGGGTGGATGCGGACGGCATGCTCCACAACGTCTTCGTCGAGCGGCATACGAGCGAGAAATCGGAGATCGTCACGGCGGCCCGCGCGGAACAGCGGGGGGCAGGGGAAGCGGACCAGACGTTCATCCTCTACGACGGGGAGCGGTATGAGGGTATCCCCGGCAGCGGCGACTTCCGGATGATCCGCTTCGCCGAGCATGGCATCCCGATCCGCCTGCCCGGCCAGGCCGCCGCCGCCGGCCGCAGGGAGCAACGCTCGACTCCCGAACTGTGGCGGTCCGCGGACCTGGGCGACCTGGCGGAGCTGCACTGGCGGGTGTCGGTGCCGCTCATGACCTTCGTGCTCATGCTGCTCGCCGTGCCGCTCTCGCGGCTGCGTCCCAGACAGGGGCGTTACGGCCGCATGGGACTCGGCATCCTGATCTACTTTGCCTACGCGAACCTGCTGGCGGCTTCCCGCGTGTGGATCGAGAAGGAGACCATTCCGAGCGAGCTGGGCATGTGGTGGGTCCATGCGGGGATGATTGCCGTCGTCCTGTGGCTCCTGTCGCGCGAGTACCCCGGCCTCAGCTGGCTGCCGTCGCGGAGGGCCAGCGCATGACGCTGCTGCCGGTCATTGGGCGCTATGTCGTCGGCGCGGTGCTCAAGTACACGCTCCTCGTCATGCTCGCAACTGTCCTGGTCCACGAACGCGCTGTGTTTTTGCCGTATGTTGACGGCGTACTGTAGCCTCACGACGCATCCCGTTCACGGCGTGGGCAAAGAAGTCGCTGCTTTAGGCCCGATCGGCCATGCGACGTGCCTGCTCCTGCTCATACGCATCACGCTGCCCGATGAAAAAAGCGCGCATGTCATCGAGGGACGGGGCTTCCGCGAGAAGCTGCT
>CAIUGU010000191.1 GCA_903898785.1 uncultured Pseudomonadota bacterium | reverse complement strand
GCAACCAAACCTTCGTATGTCGCGTAGTACGGATCGGGAACGAGCATCGCGCCTGACAATCAGAAAATTCTCGTCGAGGCTCATCACGCGCGCGGGCAGCTCTCCAACCGTTCGATCCGTTCCGTGAGGATCACTGATGCGCAGCGCCAGCTGCCCTGCGGCAACACCACCGGCATTGCCCGCCACGGCCCAGGCTGGATCGTGTCGCGAGAGACTGGCCAGCCGTCGCTCGAGCTGGGCCCGATCGTCCCGATCGAGCCGGACGTCCTGATGGCACAGGATGACGTAGCGACCGCGCGCCAATGTCAGGATCGCGTTGAGCCCACGGTAAGCGCAGGTCTGCGCAGCCCCGGTGTTGTCGATAAACAGGAATTCGCAGCCGTCGGTGGTGAAGCCGCGCGCCTCGAACGTGGCTCGCATCGCGTCGTACTGCGCACGGTCGTTCACCAGAGTACCGATGGTGAAGGCAACAGCCGGACGCGCCTGCGCGGCGGCGATCCTGACGGCCGAAAGTGCATCGGGTGGTGGCGGCAGCGCCATCGAGGTCGACATGTGCGGCCTCACTCCTCGTCAGGTCGGAGCCGCGGACGCGGCGGGCGGGTGCCCATCGAGCGGTAGCTTTCCGTCTGCGTCGTAGCCCTTGCGCCAGGCACGACGCGCACTCCAGACCTCGTGCCACATGGCAGCAGTATCCGAGGCGGCTGCCGAGCCGGTCACCGCCGCCTGTGCCGCGCGCGCGAACCATCGCGTCAGCGGCCACGCCTCGAGCAGCGCAAGGCCGAGGGGACGCATGAGTGGCGACCAGTGCCGGTCGATCAGCGAGGCCTTCGCCGCCAGCAGCTTGATCGACTTGCCCGCCCGCGTCGCTTCGGAGGCACCGCCGTGATGGATGATCGTTGCAGCCGGCGTGACGCAGGGCCTGGCACCGAGCGCTCGAGCCCGGAGGCAGAGGTCGGCCTCCTCTCCGTACATGAAGAAGCGTTCGTCGAAGCCGCCAAGCTCGTTCCACAGTGCGCGCGGCGTCATCAGGAAGCAGCCGCTGACGATATCGACCTCACGGGTCGTGTCACGCCGCCAGCCGCCGTAGGCCTCGCCGTTGAACAGCTCCGTCGTCGGAAACATGCCAGTGAGCCCCACCGCCCGGCACAACAGGTTCCACAGCGTCATCCGAGACCAGCAGCTCGCCGCATTGAGGGTGCGGTCGGCGAACACGGTACGACCGCCCCAGATCATCGCCTCGGGCCTGGCCTCGGCGAACTCCCGCAGCCGATCCACCGCGCGATCGAGCACAACCGTATCGGGATTGATCAACAGCACGTATCGCCCGCTCGCATGCTGGGCGGCGAGGTTATTGGCGCGGGCGAAGCCGATGTTGTCATTCAACGCGAACAGCCGCGGCCTCACGTGATGATTGCCGATGGCTACCGCCGAGCCATCCTTCGACGCATTGTCGACGACAATGACCTCATACGCCGAAGCCCGGGTCTCCCGTGCGATCGAATCGAGACAGGCGAGCGTCATCTCACGCGTGTTGTAGCTGACCACGAGGATCGAGAGTTCGATCTGGGGATTAGTGCTCATGGTCGACGCGAGCCTTGCCACACATTGCCGGAAAATTCGGACCGGAGGGTCGAAACTCGACCACTTCTGATCAAGCCTAGCCCGGCTTTCTCCCGCGCCTGAGGAGCACCGGGGCTCCGACTCAGCGAAAGTGCTTCTGCGACAAAGACTTCAGCCGAGCAGAGGCAATCCCCGATGCCGACACAGTGTAGCCAGAGCGAGATGGACTTTGGAAGCT
>CAIUGU010000190.1 GCA_903898785.1 uncultured Pseudomonadota bacterium | reverse complement strand
TCCCGCGCCATCGCCTTGACGAGCCCTGCCCACCGCTCCGTACGCACAGGCCCCGGGTTAACCGCGCACATCGAGATGTTATGCTTGCCGTATTGGCCGGCGAGCGACTTGGTCAGATTCTGCCCGGCCGCGTTGGCAGCCCCGGGCGCGATCTCCCAGTAGCTGTCCTTCACGCCGTCGTTGCCGATCAGGTTCACGACCCTGCCGCCGCCCTGCGCGACCATGATCGGAAGTGCGTGCTTGAGGCAGCGCACGAAGCCCATGAACTTGAGCTGCAGAGCCTGCATCCACGCTTCTTCCGATAGGAATTCGATCACGCCGCCAGGGGCAGATCCCGCGTTGTTGACGAGGATGTCGATCCGCCCGAGCGCTTCATGGGACTTCTTGATGAAGTTCTCCGCGTCCTTCGCGCTCGTCAGGTCGGCAGGGATCGCGATGATCTTGCGGTTGGTCGCGCGCGCGATCTCGGCTGCCGTCGCTTCGAGTGGTTCCTTGCGGCGCGCGCAGATAGCGACGTCGCAGCCCTGTTCGGCCAACGCCTTCGCTATGCCCTTTCCGATGCCTTCGCTGCCGCCGGTGACGACGGCCTTTTTGCCGTCGAGCTTGAGATCGAGTGCCATTGGGGTCCCTCCTGGTGAGCCGATCTGCGAACGTAAGCGGCCCGGCCGACCGTGGTCAACGACCTGAGCCGTGCAATCGAAAGAGGGCTGCCCGGGTGAGCAAGGGACAGACTTGGCGACGAACAAAGGTCTCCTGTGAACGCAGAGGTTGAAATGCACAGCTTTCAGCAATCTTCGGAGTTGGGAATCGGCGCAGATGTGCTGTGGTGATCGATGGTTCGTGGGGAGAGTGTTCGACAGGAACGGGAGCGGCGGGCGTCTGTCCTGCCATCCCACTTGGAGTTGCTTTGGAAGGGTCGGTGGTCGAGCGCGTCGCGCCTGACTGATCGTGTATTGGAGACTGCGGGTTGGCGGACAGCCAAAACAAGAGATCGGCAAGGCAGGTCCGCTGGACGCGGCGCTGCCTGATGATTTCTGCTGCCTGCTTGGCATCGCTGTCGGCGGGCTGCTCCGCTCTTCGCCCGCCGCACAATCTGAAAAGCCAGCTCTATGCCCCCGAGGCGACGATCGATGCGCGCAGCCGCGAGAGCGTGCGCACGCAGGCGCCGGCGTGTGCTGCCGCCGGCCTGCTGAATTCGCAGACGGCGTCGACGCGCGTCCTGCCGCCAGCGCGAGCGAAGCGCAAGCCGCCGATGCGTTTCTCCGCCGGAGACAGGGTCAACGTCCTCGTGTTCGGCTCGCAGGAGTTTTCGGGAGACTATGTGATCGGTGCCGACGGGACCATCGCCGTTCCGTATTCGGGCACGGTCCTCGCCGAAGGCACCACGAGCGACGAACTGACGAGGCTCATACAGCAGGCCTATGTGCGCTCCGGCGTGTTCTCGGCGGAAGGCGCCCGGATCACGGTTCGGACAGTGCAATACGCGCCGGTGAACATCACCGTATCTGGCGCGGTCTTCTTGCCGGGCCGCTATGCCATCGGCGGGATCAAGGATTCCGACAAGCTGGATCGCGTTCTCGCACGCTACGGCGACAACCCGATGGAACGCTTCGTTCCCGCAGCACTCCGCGCCGCCGGCGGTGTGCGCCCCGATGCCGACATATCTGCGATCCGTCTCATTCGGAATGGCAGGGAGACGAAGCTCGACTGGCGGGGCGCGATCACGGGCGCCCAAGTCGACGACTTGGCGCTCGTCGACGGCGACCACATCCAGGTCGAGGAGAGTTCCTGCTTCCAGCCGTCGCTCGTCCGGCCGTCCCAGATCACACCGCCCGGCATCCGCATGGTCTATTCCAATCTCGCCGCGCCGTCCTATGGCAATGCCGGCACGATCCAGAGCCACCTGTTCGCCGGCAGCGTCCCGTATGGAACGCGTCTGCTGCAGGGAGCCGTGCAGGCGAACTGCGTCGGCGGGTCACTGGCAACCAATGCACGCCGCCACATCATCCTGATCAGCCGCAATCCGCGCACCAAGGAGACGGAGGTGATCCAGCGCTCGGTCGAGGATCTCGTCCGCAGCGCGGACCGCGATACCATCAATCCATTCCTGATGCCCGACGACGCGATCGCCTGTTACGACAGCGACGTGAGCGAGTTCAAGGAAGTCATGGGTCTGCTGCAGGCGACGTTGGCCCCGGTCAATACGGCGACGAGCATCATCAAGGGGCTGCAGTGAGGACGAACCGCTCCGGGTCCGAGCACGGCTCTCTGCTGGCCGACCAGGTGTGGAAATACGAAGTCGAAGACCCGCCGAATGCTGATTTGTTCGGAACAGCGGCAGCGCAACAGCACAAAGGGCGAAAGCGTGAGCAGGAAAATGAACGCCGCTGGATCACCTTGAGATACCGGTCATCCATCCAGGCGCGATCTCACCGCAGGCTTTGACTTTCAACGCCATGGTGCCCCAGGAGGGACTCGAACCCCCACACCCTTGCAGATATCAGATTTTGAGTCTGACGCGTCTACCGTTCCGCCACTGGGGCATGCGCCGTGCGAAGGCGCGCACTATAACCACGAACCTTCCCGCGTCAACGCAGGTCGTGACGGCGCCGGCAAGGTTCTCCACCCTGCATTGTGCAACCGGCCGGCCGGCGCACCTCGCGGCTCATATTTCGTTCGATATTACAACGCTCTTTAAGCCTAGATTCACTCATTCCGGCGATATTGAACACAGCTAACATTTACTTGTCCCCTCGCCGCGTTCATGAGGACTGAATTGATGTCGACACATGCCCAGCTTCACTCGATTGCATCGAGCCTCGATACCTACCGCACTCAGTTCGCCGCTCTCGGCAATGCGCTGTCGGCGCTCAGAGCCGTCAGCGACCAGTTGATCGCTCAGCTCGATCGGGACCGGGAAGCCCTCGAAACGCACCTGCAAGCTGCGATCGCCCTCGAGGGGGCTGTCCAGCCCGATGCCGATGCTGCCGTTCCGGACCTTTCGGATATCGCCGTGAGCGTCTTGCCAGTGGAGCTTCAGCCTGCGACCGAGTTGCCAGAAGAAGTGGCGAGTGCGCCCTTGGCCGAAGCGGCCGAGCCGCCAGCCGAAACTCCTGTTGTCGCTGCTACCGAGAATGTCGCAGGCTCGCTCGACGAAACCACGCCGATCGAGACCGAAGCCCTGACCGGCGAATTCGTAGAGTTGGAGACCGAGGTCGCCGCTGCGGCATCTGACGCCTCTGCCCCCGCCACTGGGACGACGGCAACCACCCTTGCTGCCGAAACGTCGAGCGAAGCTATTGCCGCTCCCGAGAACGCTGCCGGGGACAACAAAGTGATTTCGCTCGCCGACCACCGTGAAGCCAACGCGGCGAGTTCGCCGGCCCGCCGCCGCGCCAGGGCATTCGTCGCATCGATCCTGGTCACCGCTGGCGCGACACTCGGGCTGCACGAACTCCTGCAATCCGAACTGGGTCAGCGCATGCTGGAGCTGGGAACCTGCGACGGCGACATGCTGTCCGCCACCCGCGATTGTAGCCTGCTCGCCTGGCTGACTATTTGAAGGTTTTCGGTACGCTGTCGCCGGGGCGCGATCGCTACCTCATGAAATCGAAGCGCAACGGCCTTCGAGCTTCGTTGAATTCGGGCTGGTGCGCCATTGGCGCCCGGCCAGATCCGCACTTTGCAAGTCAGCGACCGAAGGCGTCGGCTGCTTCCATCTCGCGGCGCAGGGACAAGGCGGGATTCGCTTCGTCCCAAGCAACGTCGGCGGACGTGAGAATCGCACCGCGTGCGACGTCGCGAGTAAGCGCGATGCCGTGTGCAAGGCCGATCGGCACCGCCTGCAGCGAACGCGAGCGGGCAGCGGGCAACAGCTTGCCCCACACGGTGTATCCGCCTTCGCCATCGAGCATTTCGCCGGCTTTCAGCGCGCGCTTGGCAACCGCGACGACGTCGCCGCGCCATTCCCGCGTCGTACCCGTCGGCTCGACCCGGAGCGCAACCGACAGGATCGATACCGACAGTTCGAGTCCGATCAGGTGGAACGGCTTGTACATCGCAGCGTAACAGCCGGACTTGTCGGTTGGCACGCCGTACTGGCGGAAACAGGCGGCGGTGTAGTCGTTGGGCGCGCGCAGCACGGTGTAAACGCCCCAGCGCAGATCGCGGAACACCGGGCGACCGTCGCGCTCCAGTGACGAGACCACCTCGACGACGCCGGAACGCTCGAGCTGGCCACCGTCTGCCCGCGGTCGCAGCACGTGGGCGAGATCATCCACGCCGCAGGGCGGGAAGGTGAGGCCATCGTGCGGTACGTCGAGGGTGCAGGCATTTGCGATCGCGGCCATTTCCAGGGCGGACTTGGTGCCGTCTAGGAAGGAATTGAAC
>CAIUGU010000189.1 GCA_903898785.1 uncultured Pseudomonadota bacterium | reverse complement strand
TCGATAAGCGGGCTAGGTGCGGCCATTGTTGGCTGGCGTGGCGAAATGGTAGGTTTTTTAAAAAGAAATGGGCTTTCGGGTTTAGGGGCTAGGGTTTATGGTTTAGGAGCCTGGGTCGTGGTCTTGAGTGTCGGCTTGTTTGGTGGTCTTGAGTGTCGGCTTGTTTGGTGGTTTCTCATGTTGGTCTGTGTCACCCCCCCCCCTCTGGACCCTGGAAGATGATCACGGGTGGGGGTGCCCCCTTGAAGGGCACTCCGCAGGAACGACTCCCCGGCTTTGGGGAGACCCACTGTGGAGGCGGCCCCAGAGGCGGCCGTACTCATAGACGCCTGCGATGCCCCACTGGTACACGACGATCGCGGGCGCCACGCCAAACGCCACCATGTCGGACAGGCTGTCGTATTGCTTGCCGAATTCGCTCTGGGTGCGGGTCCAGCGGGCCACGCGCCCGTCCAGCCCGTCGAAAATCATGGCCACGAACACGGCGATGCCGGCCCGACCGAAGTTGCCGTCGATCGCCGCGACGATGGCGTAAAAGCCGGAGAACAGCGTCCCGGTGGTCAGCAGGTTCGGCAGCAGGTAGACGCCGCGGCTGCGGAGCTTCGCTTCAGGCTCGTGATCAGTGGGGGTTTCGTCTGTCATCAGGCATCGGGACCCTTGCGCGACCTAAGGCAACCGGGGCGACTTTACCCCACATTGGCGGGCACGTACGCTGCCCGAGGCACTATCATAACGACTTTGGGCCGAGGGCTCGTCACGAACGGCCCGGACGCCCCGGTTTATCGGCCTTCCCTCAAGCAGATCAAGACTCGACTCCGAACAAAAAATGCGCGTTTCAGCCTACCCGATCGTCTCCCTCCGCGACGTCCCCGCCGATGCGGAAGTCGTCAGCCACCAGCTCATGTTACGCGCGGGGCTGATCCGCCGCCTCGCGGGCGGCCTGTTCACCTGGATGCCGATGGGCCTCAAGGTGCTGCGCAGGGCCGAAAGGATCATCCGCGAGGAAATGGACCGTGCCGGGGCGCTCGAGTTGCTGATGCCGACAGTGCAACCGGCGGAGTTGTGGCAGGAGTCCGGCCGCTGGGACCAGTTCGGCCCCGAACTGCTCAGGATCAAGGACCGCCACGACCGGCTGTACTGCTACGGCCCGACGCACGAGGAAGTCATTACCGAGGTCGCCCGCAAGGAACTGCGCAGCTACAAGCAGCTGCCCGTGAACTTCTACCAGGTGCAGATCAAGTTCCGCGACGAGATCCGGCCCCGTTTCGGCGTGATGCGTTCGCGCGAGTTCCTGATGAAGGACGCCTACTCCTTCCATCTGGATCCGGCATCGCTGGCTGAAGGCTACAACCGCATGTTCGACGCCTACACGCGCATCTTCTCGCGCATGCAGCTCAGGTTCCGTGCGGTGGACGCGGATACGGGTTCCATCGGCGGCAACCGGTCGCAGGAGTTCCACGTGCTGGCCGACTCGGGCGAGGATGCGATCGCGTTCTCCGACGGCGACGACTACGCCGCCAACCTGGAAATGGCCGTGGCGCTCCCGCCCGCTGCGGGCCGTGCAACCGCATCGCAAGCGCTGGCGGAAGTCCGCACGCCAGGCACCAAGACCATCGCCGACGTCGCGGCGTTCCTGAAGGTGACGGCCGACCGCTGCGTGAAGACGTTGCTGGTCGAAGGCAGCGACGGCGGCGTCGTCGCCTTCGTCGTCCGCGGCGACCACGAACTCAATGCCGTCAAGGCGCAGAAGCTGCCCGGCGTCGCGAACCCGCTCAAGATGGCGTCGGCGGCGCAGGTTGCCGAAGCCACCGGGTGCGAGCCCGGCTTCATCGGCCCCGTCGGCCTCAATATCAAGGTCTACGCGGACCACTCGGCCCTGGCACTGGCCGACTTCGCCTGCGGCGCCAACAAGGCGGACCACCACCTCACGGGCGTCAATTGGGGCCGCGACCTGCCCGGGGCCGAGGCCGTCGACGTCCGCAATGTCGTGGCCGGGGACCCGAGCCCCACGGGCAAGGGCACGCTGGGTATCGCCCGCGGCATCGAGGTCGGCCACATCTTCCAGCTCGGCCGCAAGTACAGCGAGGCCATGCAGGCCACCGTACTCGACGAGCAGGGCAAGTCGGTCACGATGTGGATGGGGTGCTATGGCATCGGCGTGACGCGCGTCGTAGCGGCGGCCATCGAACAGAATCACGATGAGCGCGGCATCATCTGGCCGGATGCGCTGGCCCCATTCCAGGTATCGCTCGTGCCCATCAACCTGCAACGCTCCGATCGCGTCCGTGAAACAGCCGAGAAGCTGTACGCGGAGCTGACTGCGGCCGGCATCGACGTGATGTTCGATGACCGCGATGCGCGGCCGGGCGTCAAATTCGCGGACGACGAACTCCTCGGCATCCCGCACCGGATCGTCGTGGGGGAGAAATCCCTGGACCGCGGCGTGCTGGAGTATCGCCATCGGCGCGCCGCTGCGAGCGAGGAGTGCCCGCTCGATGACGTGATCGGCTTCCTGCGCGGCCGCATGCAAAGCTGACATGCGGCGCCTCAAGCACCTCGTGCGATTCGGCCTGGCTGCCGCCCTCCTCGGCCTGCTGTCGCCGCTCGCGCAGGCGCAGGGCCAACGGGACCCGGAACTCAAGGGCCTGCTGGAACGGGCCCTGCACGAGTCAGGCTGTTTCGCCGACAAGTTCGAGCAGCAGGTGTGGTTCGTGGCAATGCAGCCGCGCCTCGCGAAGCTGGTCAAGAACCAGACGGAGCGCGAGGACATCCTCAATCACGTGAATTGCGAAGCCAAGCGGCTCGGCCTGCCGCCGGCGCTGGTCATGGCCGTGATCGACGTGGAGAGCCGCTTCGATCGCTGGGCCGTGTCGTCGGCCGGTGCCGTGGGCCTGATGCAGATCATGCCGTTCTGGCCCAGGCAGCTCGGCATGAAGAACGAGCAGCTCGTGCACATCCCGCAGAACATCCGCATGGGCTGCACGATCCTGAAGTTCTACCTCGACCGGGAAAAGGGCGACTACACGAAGGCGCTCGCCCGCTACAACGGCAGCGTCGGCCGGCGCAACTATGCCGACCTCGTCCTTGCCCGCCTCGCGGACCGCTGGCAGTTCCAATAGCCCCGAGCGGATCGACGCCTGGCAGGTTGATGCAAAAGTCTGTCCGTGCCTTTTGCATCTGGAGCCAGCGAAAAGCGTGGTTTTCACTGGCTCCCGAAATCAACGAGTGATCTCTCGTCGATTTCGCCGAGTCATCCGTGACTCGGAATAACAGGGTGCTGCAAAAGGGTTTTGCATCACCCTGCTAGCGGACGTGGAAGCCGTCCGGGATCTCGCCGCCCTCGGTCTCGAAGACCTCGAGACGGTCGACCCGGGCGGAAGGCGGGCCCTTCCCCAGCCAGTCGATGAGCGTCGCCACGGCGTCGGGCCGGCCGACAACCAGCACTTCCACTCGTCCGTCGTCCAGGTTGCGGGCATGGCCCATCAGGCTGAGAAGTCTCGCCTGGTCGCGGGTGCTCGCACGGAAGTACACGCCCTGGACGCGACCGCTGACGAAGCAGCGGCGGGCAATGAGCGGCTCGCTCAAGGCAAAGTGCGTTTGGCAGCCTGGGCGGCCTGGAGGGCTTCGCTGGCGATGCGACGGGCCTCGCTCGCCTCGTCCCGGGCCTGGCGGAAGAGCCGCTGCTGCATGCTCGACTCTGCCTTCGTGAGGTATTGCTGGGCCTTCTCGATCTCACCCGGGGCGGCTTGCGCCGCGCCGGCCTCCTGGGCGGCACGGATGGCCTGCCGCGCGTTGCTCATCTCCTGTGCCGGAATCCCGGCGCAGGCGGCGAGCCCAAGCAGTGCGACGCCGACCAGGACGGCAGAGGAAACACGGCGGCAAAGCAGGCTGGTGGTCATTGCAACCCATTAATCGCGACGGCAAAAGTGACGCTAGCAACGGACAGCCCCCGGGGTCAAGCGCCGTCTGCACGCGGTCCCTGCAGCGAGCCCCGGCTGGCTTACACTGTGCGCCGCCCTGTCCACACAAGGTCATCCCATGGCTGAGATCCTGGTCCTGTACTACTCCCGCGGCGGCAGCACCGCGGAACTCGCCCGCCAGGTCGCGCGCGGCATTGAAGCCGTTCCGGGCGCCCGGTGCCGGCTGCGGACGGTCCCGCCGGTCAGCCCGGTGGTCAGCGTTCCCGAACCTGCCGTGCCGGACAGCGGCCCGCCCTACGCCACCCACGAAGACCTCGCGGAGTGTGCTGGCCTCGTCCTCGGCAGCCCGACGCGTTTCGGGAACATGGCCGCCCCGCTCAAACACTTCCTGGACGGCACGAGTGCGCTCTGGCTGAGCGGCGCACTGGCCGGCAAGCCTGCGGCCGTCTTCACGTCGACGCAGACAATGCACGGCGGCCAGGAATCGACGCTGCTGACCATGATGCTGCCGTTGCTCCACCACGGCATGTACCTGGTCGGGCTGCCATTCACCGAAGCCGCGCTGACCTCCACGCGCACCGGCGGCTCGCCCTACGGCGCGAGCCACGTCGGCGGCACCGCCGCCCAGCCCGGACAGCTGTCGGACGACGAGCGGCACCTGGCGCAGCAACTGGGGCGCCGCGTCGCGGACCTCGCAGTCAAGATCCAGCCCGCCCGATCGTGAGCGATCCGGTCCTCTCCGCGCGTCGGGGCGTGCTCGCCACCCACGGACTGCTGCTGGCGACGGTGGTGGCATGGCAACTCAGCTTGCGCCCGTCGCTGGCGGGCCTCGGACTGGCGTTCCTGGCAGCCATTCCCCTGCTCGCCCCCTGGTCGGGCCTGTTGCGCGCGCATCGCTTCACGCACGTGTGGGCCACGCTGTGCGTCATGCCCTATCTCATCATCGGCGTGATGGAAGCGATCGCGGATCCCGCGCGCCGCGGGTGGGCGAGTGCCTGCGTCGGCCTTGCGCTCGCATTCTTCGCCGCGCTGATTTTCTATCTCAGGGTGACTCGCCTGCGGCCAACTTGAGAAGCGCGCTGACGAACGGCACGGTGAGCCGGCGTTGCGCGACGAGCGCAGCTTCATCGAGCGTATCGAGGAACGCGCACAGCGAATGCATGTCGCGCGGCAGGCGATTCAGCAGGAACGACGCCGTATCGTCCGGCAGCTCGAGTCCCCGCTGGCTCGCGTGCAGGCGCAGCGCCTCCAGCCTGTCCCCCTCTTCGAGCGGCTGCAACCTGAGTACCGTCCCACCCCCGAAACGCGACGCCAGGTCCTGCAGCTGGAACGCCACCCGTGCTGGCGGCGAGGACGCCGTCACGATGAGCCGGCCCCCGTTGTCCCACAGCTCCGTATACAACCCGAACAGTGCCCGCTCCCACGCGGCGTGGCCCGCCAGCGACGCCACATCGTCCAGACAGACCCAGTTCAGACGCCCGCAGCCGGCGAGCACTTCGGGACCCAGGTCGCGCAGGTCGCCGAGCGGCACGTAGGCCGCAGACTGCCCGGCATCCCCGGCACGGGCGCAGACCGCCTGCAGCAAGTGCGTCTTGCCGGTACCGGCAGGTCCGAAGAGCCAGATCGAGGGCCGATGCGGCTCAGGATGCAGCGCGCGCAGCGTCTCGACGACCAGCGCATTGTTGCCGGCGTGAAAACTGGCGAACACGGAGCTGTCGCGCAGCCGCACTCCCAGCGGGAGCTGCCGGGGCGCCACCATCAGCGGCCTGCCTGCTCGCGACGCAGCGCCATGGCCCGCGACGCGTAACGCAGCACGTAATCCAGTCCGCTGACGACCGTGGTCACCATCACGAGTGCGCCGAGCGTCATGACGACAGGTTCCGCAAGGCCTGCGCCCGCCGCCCTGGCTGTCACGGCGAGCACGAACAGGATCTGGCACAGGGTATTGAGCTTGCTGACCGGCGTCGGCCGCCCCCCCCAGCGCGCCGAATCTCAGCCGGAACAGCAGCGCGCCGACGGCAATCACCACGTCGCGCGCGACGACCAGAACGGCCAGCCAGACCGGTACGAGCCCCAGCACGCTCAGCGTGAGGAACATGGCGACGAGCAGCAGCTTGTCCGCGAGGGGATCCAGCACCTTGCCGAGTTCGGACGTCCAGCCGAAGCGTTTCGCGAGCAGCCCGTCGATCGCATCGGTCACGGCAGCAATCGCGAAAACGATCAGCGTGCGCGGATAGTCGCCATGCAGCAGGAGCCAGACGACCGGGCCGACGAGCAGGATGCGCAGCAGCGTGAGCGCGTTGGGCAGATGACGGAGCATCTCTTAGGGAATTGTGGAGGGCTGGTAGCGCAACGCCAGCCGGTCCGCCGCGACTACCCCATCACCCTGCTCGGGTGCCAGCCTGGCACCCAGCCGCACGGCACGGGCAAGCAGCGCGGCATCGCCCCGCACCTGCAGCCGGAAGCGCACGGTCTCGCCGTTCACATGATCGACGGCCGCGGACCGGACCAGCGTCAGTCCCTCGAGGTAATTCAGCGTCTCGGCATATGACTTGAGGTCGGTAATCGCAGCCACGTCGACGATGAGCACCTGCTCCGCGCCGTTCGCCGCCGCGAACAGGCTGGCCAGCTGGTCTGCCGCAAAATGCACCCCTTCCGGCACCGAGCCAGCCGCCTCCGCGTTCGTCGTGCCGAACTGCAGGCTCCAGCGGACCGAGACGTCGTTGCCCGCAGCGCGGCGCCCGCGACCGACCAGCACGGCGTCCGCGCGATAACGCGAGGCCAGGGTTGCGAGGCGCGTGGCAGCCTGCTCCCCGTTACCGAGGGCGGCGGCGAGCTGGCGGTCCTCCGTATCCATCACCGGCCAAACGAGCGGCAGGCCACGCAACTCCGCAACCTGTTGCAGCACCCGGCTTTCGGGCATCACCGTCTGCGAACCGACCCAGTTCTGCTGGCCGTTGGCCTCCTCGATCGACAGCCACACCAGCGTGACCGGACGCTCGCTGCCCCACACCGGCAGGTCGCTGGTGGTGAGGAGGCGGTCGATGGAGGCGCGGTCGAAGCCGACCTGCAGCGTGCCGTCCGGATTGTTGCCGAAGCGCTGGACCAGACTGCCCGCGTCGGCCAGCACCGCCGGACTCAGCCGCTCGCCGGCATCGCGTCGGCCGCTCGTGCGGACGGCTACGGTCTTGAGCGCGGCGGCGAACGCCACCTTGCGGGCGGCTTCGCCCGTCCCGGCAGAGGGCACCGAGGCCTCGTACAGACGCGGCACCACGACGGCGCCGGAGGCCGGTGACGCGAGTGACACGGCGCTAGCGATGGCCAGCATCCAGGCCCCAAGGCCCCGGTACGGACGTCGCGGTGACGGGCGGCTGTCAGTGGTCAGCGTCATGGAGCCTTGGAGGGACGCGCGGTGGTCCATAATTCGCATGAGGTCCGGGCAACAAGGCTGTGTAAAATACCACACGACCCGCCCAGCGGCCCCGATTCCCCCTCCCGTCCCGAGCGACCGCCCGCCCATGACTTCACCTTCCCTCACCTATCGCGATGCCGGAGTCGATATCGACGCAGGCGACGAGCTCGTCGAGCGCATCAAGCCCCACGTCCGCCGCTCGATGCGGCCCGAGGTGCTCGGAGGCCTGGGCGGCTTCGGCGCGCTGGTCGAAGTGCCGGTGGACCGCTACCGCCGACCGGTCCTGGTCTCTGGCACGGACGGCGTCGGCACCAAGCTGCGCCTCGCCATCGAGACCGGTCGCCATGACACCATCGGCATCGACCTGGTCGCCATGTGCGCCAACGACGTCGTCGTGCAGGGGGCCGAACCGCTCTACTTCCTCGACTACTATGCGACAGGCAAGCTCGAGGTCGCCACGGCCGAAGCGGTCATCAAGGGCATCGTCGAAGGCTGCGTGCAGGCGGGTGCCGCGCTGGTCGGTGGCGAGACCGCCGAAATGCCCGGCATGTACACCGAGGGCGACTACGACCTCGCGGGATTCTGCGTCGGCGTCGTTGAAAAAGACCTG
>CAIUGU010000188.1 GCA_903898785.1 uncultured Pseudomonadota bacterium | reverse complement strand
GCTATGCACTGCTGCGCTGGCCCCTGAAGAGCCCGTTCGACGCCGGCATCGACATCGGCTGGCGCGAGCCTGCGCCAGGCGCTGCGCCCTGCAGCGTGCGCGTGGGCGTGGTGGACGCGGACTTCGATCCCGACGACCCGTACCTCTCTCGCTCCTTCGCCTCGATCACTACCGACGTCCGCGAGGCCATGCGCGCGGAGATCCGTCGCAACGGTCGCGCGCCGTTCCGCCATGGGAACCGTGTCATCTCGATCATCGGCGGCGAAGCCCCGTGGTTGCCCGGCGTGCTGCCCGGCGTTCCCATCGTGCCCATCCGCATCACGACCACCGTCGATGCGCCCGCATACCGTGCGCCGCGCGGCGGAGCGGACGAACTGCTGGTGGCGCTTCGAAGGGCGCTCGCTGCGGGCTGCCGCGTGGTCAACCTGAGCCTGTCGGTTCCGCTCGACGCCGATTCGCTGCGCACCTTCGCGGCGGATCCGGTGTGGGACGAGCTTGAGCGTGCCGGCGTGGTGGTGGTATGTGCCGCGGGCAACGCGCGCGAGAACCTCGACGAGCATCCGGCGTATCCGGCCTGCCTCGACAGGCCGAACATCGTCTGCGTGGGGGCCGTGGGTCCCGACGGCGCACTCTCGAGCTGGGACGGCCAGGGTTCCGCTCGCGGGAGCCGCTCCGTGGACCTGGTGGCCCCGGGGACGTGGGTGATGGTGAGCGATGGAGGCGGCGGTTCCAGCCTTGCCTGCGGCACGTCCTACGCCTGCGCGTTCGTCACCGGTGCAGCGGCGCGGATCATCGAGCTGAATCCCGGAATGGCCCCCGCCGAAGTTGTTGCCCGGCTGGTGGCGGGTTCGCGGCCCCTGCCGGGATTGGCCGGAAACGTCCGCGGCGGGCTGCTGCAGTGGCCTTCCCAGGCTCCCTGACCGGGAATCGGGCACCCCCAAAAAAGTTCGTCGACATCCTGCAAGTCCCCCGGGTTGGGCCGTCCTCGTTCAGGGGCAGCCTCGTGGCTGCTCACCGAAGTGTTCCGGCAACGCGAGGATGACCCATGCGAACTCGAATGATCTGGCTGACCACGGTGGCCACCACCCTGACCATCGGCCTCGGAGGGTGCTCCGGTGAGCGCCAGGAGATTTACAACAAGGCGATGCGCTCCACGGTCTCGGATCTCCGGACCGGCGACATCGACGGCGCCGCGTCGACCCTTGATACGGCCCGCAGCTATGCGGACAACAGCGAACAGAAGCAGCGTGTCGCCGAGCTGGGCGTGCTGATCGACGGCGCGCAGGCCTACTGCCGCGGCGATCGCGGGCAGGCCGGCTCCACCTGGTCTGCCACCAAGGCGCCCGAGTTCCGTCGCGCCATCACCTCCAACCAAGACTCTCTCGGCGTCACCCTGACCGCCTCCAAGAAGAACTGAGGACCAACATGAAGCCCTTTATGACCATCGTCCCGCTCTCGTTCGTCCTCTCCGGCACTGCCTTCGGGCAGGCCGGTGCCGAGGGCGACGCCTCGCTCCTCTACCCGACCACGCTGGCGGCTGCGGTTCCCGCAGCTCCCGTCGCCGCGCCCGCTGCGAAGCCGGCGGTCACGGCGGCGTCGCCGGCACTGACCCAGGGGCCTCGCCTGCAGCTGGCCAAGCCCGGCAAGGGCAACATCGCCGACTACGACTTCGGCGAGGTGGTGCAGACGCTCCGCAATTCCGTCCAGCCCCTCGCGGGCGAGATCGGCGGCGGCTTCCCCCGCTTCGTCGGCCAGATCGATGACGCGATCGCGCTCATGGAGCAGGGCCGCAACACCGAGGCCGTGGCCCTGAGCGCACAGGCCATCGATGGCGTCCTGGCCGCGCGCGATGCCGTGGTGAACCCGCTCTGGGAGGCGCAGTTCTATCTCAACGAGCAGATCGCCGTGGTCCGTTCCAAGCTGGCGCAGTCGCTCACGACGAACGACCCGACCACGGATGCCGGCAAGGCGACCGCGCAGTCGAACCAGATGCTCGACCAGATCGCCACCCGCATTGCGCAGACCAAGGACCCGGTGCGCAAGCGCCAGCTCGTTGCGCACTACCGCACGATGCGCACGCTGACCAAGGTGCGCGCGAACTCGCTGCACATGAGCCCCGACCAGCGCAAGCTCTGGTTCGGCGTGCTGCGGGTCCTCGAGCAGGCCTCCGTGGCGCACCAGCAGGTGCTCATGGGTTCCGAGTCGCTCTTCGCGCAGCTCGACGGCACCGGCAGCCAGCTCCGCGATTACCTGGGCCTCATGCAGACGATGGCGGGCGTCGACTCGCTGCTCGGCTCCGTCCAGGGTGGCGGCATGCAGGGCTTCGTCGAGGGCATGAAGACGCTGCAGGACCAGATGGAGTCCTTCTCCGAGTCCATGCAGGGCGCCCTCGAGTCGAGCATGATCGACCTGGAAACCCGCGTCGACACCATCCAGTCCACCGAAACCGGCGACGAGGGCGGCGTGATGACGCCCACCTCGATCGACGACGAACTCAAGTCCCGCATCGATCGCATGGCGCCTTCCGGCTCCAGCAAGGAGTGATACCAATGTCAAGCAACCGAATCGCACTCGCCATCGTCTGCGCAGCGTTCGCCTGCGCGCCCTCCCTGGCCGCCGACGTGCCAATCGAGGTCAAGTCGGAGTTCCGCCAGAATGTCGTGAAGCGCGATCGCCTGGTCCGCCAGCTCGCCTCGATCGACTCGAAGGCCGCCGACGCGGTCGTCGCCGGCAAGGCGCCGGTGGCGCTCCACGCCCAGCAGACCGAGCTGCAGGACAAGATCGACCTGCTGCAGCTGCGGATCGAGACGATGGCGGTCCGCTGGAACCTCGACATCCCCCAGCCCCCGAAGCCGGGGTCCGAGGACATGGACGAGTCGGTCCTCTCGGAGAAGCGCATCGACACGGCGTTCACGACCGGTCATGAGCGGACCGACCGCGCCCTGCAGGAACGTTGCCGGCAGATGCTCGCCTCCATCGACTACGAGACATTCCTCGTGAGGCCCCTGTGAACCCGCTTCAACACGGCGATGCCGGCTTCGGCCGGCAGTTCGCCATTATCTCGACCGTCGCCATCGCGGCCACGCTCGGCTGGGCAGCCGACGCGTGGACGAAGGCCCGGGGCCACGGCCCCCGGACCGGCATCCAGGGATGGGCCCGGAGCTACGTCGATGCGTTGCCGGTGCTGGGCTTCCTGGACGTGGCGCTCGTGATGACCGACTGCTTCGGCATGGTGGCTCCGTCTGCCGCCGCGGTCGGGGGCCTGGCCTCGATCGTGGTGCTTGCGGTGATCGGCGGCGCGGCGGTCTTCGTGCTCGAGGGATCCCCCAGCGAGGAGATGGAACTGCGATGAGACGCATGAGCACCGGCATCGTCCTGTTGGTCCTGGTG
>CAIUGU010000187.1 GCA_903898785.1 uncultured Pseudomonadota bacterium | reverse complement strand
CGAGAATGAGCCCGCGCTGCAAGACGTGCGGCTGCTCATCATGGAGGTGACCTTCCTCGATGATCGCGTCGATGTAGCGGCCTGCCGGGGGCGGGGGCACATCCACCTGGACGAGGTCCTGCAGCGGCTGCCCCGATTCGCTCCGGCTCGCCTGGAGAAGGCCAAGTACTACGACCGCGGTGGTGACTGCGGGCGCGCCATCACCGAAGCCAAGCTGGCTCTGTCGTCCGATGGCAACGACATCAACAGCGAGCGCGCGGCCCACATCCTGATGGCGCGCTGCTACTCCCTGCTCGGAAACGCTGAGGAAGCCGCCAAGGAGCAGCAGTGGATCGAGGCTCACCCGAACCCTGAGACGCCTCGCAAACCGCCGCCACGCCTGTGAATCCGTTAACGCGATTCTCTGCGGTGAAGATGGCTTCAATGATTCGCGACCGAGAAGTGTCGGTCGCTGAATTGGTCGACGCCCATTGCCGGCAGATCCATAGGGTCAACGACCGGCTCAACGCATTTGTGTCGATCGACGAGGACCGGGCGCGGCGCCAGGCCACGCTGGCGGATGACGCGATCACGGCGGGCACGCCCCTGGGGCCGCTGCATGGCGTGCCGATCACGATCAAGAGCTCCATCGATGTCGCCGGGCTGGTCTGCGAAGCGGGCACACGGTTGCGACAGGGATACGTCGCGGCAGCCGACGCGCCACTGGTATCGCGGCTGAAGTCCGCGGGCGCCATTGTGCTCGGCAACACCACGGTCCCCGAGTTCCTGATGGCGTGGGAGACGGACAGTGCACTGTATGGACGGACCAACAGCCCCTGGGACCTGGCGCGCACACCCGGAGGCTCGAGCGGCGGTGAAGCCGCGGCGATTGCCGCCTGCTGCTCCGCCGGCGGCATCGGCAGCGACGGCGGCGGTTCGATCCGGGTACCGGCGCATTTCAGTGGCATCTGCGGCCTGAAGCCGACGCCAGGACGGGTGCCGGCCACCGGGCACTTCCCGGCGTCGGTCGGTCCATTCGCCCTGCTTGGCGTCGTTGGTCCGATGGCCCGCACGATCGACGACCTGGCGTTGTTGTTCGAAGTGATCGCGGGGCCCGATAACGGCGACCCAAACGCGGCGCCCGTACCCCTGCGGGGATTCGATCGCGAGGCGCTTTTGCAGACTCGCATCGGCTACTTCGACGACGATGGCCAGGTGCCGGTCACCACGGAAACCCGGAGCGCCATCCAGCGCACCGTGGCGGCGCTGCGCGACCAGGGTTTCACCGTCGAGCCCTTTGTGCCGCAAGGCCTGGACGAGGCGCTCCGCTTGTGGCACGCGCTGTTCATCGACGGCGTGGCGATGGTGCTGCGGCAGGCCTACCTGGGCCGCGAGGGCGAGATGCACTCGATCGTCCGGGACATACTCCGCATGTCCGAACTCGATCCGCCGCTGACCGCGGAATCGTTGCTGGACGTGCTGTTTCGTCGGGACATCGTTCGCGCGAAGTTCCTGGATCAAATGGAACGCTACCAGGTGCTCGTGTGTCCGGTCAGCGCGACTCCCGCGTTCCGCCACGGCGAACGTTCGTGGAGCATCGGCAACACGACGGTCACCTATCCGGAGGCGTTCAGCTACTCGCAATATTTCAACCTGCTGGGCAACCCCGCGGCCGTCGTCCCCATGGGACAGTCGGCTGAGGGCCTGCCGATCGGCGTCCAGATCGTCGGCCGTCCGTGGGAGGAAGAGCGCGTGCTGGCCATCAGCCGCTGCGTCGAACTAGTAGGCGGATGGCAGGAGCCGCCCGGCCTGTGAGGAACATGTCTCGGACCTGGCAGATTCTCTGGTGTCTTCTCGGCGTCCTCGTGGTGTCGCCCCTGGTGGTCGGCCAGGGGGGTCAGGCGCAGGCAATCCGCGCCAACAACCTCGGCGTGGCATACCTCAGTCAAGGACGCGTGGCCGAGGGGCTCGATTCATTCCGGCAGGCGTTCCGGCGCGATCCGGCGCTGACGATCGCGCGGCTGAACGAAGGCATCGCGCTGATG
>CAIUGU010000186.1 GCA_903898785.1 uncultured Pseudomonadota bacterium | reverse complement strand
GGGGTTGAACGCGAAGGCGACGGACACGATCAGCAGCGTGTAGCCGTCGGGGGCGGCACGTGCCACCAGCTCGGTGCCGATCACGCCGCCGGCACCGCCGCGGTTGTCGATGATCACCGGCTGGCCCAGGCGCTCCTGCAGTTGCTGTCCCACCATGCGGCCGACGATATCGTTGCTGCCCCCGGGTGCGAACGGAATGACCATCCGGATCGCCTTGGTCGGGAAGTCGGCCGCGAACGCACCACTGCAGGACAGGCCGAGCACGAACAGCGCGGGCGCGGCACGCTTGAAGTCACAATTCAATGCGATGGATGCACCGGCCTGGCGCCGATACTTGACGATCTGGCTCACGGAATCTCCTTGGTTCCTCTGGTCCCTGGACAGGTGCGCTCCGCCTTCGGATGAACGGGCAGTTGCGCGACAGCGCAAGAGTCTACTCCCGACCGCTGCCTGCGGCTGCCGGCACCGTCAGCTAGCGTCGACGGACACGTCCTCGATCCAGGCCGAGAGCGCTCCTCGAGGAATTTCCTGGTCGAGGATGCTCGATGAAACCCCGCCGCCGGTCAACCGAAGGGCCGGCTGCGGACCGGCTGCGGACCGGCTGCCGACGAGCCGCCTGGACAGCTGTACGACCGGTAACGAAGACGCCGCCCTGATCGGCTACACTGCGCGGCCGCCAGACGTGATCTGGCCAGCCGTGATTGCGCCCCAGCCGATGTCGATGCCCATGCCGATTCCCGCCACGCCCGTCCCGAATCTGCAGACCGCGTTGTCCGGTCCGTTGCCCGACCTGGAGAAACGGATCCTGACGTCACAGCCGGCGATCGAGCACTGGTTCCGCAGCCAGTGGCAGGAGCATGAAAGCCCGTTCTATGGCTCGGTGGACCTGCGCAACAGCGGCTTCAAGCTGGCCCCGGTCGACACCAACCTGTTCCCCGGTGGCTTCAACAACCTGAACCCCGATTTCCTGCCGCTGTGCGTACAGGCGACCCAATCGGCGATCGAGAAGATCTGCCCGGATGCGCGCGGCGTGCTGCTGGTGCCCGAGAGCCACACGCGCAACCAGTTCTACCTGAAGAACGTGGCCGCGCTGACCACCATCCTGCGCGCGGCCGGGCTGGTGGTGCGGATCGGCACCCTGCTGCCCGAGATCACCGCGCCGACCGACATCGCGCTCGACGACGGCCGATCGATCACCCTCGAGCCACTGGTACGCAACGGCCGCCGGTTGACCGTCGAGGGCTTCGACCCCTGCGTGGTGCTGCTCAACAACGACCTGTCGGGCGGCGTGCCCGAGGTGTTGAAGGGGCTCGACCAGTGGGTGCTGCCGCCGCTGCAGACGGGCTGGACCACCCGCCGCAAGTCGCAGCACTTTGCCCACTACGACACCGTCGCGCAGGAATTCGCGGACCTGCTGAAGATCGATCCGTGGATGATCAACCCACTGTTCGAGCGCTGCGGCAAGATCAACTTCAAGGACCGGCAGGGCGAGGAGTGCGTCGCCGGCTATGTGTCCGAGATGCTCGCCGACATCAAGGCCAAGTACCGCGAGTACGGCATCGACCAGGAGCCCTTCGTGATCGTCAAGGCCGATGCAGGCACCTACGGCATGGGCATCATGACCGTGCGCGACGCAAGCGAGGTGCAGCAGCTCAACCGCAACCAGCGCAAGAAGATGGC
>CAIUGU010000185.1 GCA_903898785.1 uncultured Pseudomonadota bacterium | reverse complement strand
TCAGCGGCCGGTCGGCTGACATGCCGGCGCTGATGGCGATTGGCGCCGAGCACGGCATTGCCGTGATCGAGGACGCTGCCGAGGCGCTGCTCTCGGAAGCGAAGAGCCGGCGGCTGGGCACCATCGGGCTGGCCGGCTGTCTGTCATTCTCGCCCAACAAGACCATCACCACGGGCCAGGGCGGCATGGTGCTGACCAACGACGATGCCTTTGCGGCGCGGCTGCGGGCATTGAAGGACCACGGTCGGCCGGTCAAGGGGACGGGCGGCAACGACGAGCACCCGACGCTCGGCTACAACTTCAAGTTGACCAACCTGCAGGCGGCGATTGGCCTGGCGCAGGCCGATCGCCTTGAACCGCGCGTCATCCGCTTGCGGCAGATCTATCGTGGCTATCGCGACGGCCTCCAGGGCGTTGACGGCGTGACGCTGCCCGGTTTCGACATTGACGGAGGGGAAACCCCTCAGTGGGTCGACGCCATTGTTGACCGCCGCGATGAGCTGGTGGCGCACCTGCTGGCCCAAGAGATTCACTGCCGGCCGTTCTGGTACCCGCTGCATACGCAGCACCCGTACCGGCGCCCGGACGCGCAGTTTCCCAACAGCTCGAGGCAAATGCCGCGGTCGCTGTGGCTGCCCTCAGCGCTGTCGCTCACCGACGACGACGTTGCGACAGTGTGCCGGACCATTCGCGACTTCTACCAGGCCCGTTGACCTCCAGCCCCACGCCCGCGCTCAGCATCGTGATGCCCGTCCGGAACGAGGGCATCAACCTCAAGATCATGCTGAAGATCCTTCGTGCTGTGGTGGACGCCACGCACGAGGTACTGGTGGTGTACGACCGGGAGGGCGACGACAGCCTGCCGGTGGTCGAGGCCATGATGCCGCTGTACCCGACGCTGCGGCCGATTCTCAACAAGCGCGGTCCCGGCGTCTTGAATGCCCTCGGTGCCGGCATTGCCGAAGCGCGCGGCCAGTACGTGCTGATCTTCGCGGCTGACGAAGTGGGCCCCGTGCTCGCGATCGACGACATGCTCGCCTTGATGGATGGTGGTTGCGACTTCGTGAGCTGCACTCGCTACGCCCATGGTGGCCGCCGGCTCGGCGGCTCCTGGATCGGTGGAATCCTGTCGCGTGCCGCGAACCGGTGGTTCTGCCGCCTGTCGGGGTTGGGCTTGACCGACGCCACGACCGGGATCAAGATGTTCCGGCGCGAGCTGTTCGAGACGCTCAACTTGCAGGCGCGTCCGATTGGCTGGGCCGTGACGTTTGAAATGGCGATCAAGGCGCAGTTGGCTGGCCTCTCGCTTGGGGAAGTGCCGATCGTCTCGATCGATCGGTTGTATGGCGGCAAGTCGACCTTCGTGCTGGGCCCGTGGGTCTCGGAGTACCTGCGGTGGTTCATGTGGGGCCTGAAGCGCTCGTGGCGTTTGCCGAGCAGCGCGCGGCAGGCCACGCAGGTGCGCATTCCAGCAGCGACGGCGATGGGTGGAAAGGTATCGATGTGAGCGGACGGAAGTATCTGGTAACGGGTGGGACGGGGTTCCTGGGCAGCGCGCTGGTGAAGCGGCTGGTACGCGACGGTCACCAGGTGCGGGTGCTCGATGACAATTCGCGCGGCCGGGCCGCCCGCCTCGCCGACATCGAAGGACACTACGAGTATTTTCCAGCTGACGTCCGGGACCCCGAGGCCGTCTCGCGTGCGTGCCAGGGCATCGAGATGGTGTGCCATCTCGCGTTCGTCAACGGCACCGAGTTCTTCTACACCAAGCCGGAGCTGGTGCTGGACGTGGCGGTCAAGGGCATGGTCAACGTCCTCGACGGTTGCAAGGCGCACGACGTGCCGGACCTGTTCCTGATGTCGAGCTCCGAGGTCTACCAGACGCCGCCGCGCGTGCCGACCGACGAGACCGCGCCGCTCAGCATTCCTGATCCGTTGAATCCCCGCTACTCGTACGCGGCCGGCAAGATCATCAGCGAGATCATGGCGATCAACTATGGCCGCCAGCGCTTCCGGCGCGTGGTCACCGTGCGTCCCCATAACGTCTACGGCGCCGACATGGGCTTCGAGCACGTCGTCCCGCAGTTCGCCCTGCGCATGCGGACGCTGAAGGATTCTGCGGCTGATCCGGTGCCGTTTCCAATTCAAGGCGATGGCCGGCAGACGCGGTCGTTCGTGTACATCGACGACTTCACCGATGGCGTCGTGCTGGCGATGAACGAGGGTGATCACCTCGGCATTTATCATGTCGGCACGCTCGAAGAAGTGACCATGATCGAGCTCGCCGAGAAGGTGGGGCAGTGTTTCGGCCGCCGCATCCAGGTCGTGCCAGGCAAGCTCCCGGAAGGCGGCACCAATCGCCGGTGCCCCGACATTGCGAAGATTTCACGGCTGGGGTACGCCCCGAAATTCACACTGGATGCGGCGTTGCCCCAGGTGCCGCGCTGGTATGACGAGCATGCGCACCTCGCGCCTGCCAAATCGTAAGTGGCACGACGTTTCAGGAGAGAGCGATGAAGAGTGAGACGAAGCGAGCGGCGGGCACGGGCGGAAGCGTGGTGGTCGAGCGTTGCCAGGTGTGCGAAAGCCCCGACCTCGAGTCGGTGTTGTTCCTTGGCTACTTGCCGCCGGTGAACCAGATGCGCCCCGTGGGCCAGCGCCCGCACGAACAGCCCGCCTATCCCGCGGAGCTGCTGCGCTGCAAGAAGTGCCAGTTGGTGCAGATCGGCCTGATCGTCGATCCGCAGATCCTCTTTCCGCCGGAATACCCGTACACCAGCGGCACGACGAAGATCCTGCGGGAGAACTTCGCGGAGCTTCAGCAGGAGGCGTCACCGCTGCTGGGGCTCAAGGGCCACGAACTGGTGGTCGACATCGGGTCGAACGACGGCACGCTGCTGTCGAACTGGGTGAACGCCGGCCATCCGGTGTGCGGCATCGAGCCGACCGACATGGCACAGCTCGCCAACTCGCGCGGCATCCGCAGCATCCAGAGCTTCTTTAATCCTGCGGCGGCCGCCCGCGCTGTCAAGGAGTGCGGCACCAAGGCGACCGTCGTCACGGCGACCAACGTCTTCGCGCACATCGAGGGCATTCACGAGATCGTCGAAGGCATCCTGGCGATGCTCGATGACGACGGTGTGTTCATCAGCGAATCGCACTACCTGATGTCGCTGATTGAGACCCTGCAGTACGACACGATTTACCACGAGCACTTGCGTCACTACTCGCTCGAGAGCATTTCCTACTTGCTCGACATGCACGGCCTCGAAGTGATTCACGCCAAGCGCATCCCGACGCACGGCGGCTCGATTCGCGTCTATGCCGCCCGGAAGGGTACCCGGCCGGTGCAGCCGACCGTTCAGGCCGTGGTGAACGAGGAGCGGTCGGCCGGCACGCTGTCGGATCGCCTGGTTGAATTCAAGCACCGTGTGGCGTTGTCCAAGGTACACATGCACGCGCTCTTGAAGGACATCATCGCCGCTGGCCACCGTATCTACGGCGTTGGCGCGCCCTCGCGCGCGAGCACGCTGATTACCTACATGGGTCTCGATCGCGAGTTGCTGGATTGCGTCGTCGAGATCAAGGGCTCGTACAAGGTTGGCAAGTACATGCCGGGCACCCTGGTTCCGGTCGTCGATGAGGGGCGCCTCTTCGAGGACCAGCCCGAGTACGCGCTGCTGCTGTCGTGGCACATCGCCGACGAACTGATCCCGAAATTCAAGCAGCGGGGGTTCACGGGCAAGTTCATCGTGCCGCTGCCCGAACCGCACATCGTCAGCTAGCCCAGATGCTGCCGGGCCCGGTCGCCGACCTCATCCGCGAGGAGCAAGCGCGGCAGGAGAACCGTTTCGTCGAGGGCGTCGACTTCG
>CAIUGU010000184.1 GCA_903898785.1 uncultured Pseudomonadota bacterium | reverse complement strand
CGCGCACGTCGATCACGGCAAATCCACGCTCGCCGACCGCTTCATCCAGATCTGTGGCGGGCTCGAGGCGCGGGAAATGGAGAGCCAGGTGCTGGACTCCATGGCGCTCGAGCGCGAGCGCGGCATCACGATCAAGGCCCAGAGCGTCACGCTCGGCTACAAGGGTCGCGACGGCGTCCTGTACCAGCTCAACATGATCGATACCCCCGGGCACGTGGACTTCTCGTACGAAGTCTCCCGGTCGCTGGCGGCCTGCGAGGGCGCGCTGCTCGTCGTCGATGCGGCCCAGGGCGTCGAGGCGCAAAGCGTCGCGAACTGCTACACGGCCCTCGAGCAGGGCCTCGAAGTCGTGCCCGTCCTCAACAAGATCGACCTACCCTCGGCCGAGCCCGACAAGGTCATCAAGCAGATCGAGGAAATCATCGGCATCGAGGCCGGCGACGCCGTGCGCGTCAGCGCCAAGACAGGCGAGGGCGTGCCCGACCTCCTCGAGGAACTCGTCCGCCGGATCCCGCCGCCCAAGGGCGATCCCGAAGCGCCGCTGCAGGCGCTGATCATCGATTCGTGGTTCGACAACTACGTCGGCGTCGTCTCGCTGGTGCGTGTCATGAACGGCTCGCTGAAAGTCGGCCAGAAGATCCGCGTGTGGTCCACGGGCCGCGCGCACCAGATCGACAAGCTCGGACGCTTCACGCCGAAGTCGCGTCCTTCCGAGACACTGCTGACAGGCGAAGTCGGCTTCGTCATCGCGGGCATCAAGGAGATCGATGGCGCGCCGGTCGGCGACACCATCACGATGGACAACCGCCCTTGCGAGGCGCCCCTCGAAGGCTTCAAGCAGATCCAGCCGCGCGTGTTCGCCGGCATGTTCCCGGTCAGCACCGACGACTACGAAGCGTTCCGCGACGCGCTGTCGAAGCTGAAGCTCAACGACTCGGCGCTGCACTACGAGCCGGAAGTCTCCACCGCGCTCGGTTTCGGATTCCGCTGCGGTTTCCTCGGCCTGCTGCACATGGACATCGTTCAGGAGCGCCTCGAGCGCGAGTACAACCTCGAGCTCATCACGAGCGCGCCCACGGTGGTGTACGAGGTGGCGAAGACGGACGGCACGACCATCTACGTCGACAACCCGTCGAAGCTGCCGCCGTCGAACGAGATCGAGGACCTGCGCGAGCCGATGATCATCGCGAACATCCTCGTGCCGCCCGAGTACATCGGCAACGTCCTCAAGCTGTGTACGGAAAAGCGCGGCCGCCAGAAGAAGATGCAGTACCTCGGCAACCAGGTGTCGCTGCAGTACGAGCTGCCGATGGCGGACGTCGTGCTCGACTTCTTCGACCGACTGAAGTCCTGCAGCCGCGGCTATGCGTCGTTCGACTACGAGTTCAGCCACTTCGAGTCGGCGCCGCTCGTGAAGCTCGACGTGCTCATCAACGGCGACCGCGTCGATGCGCTGTCGATCATCATCCACCGCGACCACGCCTACAGCCGGGGCCGCGAGCTGGTCGACAAGATGCAGGAGCTGATCCCGCGGCAGATGTTCGATGTCGCGATCCAGGCGGCGATCGGCAGCAATGTCGTCGCCCGGTCCTCCGTCAAGGCGCTGCGCAAGAACGTGCTGGCCAAGTGCTACGGCGGCGACATCAGCCGCAAGCGCAAGCTCCTCGAGAAGCAGAAGGAAGGCAAGAAGCGCATGAAGCAGGTGGGCTCGGTGGAGATCCCGCAGGAAGCCTTCCTGGCCGTACTCAAGATCGGCAAGGACTAGCATAGGTGGTCGGGGATCGATGGCCGGGGGCCGGAAAGGGCCGGTGCGATGCCGGGATTCTTCGCATTTTCACCGCTCGCCGTCCGCCGACCACAAGCCACGGATCGCCAGCCCTAGCCACTGGCCGCGAAATCACCAATACTGTCGGCAATTCAATCGCCTGCAGCGCCTTCGGGACGAACTGACGCATGATCATCGACTTCTCCTTCATCCTGGTGGTGGCCGCGCTCGTGACGGGCGTGGTGTGGGGCGTGTATGCCTTGGGCGTCCAGCCGCAGCGAACGAGGGGCCTCGCTGCTGGCGAGGCGGCCCCGGCCGAGCCGGTCCTGGTCGAATATGCGCGCTCGTTCTTCCCGATCATCCTGATCGTGCTGGTGGTCCGGTCCTTCATCTTCGAGCCGTTCCGCATCCCGTCCGATTCCATGATGCCGACGCTGCTGGACGGCGACTTCATCTTCGTCAGCAAGTACTCGTACGGCCTCAAGCTGCCCGTGGTCAATACGAAGGTGGTCCCCGTGGGCGACCCCGAACGCGGCGACGTCGTGGTATTCCGGTTGCCGTCGGATCCGTCCGTCAACTACATCAAGCGCCTCGTGGGGCTGCCCGGCGACCGCATCAGCGTCCGGAACGACCAGCTGTTCATCAACGGCGAGCGCATCCCGGTCGAGTTCAACGGCACTTACGAGAAGGAAGACTACTTCGGGGCGCAGCTCGGCCTCGAGCGTCTGGGCGATGTCGCGCACACGGTGATGTACATTCCGGGACGCGAGGCGGCCGACTTCGACGGCGTGGTGCCCGCGGGGCACTACTACTTCATGGGTGACAACCGCGACAACAGCCGCGACAGCCGTTTCCCGGAAGTCGGCTTCGTGCCGGAGGGGAACCTCGTCGGCAAGGCGGTGCGCATCTGGCTCAACGTGAAGCTGCCGTCGGGTCCGGTGCTGTGGAGCCGGATCGGCGACGCGATCAACTGAACGGTTTCGGTTTACTTCAAGGGAGACGCTTCATGCTACGGAATGACTACGGGCACCTCGGCCCGCATCGTCAGCGCGGTGCGACCTTCATCGGCATCGTGACCATCATGGCCATCCTCGGCTTCGGCCTCTACGCCGGCATCCGCCTCGTGCCGCTGTACCTCGAATACATGAACGTCGTCCGCGCCATGGAACAGGTGAGCACCGAATTCGGCGGCCAGCCGACCAACGCCAGTTCGATCGCCGTGTCGCTCGGCAAGCGCTGGGATATCGAGGACATCAAGAGCCTCACCGCGAAGGAAGTGCAGATCTCGAAGGAAGGCAACGAGTTCATCATGGACGCGGTCTACCGCGCAGAGGCGCCGTTCGTCGCCAACATCTCGCTGGTGGTCGACTTCGAAAAGACGGTCAGCATCCCGCAATGACGGGAGCGGCGGTGATGTCGGTCGCGGACGGCCTGCGGACGCCTTGAAGACGCCCGCCGAATGGCTGCAGGATGCGCTGGGGTACCGCTGCGGCGACCCGTCCCTGCTTGATGCCGCGCTGACCCATCGCAGCGCCGGCGGCCCCAACAACGAACGCCTCGAGTTCCTGGGCGACGCGGTGCTCAACTGTGTGGTGGCCCGCCTCGTATACCGCGAGTACCCGTCGGCCCCCGAAGGCGAGCTCTCGCGTTTTCGCGCAAGCCTCGTGAGCGGCGAATCGCTCGCGGTGATCGCGGCCGAGCTCGGGTTGGGCGACCACCTGAAGATGGGTTCCGGGGAACTCAAGTCCGGCGGCTTCCGTCGGAAGTCGATCCTCGCTGACGGCTTCGAGGCGTTGCTCGGCGCGATCTACCTCGATGGCGGCTTCGACGCCGTGGCTCAGGTCATCGAAAGGCAGTTCCTGCCGAGGCTCGATCGGCTGCCGACGGCTGCCGAGCTCAAGGATCCCAAGACCCGGCTGCAGGAGGCGTTGCAGGCCCGCAGCCTGCCGTTGCCGGTGTACGCGGTCGAGTCCATCAGCGGAGAAGCGCATAATCAGCACTTCCTCGTGTCCTGCCGCGCAGAGCTGCTCGGGCTCAGGGCGGAGGGCGAGGGCGCGAGTCGCCGGGGAGCCGAACAGGAAGCGGCCCTCAAGGTGCTGGAACAGCTGGGGGATGCCCTCAAGCAACTGACCAAACGACCAGGAGAGAGCAAGCCATGAACCATCCTGAGTCGCCCCCGGAACCGCCGGAGATGCCGGACGCGCCGGATCTCGATCTCGATGAGGCCGAGGGAGCCGCCGAGGCTTCGTATCCGCCCGGCTTTCGCTGCGGGTTCGCCGCCATCGTTGGCCGGCCGAACGTCGGCAAGTCCACGCTGCTGAATGCGATGCTCGGCCAGAAGGTCAGCATCGTGAGCCCCAAGCCGCAGACCACGCGGCATCGTATCCTCGGCATCCAGAACACCGATGCCGCGCAGATCGTCTTCGTCGATACGCCCGGCTTGCACACCGACGAGCGGCGCATGATGAACCGCTACATGAACCGCTCGGCGCTGGCATCGCTGTCGGATGCCGACGTCAACGTGTTCGTGGTTGAAGCGCTCCGCTGGACCGAGGACGACCAGCGCGTGCTCGACGACCTGAAGCGCATTGGCAAACCCATCATCCTGCTGGTCAACAAGGTCGATGTCGTCACGCCCCGCGAGCGGCTGCTGCCGTATCTCGAGGAAGTCGCGCGTCGCGGCGAATTCGCAGCGATCCTGCCGACGTCCGGCAAGAAGGGGACGAACCTCAAGGAACTCTCCGCAGCCGTCGCGCAGCACCTGCCGGAATCACCGCCGCATTTCCCGGCCGAACAGGTCACGGACCGCAGCGCCCGTTTCCAGGCCGCCGAGATCATCCGCGAGAAGCTCACGTGGCGCCTGCGCCAGGAGCTGCCTTATGGGCTCACGGTCGAGATCGAGCGCTTCCAGGAAGAGGAAGAGGGCCGCGTGCTCATCGGCGCCGTCATCTGGGTCGAACGTCCAGGCCAGAAGGCCATCGTGATCGGCCAGGGCGGCGAAGGCCTGAAGGACGTGGGCACCCGTGCCCGCATCGACCTCATGAGCCTGCTGGGCCAGCGCGTGCATCTTGAGCTCTGGGTCAAGGTGAAGGAAAACTGGTCCGACAGCGAATCGGCGCTCCGCCAGTTCGGCTATGACGCTTCCTAGCTCCCGGGTTTTACTGCAGCCCGCGTACCTGCTCCATCAGCGGCCCTATCGCGATTCGGGGCGCATCCTCGAACTGTTCTCGCGCGACCACGGTCGTGTCACGGCGTTTGCCCGCGGCGTGCGTCGCGCCGGTTCGCCGTTCCTGCCGGTCCTGCAACCTTTCAACCGCTTGCTGGCGTCGTGGACCGGGAGGGGCGAGGCGGGCACCTTCATGCATGCCGAGTTCGACGGTGCCGTCCAGGCCCTGCCGCCGGCGCGCCTGATGAGCGGGTTCTACCTGAACGAGCTGCTGCTGCGCCTGCTGGTGCGGCACGACGTCAATGCCCTGATCTTCGCTGAGTACGAGCATGCGCTCGTTGAACTCAAGTCCGCAGCCGACGAGGGACGCACACTGCGGCTGTTCGAGAAGCGGCTGCTCGATGCGCTCGGATACGGACTGTCGCTCGACCGTGAGGCGGTGAGCGGGCGCGCCATCGACCCCGGGTGCGCTTATCGCTATCGTCAGTCCCAGGGCCTGGTGCGCGTGGATGGCGTTGCGGAGGGCAGCCTGATATTTTCAGGAACCTCCCTGTTGTCGCTGGCCAACGAGGATCTGGGCGACCCGGCCTCGCGGATCGACGCCCGCCGCCTGCTGCGGGTGGCGCTCGACGAATGCCTCGAAGGTCGTGCCCTCGGCAGCCGGGAAGTGGCAGTGAAGTTGAGGCAATTGAGGGGAGTGGACAGTGACCGGTGATCGGTGGCTTGTCAGTCAGGGAGGGCGACGCGGGATTGCTGCAAGTCCCGATCTGATTCTTTCCGGAAGTCGACTTCCTGCACACCAATCCCGTTCCATCGTCTTTCCGGCCACTGACCACTGATCACCGCTCACTCACGAAGTAAGAGCCATGTCTCCCATCCATCTCGGCGTCAACATCGATCACGTCGCCACGCTGCGGCAGGTCCGCGGCACGAAGTATCCGGACCCGCTGCTCGCAGCGCTGGTGGCCGAGCAGTCGGGTGCCGACAGCATCACGTTGCACCTGCGCGAAGATCGTCGCCACATCCAGGACCGCGACGTCCATGTCTTCCGCGAAGCCCTGCAGACCCGCATGAACCTCGAAATGGCCGCGACGCCCGAGATGCTGGCGCTGGCCGAAGCCGTTCGTCCGGCGGACGTGTGCCTCGTCCCCGAGAAGCGCAATGAAGTGACGACGGAAGGTGGTCTCGATGTCATCGGCAATGCCGGCGACCTGCAGGCAGCCTGCGCACGGTTGGCCAAAGCAGGGGTCCGCGTGTCGATCTTCATCGACCCTGACTTGAAGCAGCTCGACGCGGCGGTCCGTATCGGTGCGCCCGTCGTTGAGCTGCATACCGGCGCGTACGCCGAGGCCCACGGTGGCGAGCAGGTCCGCGAACTCGACCGACTGGTACAGGCCGCGCGCCATGCGCAGGGCCTTGGCCTGGTCGTGAATGCGGGACATGGTTTGCATTACCACAACGTCCAGCCGGTGGCCGCCATCCCGGAGATCGTCGAGCTCAACATCGGCCACGCCATCGTGGCGCGTGCCGTGTTCGACGGACTGCCTGCAGCGGTGCGCGAGATGAAACGGCTGATGATCGAGGGAAGGGGGTAGGGTCTCGATCCCCTCACCCGCACTTCGTGCGACCTCTCCCCCGGGAGAGGTGTGGGTCAACCCCCTCTCCGGTTGGAGAGGGAGACGGAGTGGGTGAGGACTGTCCAGAACGAGTTGGAATCCGGGTCGCGTGATCACGAGTCGCGGGAGACATGAATTGATCTTTGGCATCGGCACAGACGTCGTGCAGCTCTCGCGCATCGAGGCGACGTACGAGCGGTATGGTGAGCACCTGATCAGGCGACTCTTGCTCCCTGCAGAGGAAGCGCTGTTCCGCCAGACGAAGCGTCCGGCGCGCTTCCTTGCAATGCGCTTTGCGGCGAAGGAAGCCATCGTCAAGGCAATGGGCACGGGCTTCGCGCATGGCATGTGGATCCGCGACTCAGGCTTTGTGCCGAACCAGTGGGGCCGTCCGGACATCATCTGGTCGGAGCGGGGCCGTGCGCTTGCCGACAAGATGGGGATCGGCGAGGGCCATATCACGCTGACCGACGAGGCCGGACTGATCGTCGCGGTGGCAGTCCTGATGAGGAAGGCTTGAGGCCGGGGGCTGGAGGCTGGCGGTAGAGCAGGTACACTCCGTCCGGATTCCAGACCCCAAGCCGCGAGCCTCCAGCCATTCTCATGAACGTCTTCGTCTTTGACATCGAAACCATTCCCGACGTCGAGCTGGGTCGCCGGCTCTACAACCTGGACGGGCTGACCGACAAACAGGTCGGTTACGTCATGCAGACCAAGCGCCGGGAGGAATCGGGCCACGAGTTCCTGTCGCTGGAGCAGCACCGCGTCGTCGCGATCTCGATCGCATGGCGACACAAGGACAGCTTCAAGGTCTGGAGCCTCGGCGAGCCGAACGCACCCGAGGCCGAGATCATCCAGCGCTTCTTCGATGGCATCGACAAGTACTCCCCCGACCTCGTTTCGTGGAACGGCAGCGGCTTCGACCTGCCCGTGCTGCATTACCGTGCCTTGAAGCACGGCATCCAGGCACCGCGCTACTGGGAGACGGGCGAAGAGGACTCTTCGTTCCGCTGGAACAATTACCTGAGCCGCTATCACTGGCGGCACCTGGACGTGATGGACGTGCTTTCCGGCTTCCAGGGGCGTGCGCGGGCCAGCCTCGAAGACGTGGCCATGCTGCTTGGCCTCCCCGGCAAGCTGGGCATGAGCGGCGACAAGGTCTGGGATGCGTATCTTGACGGCCAGATCGAGGGCATCCGCAATTACTGCGAGACCGATGTCGTCAATACGTACCTCGTCTTCCTGCGCTTCGAGCTGATGCGCGGACGCATGACGCCCGAGCAGTACGGCGTCGAGTGCCAGCGAGTGCGCGACGTGCTCGCCGCGCAAGGCAAGCCGCATTTCGCGGAGTTCCTCGCGGCGTGGCCGGAGGCGGGCGCTTGAGCCGGAGGAAGACGGCGGCACGACGTGCGCAGGTCAGTCGTCCCCCCGAAGAAGCCACCATCGTCGACCTTGCCCATGACGGGCGGGGTGTCGCCCGCATCGACGGCAAGACGGTGTTCGTGGCCGACGCGCTGCCTGGCGAGACCGTGCGGCTGATCCGCAACAGCTTCCACGCCACGTTCGACGAAGCGCAGCTTGAGTATGTGCTGACGCCGTCGCCCGACCGCGTCGTTCCCGAGTGCATTCATTTCGGCCTGTGCGGCGGATGCGCATTACAGCACCTCGCGCCCTCCAGGCAGATGGAGTTCAAGCAGCGCCAGCTTTTCGAAGCCTTCGAGCGCATCGGCAAGGTGACGCCGGAGTCAGTGCTGCCCCCCCTGCAGGGCGACGTGTGGCGCTATCGTCGCCGCGCCCGGCTGGGCGCGAAGTGGGTGGTCAAGAAGAACAAGGTGCTCGTCGGCTTCCGCGAGCGGGGCACGCCGTATCTTGCGGAGCTGGGCTCGTGTGCCGTGCTGAAGTCGCCGCTCGACCAGTTGCTTACGCCACTCGCGGACCTGATCGCGCGCCTCGACGTGAAGGACAGGATTCCGCAGATCGAGGTGGCCGTCGCCGACAATGCGACTGCGCTGGTGTTCCGCAATCTCGCCGCGATGCATGACGGCGACCTCGCGCAACTGCGGCAGTTCGGGAAGACCCACGACGTGCAGATCTATCTGCAGCCCGGCAACTACGACACTGTCGCGCCGCTCGACGGACCGGTGGAACCACTGGTCTATCGCTTGCCGAAGTTCGATGTGGAGATCGAGTTCCTGCCCGCCGATTTCATCCAGGTGAACGGCGACCTGAACCGGCGCATGGTCGAGCAGGCCGTCGAACTGCTGGCGCCCGCAGCCGAAGATCACGTGCTGGACCTGTTCTGCGGCCTCGGCAACTTTTCGCTGCCGCTGGCCCGGGTCGCTGCACAGGTGGTGGGCGTGGATGGCGAGGTGGGCTTGATCGAGCGGGCCCGCGCAAATGCGCGCCGCAACGGCATCGACAACGCCACGTTCCATGCAGCCAACCTGGCCGAGAAGCCGGACGGCCAGCCTTGGGCCGACATGAAGTTCGACAAGATCCTGCTCGATCCGCCGCGCGCGGGGGCCGCCGAGATGTTGCCGCTCGTGGATGCGAGCGGCGCCCGGCGCGTCGTGTATATTTCGTGCCACCCGGCCAGCCTGGCACGCGATGCGGGGCTGTTGGTCCGGGAGCATGGATTCAGACTCAAGGCAGCAGGCGTCATGGACATGTTTGCGCACACGGCGCACGTGGAGTCCATCGCGCTGTTTGAGCGCGATTGAAGTGGTCGGTGCCTGGTGGGCGGTGACCGGTGACTGGCTGGAGGAATGTGACTGTATGCGAAGGCGAGGAGGTACTCCGGTGCAGGAGCAAGACTCATCCAGTGGTGCGGGCTTTTCGGTCGTCGAGGGCCTTTTGGCCCGTTGCCACGTTGATGGCCTGTGGTTGGCTGCCGTCTTCTCCCGACCACTGGCCACCGACCCCCTTTCCCCTTCCCAATGACGCTCGGGCCGCTGATGGTCGACGTTGCGGGCAAGCATCTCGATGCCGAGGATCGGGAGTTGCTGGCGCATCCGCTCGTCGGCGGCGTCATCCTGTTCACCCGCAACTTCGAATCGCTGGAGCAGATCACGGCGCTGGTCGCCGAGATCCACGCCATCCGGACGCCGCCGCTGCTCGTCACCGTCGACCATGAAGGCGGGCGCGTGCAGCGTTTCCGCAAGGAGTTCACGGTGTTGCCGGCGATGCGGCTGATCGGCCACCAGTACGACATGGACCGGACCACAGGCCTCAAGCTCGCCAGGCAGACCGGCTGGCTGATGGCGGCGGAGCTGCGGTCGATCGGGGTGGACATGAGCTTTGCCCCCTGCGTCGACCTCGACTACGGGGTCAGCGAGGTGATCGGGGACCGCTCGTTCCACCGCGATCCGGGGGCGGTGGCCGACCTGGCCGTCGCCTTCATGGGCGGCATGCGCGAGGCCGGAATGGCTGCTGCAGCGAAGCATTTTCCGGGGCATGGAGCCGTCATTGCCGATTCCCACGTGGCCCAACCCGTTGATCGCCGGGCCTACGAGGACATGGCAGACGACATTTACCCGTACCGCCGCCTGATCGACAACGGGTTGCCCGCCGTGATGGTGTCCCACGTGGTGTATTCCGCCGTAGACCCGCGGGCGGCCGGCTTTTCGCCTCGCTGGCTGCAGGACGAGCTGCGGGGGCGGCTCAAGTTCGCCGGGGCGATCTTCACCGACGACCTCACGATGCACGGGGCGAGCGTGGCCGGCACGATGGCCGAGCGGGCCCGAGCCGCGCTTGCGGCCGGCTGCGACGTATTGCCCGTCTGCAATAATCGACAGGGTGTGATCGAAGTCGTCGATGCACTGTCGAACTGGGAGGATGCTCTGGGGCAGATCCGCTTGGTGCGCCTCCATGGCCTGCCCGGACCCTCCCGCGAGGAGCTGGCCCGGTCTGAAAAATGGCAGGGTTGTGTCCAGGCGGTCGAACGCTGCAAGGCGCCTCCTGAACTCAAGCTGGATTCGTGATGGCCGACCCCGTGTTGCCAGTGGAGACTGCTGAAGCCGCACCCGCCGCTGCGGGCGTGGCATTCGTGCTCGATGGCAACCTGTTCGCCAGTTTCCTGGACGCCTGTCCCGACGGCGTCGTCATCTGCGACGTCCGCAGCAATGACAACCCCGTCGTCTACGTGAACCGTGCGTTCGAGCAGATGTGCGGCTACCGCGCTGCCGAACTCACCGGCAAGAACATGCGGCTGTTGCACGGCGACGACCGCGACCAGGAAGGCCTCTCGCGCATCCGCCTCGCACTCAAGGAGGGGGGCGCCGCCCAGGCCGTCCTGCGCAACTATCGCAAGGACGGTACGCTGTTCTGGAACGAACTCCGCATGGTCCCGATGCGCAATGCCACGGACCAGATCACCCATTTCGCCACCTACCATCGCGAAGTCGGCGAGCGGTTGCGGCCTGACGTGCGTCCGCCCGAGCAACAGCAGAAGAGCGAGCCGCGCGATCCCGCACTCAACACGCAGACGATGCTCGCGTACCTGCGTGACGACAAGCTCACGGGCCTGCTGCGCCGGGGCTATTTTGACGAGCTTCTCAAGCGCGACCTTGGCATCGCGCAACGCGAGAAGCATGCGATCTCGCTGTTCCTGTTCGATCCGGATTACTTCGAGCCCTATCGCGAACTGTTCGGCCGCCCTGGAGCAGACCAGACGCTGCGTCGTGTCGGCCGTACGCTCGGTGCGTGTTTCCGCCGCGCCAGCGATCTGTGTGCGCGCTTCGACGATACGCGCCTCGTTGCGATGTGCACGGGAATGACGCTCGATCACGCGACCAAGCATGCCGAGTCGGTCCTCGCCCGCATCCGCGACCTCGCCATTCATCACCCCCGTTCCGCCGTCTCGCGCTTCCTCACCATGAGCGCCGGCGTTGTCACGCTGACGCCCGACCAGGACGCCACTCCCGAGAAGCTCATCGCCGCCGCGCAAGATGCGTTGCAAAAGGCGCGGGACGAGGGGCGGAACAGGGCGATCAGCGTGTACCAGAGCTGAGGCCGGGTACGGGATCGACCGGGCGACGCCGTCCCCTGCGGCCAGGGCATGAATCAGCGAGGGGGCCTGGCGGAGTCCGGGCGTCCCGATCTGGAAGGGTGCTGGGGTTTGCAAGACGAGCGCTTTGCCCGCTATCGCGGCCGACGGTGCTTCCGCGGAGGCACGGCTGTTGGCGACCGCGGAATACCTTGAACGAGGTGAGGTCGGCGTGGTGTTCGACGGCCTGGGTGCCGGCGCGTCCGTGTCGCTGGATCGTCGGGACGGACTAGCGGATGCCTGATCCCGCGCTTCATACTCGCACTTCAGATCAATGCCTGCCCAACGGGGAAAGAACGAACAATGAAAGCGATCAGGCTGCGTGCGCCCGGCGGTCTCGACAAGCTCGAGCTCGTTGACCTGCCGGATCCGGGCAAGCCCGGGCCGGGAGAGATCCGCGTGCGAGTGCATGCGAGTTCGCTGAACTTCCACGACTTCGGCGTCGTCATCGGCCGGATCAAGACCGAGGACGGCCGGATTCCGATGTCGGACGGTGCCGGGGTCGTCGAAGCCGTTGGCGCCGGTGTCACCGAATTCAAGGTCGGCGATTCCGTGGTGTCCGGCTTCTTCCCGCAGTGGCTGGACGGTCCTCCCTTGATCGGTGATTTCTCGACGACGCCCGGCGACGGAGTCGATGGCTTTGCACGGGAAGTGATCGTCCTGCCCGCAACCGCCTTTACTCACAGCCCCAGGGGATACAGTCACCTGGAGGCTGCGACACTGACGACAGCGGGACTCACGGCCTGGCGCGCGCTGGTCGTGAATGGTGGACTCAAGGCCGGCGATACGGTGCTGGCGCTCGGCACCGGCGGCGTCTCGATCTTCGCGCTGCAGATGGCGAAGTCGATGGGTGCGACGGTCATCATCACGTCGTCATCGGACGAGAAGCTCGCTCGCGCCCGCGCACTTGGCGCCGACCACACGATCAACTACGCGACGACCCCGGAATGGGGCGCCGCCGTGAGGGAGTGGACCGGTGGCCGCGGTGTCGACCACGTGATCGAAGTGGGAGGGGCCGGTACCTTGCCGCAGTCCATCGCGGCGGTTGCCATCGGCGGCCACATCTCGCTGATCGGCGTGCTGGCCAGCATCGCCGGTGAAGTGCCGACGGCGATCCTCTTCCGCAAGCAGGCCCGCCTGCACGGCCTCATTGTCGGCAGCCGCAAGCACCAGAACGACATGGTCCGCGGCCTCGAGGCCACCGGCATCAAGCCGGTCGTGGACAAGGTGTTCCCGCTCGCTCACCTTGCCGACGCGTTTGCGTACGAGAAGGCCGGCAAGCACTTTGGGAAGATCGGGGTGGAGATTTGAGCGGAGCGAAGATCGTGCGGCCAACTCTGTCGGCGAGGGGGCCTACCGGCGAGTTAGGTCGCGGTCGCGACGAGATGGCCTAT
>CAIUGU010000183.1 GCA_903898785.1 uncultured Pseudomonadota bacterium | reverse complement strand
TGTGCCTCGGCCACCAGTCGCTGGTCGAGGTGTTCGGCGGCAAGGTGGTGCGTGCCGGCCGCCTGATGCATGGCAAGACGTCGATGGTCACCCACGACGGCAAGTCGCTGTTCCGCGGCATGTCGCAGCCCTTCCAGGCCGGGCGGTATCATTCGCTCATCGCCAAGCCGGACTCGCTGCCGCCGACGCTCGAAGTGACGGCGCAGACGCCGGAAGGCGAGATCATGGGCGTCCGCCACAAGACATTGGCCGTGGAAGGCGTACAGTTTCACCCGGAGAGCATCCTGACCCCGGAAGGGCCCACGCTGATGGGCAACTTCCTCAAGATGAAATCCGGCCAGCGCGAACCGGAGGGCTAGGGAACCTCTGATTGACCTATCCGCACTCGCGTTGCGTCTCCAATCCTCTGCTGCGAGGCATCGGTCCGCAGGCGATATCGGGAATATCGGCAAGGACCGTAACGACGCAGCAGAGGATTAGAGGCGCAACCCATATAATGTTGAATTCATTCATTTCGGAACGGGATCCCCATTTCCTTCAGACTTGGGTGCATGGCAGCGTTGCTCCTCCCTTGAGTACATCAAGTACACAGCGGTCGTCGCGCCTCGCCCTGCACGAAATGGCTCGCCGTCGCGAGCGCGGATAGGTCAATCAGAGGTTCCCAGACCATGGCGTTGCGCGACACGCTTGAGAAGCTGCTGGCCCGGCAGGACCTCACGGAGTCCGAAGCAGCGGACCTGTTGCTGGCCCTGACGGAAGCGAGCGTCCCGCCCGCGATGGCGGGCGGCTTGCTGATTGCCCTCCGCTGCAAGGGCGTCACGCCCGCGGAAGTCCGCGGGTTCGCCGGCGCGATGCGCGGCCTGGCTCGTCGGCCTCATATTGATCGTGCCGTGCCGCTGGTCGATATCGTGGGGACCGGCGGGGACGCGTCGGGCAGCTTCAACCTGTCCACCGGCACGGCATTGCTGATTGCCGCGATGGGACTCCGCGTGGTCAAGCACGGCAACCGCTCCATCTCGAGCAGATCGGGCAGCGCCGATCTCATGGAAGCGCTCGGTCTCAAGCTGCCGCTCGACGAAGCTGCGGCCGGCGCGTGTCTCGACCAGACGAATTTCACGTTCCTGTTTGCGCCCCACTATCACCCGGCGATGAAGGCCGTGGCGCCCATCCGCCAGGCACTCGGTGTGCGCACGGTATTCAATATCCTCGGGCCCCTTACGAACCCTGCAGAACCGCAGTATCACCTGATCGGTGCCTTCAATCTCGACACGGCGAAGCTGATGGCCAACACGCTGAGCGGCATGAACCTCGAGCGCGCGTTCGTGGTGCACGGTGAGCCGGGCTGGGATGAGGCGACCCCCGTTGGGCCGTTCACGTTGTTCGATGTCCGTCCCGGTTCCGTGACCGTGTCCGTGCGCGACGCCGATGTCTTCGGCTTGCCGAAGTGCACGGCTGACGAGCTGAAGGGCGGCGATGCCGAGTTCAATGCGGCCCACCTGCGGACGGTGCTGTCGGGCGAAGAGCGGGGCGCGCATCGGAATGCCATCATCCTCGGTGCTGCACTGGTGCTGGAGCTGACCGGCACCATCGCCGATCCGCTGGACGCAGCGAGGGCCGCCGGCGATGCGATCGACGCCGGCAAGGGGTCGCAATTGCTCGAACGCCTCGCGGCATTCAGTGCTGCCAACGCCAAAGACTGATTCATCCTGACCAGCGAGCCTGCCTAATGTCCGGTCTACTTACAGAGATGGCGCAGACCAGCCTCGCGAGGCTCGAGGCCGCACGCGCGCACGAAACCGAACAGGCGTTGTGGAGCCGGGTCATCGATATGCCTCCCGCGCCGCGTCTTGCGCTGTCGAGCGAAGGCTTCGACCTGATTGCCGAGTGCAAACTGCATTCGCCCTCCGCGGGCGATCTCTCTGCGAATACCACGGACGTGGAAAGTCGCGTAGCGGCCTACGGCCTGGGTGGTGCAGCTGCGGTCTCCGTCCTTACCGAGCCGAAGCGCTTCGGCGGCAGCCTTGCCCATCTCGCGCAGGCCGTCCGTGTGCTGACGCCGCTCAATGTGCCGGTGATGCGCAAGGACTTCCTCGTCGATCCCTACCAGGTCATGGAAGGCCGCGCCGCCGGTGCAGGCGGAGTGCTGGTCATCGTGCGCATGCTGGATCCGGGCCGCATCACGGAGATGCTCGACTGTGCGGCCATGCTGAAGATGTTCGTGCTGGTCGAGGCATTCGATGCCGCCGATCTTGCGGTGACCAGGGACATCCTCAAGACGCGCCACGGCCGCGATGAGCAGCTGCTCATCGGCGTGAACTGTCGTGACCTCGAGAAGCTGTCAGTCGACCTCGCGCGACTCGGTGAAGTGGCCGACCTGCTTCCCCAGGGCTATCCCAAGGTCGCGGAGAGCGGTGTCGCCAATGTCGATGACGTGCGCCGCATCGTCGATCAGGGCTACACGATGGCGCTGGTCGGCAGCTCGCTGATGAACTCGGACCGACCGCGCGAACTCGCGAGCGAACTGCTGGTGGCGGGACGTGAGCGCGCAATCGCGCGGCGCGCGGCCCGGTCCTGACGCCATGTCGCTCCCGCCCCAGAGCCACCAGCATGCCGCCGTAGCGCCCCTGTGGGTGAAGGTGTGCGGCATGACCACGGCAGAGGGGATCGATGCCGCCGTTGCCGCAGGCGTGGACGCGGTGGGCTTCGTGTTCTTTCCGCAGTCGAAGCGCTACGTGAGTCCCGAACGCGCCGCGCGGCTCGCGGCGAGCGTCCCGAAGCACATAGTGAAGGTGGCCGTGTTCCTGCACCCGTCGCAAGCGGAACTGGATGCAGTGCTGGGCGGCTTCCGGCCCGATGTCGTGCAGACTGACCATGTGGATTTTTTCCGCCTCACCGTGCCCTCGGGCATCGGCGTGTTGCCGGTGTTGCGCAGTGGCGGTGAATTGCCGGGGACGCTCCCGAAGCGTGTCCTGTTTGAAGGGCCGGTAAGCGGCACCGGCACCACAGCGGACTGGTCGAGCGCCCTGACGCTCGCGCGCCGCTGCGAGGTGATCCTGGCGGGAGGCCTGACGCCGGCCAATGTTGCCGATGCGGTCCGCATCGTTGCGCCTTTCGGCGTCGATGTCAGCAGCGGCGTCGAGCAGGCGCCCGGCGTCAAGGATCCCGAACGAATTGCAGAGTTTATCCGGGCGGCGCGGCAGCAACACCGCGGGCCCGGCACTGAACAATGACCCCATTGCGAATCATGAGAGCTTAACGATGAGAGCTGACCTCAAGGGACTCGACACCGCGGCGCTGATGGCCAACGTGATGAACGACATGTATCCGGACGAGCACGGCCGCTTCGGCCCGTTCGGTGGCCGCTATGTGCCGGAGACGCTGGTGCCGGCGCTTGACCGGCTGGAAGCGGGCGTGAAGCGCTACCTGCGCGATCCGGATTTCCTCAAGGAATTCCACGCCGAGCTGTCGTCGTGGGTGGGACGCCCGACGGCGCTCACGCATGCACGCGAGCTGTCGCGCCGCTGGGGCGCCGACATCTGGCTGAAGCGTGAGGACCTCGCGCACACGGGCGCGCACAAGATCAACAACTCGATCGGCCAGGTGCTGCTCGCGAAGCGCCTCGGAGCGAAGCGGGTCATCGCTGAGACCGGTGCGGGCCAGCATGGCGTCGCATCGGCAGCAGCCTGCGCACGGGTCGGTTTGCCGTGCATCGTCTACATGGGCGCCGTCGACATGGAGCGCCAGGCACCGAACGTCGGCCGCATGAAGCTGCTAGGCGCGACGGTGATGCCGGTGACCAGCGGTGACAAGACGCTGCGCGCCGCGGTCGACGAAGCGCTGCGCGACTGGGTGTCAGACCCGAACGGCACCTACTATTGCCTCGGTTCGGCCATCGGGCCCCATCCGTATCCCTACATCGTCCGCGAGCTGCAGTCGGTCATCGGCCGTGAAGCGCGCGAGCAGATGCTGAAGGCAACCGGAGCCTTGCCCGATATCGCGATTGCCTGCGTCGGCGGCGGCTCGAACGCCATCGGCCTGTTCCATCCGTTCGTCAAGGATCGCTCGGTGCAGTTGCTCGGCCTCGAAGCCGGCGGCCTCGGTACCGGCCTCGGCCAGAACGCGGCATCGCTCGCGTACGGCAAGCCGGGGGTGCTGCAGGGCTGCTACTCGCTGCTGCTGCAGGATGACGACGGCCAGATACAGGAAACCCATTCCGTGTCCGCCGGCCTCGACTATCCCGGCGTGGGTCCCGAGCATGCGTTATTGCAGACCATCGGCCGTGTACGCTACGAAGCTGCCACGGACGAGGAGGCACTCGATGCCCTCGCCGAGGTGTGTGCCGCGGAAGGCATCCTGCCCGCGATCGAGTCGTCGCATGCCTTTGCCGGCGCCAAGCGCTGGGCCAGGCAGAACCCGGGCAAGCGCGTCCTGATCGGGCTCTCGGGCCGGGGCGACAAGGATATGCCTACATTACAACGCACGCTCCTGAAGGGGGTGCTGTGATGAAGCCGCGTGATACGATCAGTGCCGCGATCCAGGTGGCCCGTGCCAAGGGACAGCCCGCCATCGTGGCTTTCATGACCGGCGGCTTTCCGGACCGCACGTCCTTCGCGAAGCACCTGCATGCGGTGGCCGACGCGGCCGATGTCGTCGAGATCGGGGTTCCGTTCACCGATCCGATGGCAGACGGCACGACGATCCAGCGTTCGAGCCGCGCGGCACTGGCTGCGGGCACGACGCTGAAGTGGATCCTCGCTGAACTCGCGGCGCAGTCGCCGAAGCCGAAGGCGCCGATCCTGCTGATGAGCTACCTGAACCCGCTGCTCGCGTTCGGGCTCGACGAATTGCCGCAGGCGGCGGCCAAGGCAGGTGTTTCCGGGTTCATCATCCCGGACCTGCCGTTTGAAGAGAGTGCCGACATGCGTGCGGCGCTGGAGCCTGTGGGGCTTGCGCTCGTGCAGCTCGTGACACCCGTGACGCCGCCTGAACGGCTCGCGATGTTGTGCAAGGCGAGCCAGGGCTTCGTGTACGCGGTGACGATGACGGGCACCACGGGCAAGAACGTGGCGGTCCCCGAGGAAGTGGTCGAGTACATGCAGCGCGTGAAGGCCGTGTCGCCGATCCCGGTCTGCGCCGGCTTCGGCATCCGCAGCCGCGAGCAGGTCGAGCGCATGGGTCCCGCCGTCGACGGCGTCGTCGTGGGCTCCGCGCTGGTCGAAGTGCTCGAAAGGGGTGAAGATCCCGCCGCGTTCCTGCGTGGCCTCAAGTCAGGTTGAGCGGCCTGTGGGCTCACCGATTCGCACGATTTCACAGAGGATGACGACATGGCCAGGCTCTCAAAGGAAAAGCTCGATGAACTGCGGGAAGACTTCGCGTTCAACGATGCGAACGAAGATGGCCAGATCACCTTCGAGGAGTTCTGCGAGTTCCTGACTGACCTCGATGCCGATGTGGCGCCGGACGAGGCGCTCATGGGCTTCTACGAGATCGACAAGAACGGCAACGGCTCCATCAGCTTCGACGAGTTCGTTGCGTGGTGGACGTCCAAGTAGGGTCGCCGCACCATGCACAGGACACTCTTGCAGGCGAAGCTGCATCGCGTGAAGGTCACGGAGGCGGATCTCGACTACGAGGGATCCTGCGGCGTCGACGAGGCGCTGCTCGACGCATCGGGACTCCGGGAGTTCCAGTACATCGAGCTCTACAACATCAACAACGGCGAGCGCTTCTCGACGTACATCATCAGAGCGCCGCGCGGATCCGGGACGATCTCGCTGAACGGCGCCGCCGCGCGCAAGGCGGTGGTCGGCGACCTGCTGATCATCTGCGCGTACTCCGGCTACACCGAGGCTGAAGCGGACAAGCACCAGCCCGTCGTCGTGCTGGTCGATGAGCACAACCGCGCCCGCCCGGTGCAACACCTTAAGGCAGGCTAGGGAACCTCTGATGGACCTATACGCACTCGCGTTGCGTCTCCAATCCTCTGCTGCGAGGCATCGGGCCGCAGACCATATCGGGAATATGGGCAAGGTCCGATGCCTCGCAGCAGAGGATTTGAGGCGCAACCCATAAAATGAATATTCATACTTTGATCGGGACGGGATCCATTTCGTGCATGGCAGCGTTGCTC
>CAIUGU010000182.1 GCA_903898785.1 uncultured Pseudomonadota bacterium | reverse complement strand
GATCGACAACCGCTTCTCCAGCACGTCGGTTGCCGCCCAGCAGAAGGCGGCGCCGGCGGCACCGACCGCCGCCGAAGCGGCCAAGACCCTGCTGGTCGAGAAGGCCGACATCGCCGCCATCGTCAAGAAGGCGGAGGAAGCCCAGAAGCTCGACATCTCGACGCTGAAGTCCGGCGACGTCATCGAGGGCCGCTACAAGTACATCGAGAAGATCGGCAAGGGCGCGTTCGGCACCGTGGTGCTCGTCGAGGATACGGTCGTCGAGGAACGCCTCATCCTCAAGTTCCTGAACCCCAACGTCTCCCAGGACGAGGAGATGATGAAGCGGTTCGTGCACGAACTGCGCTACTCGCGCAAGATCACGCACAAGAACGTCATCCGCATCTACGACTTCCTGTACATGCGCGGCAACTACGCCATCTCGATGGAGTACTTTCCGTCCCACACGCTGGGTGGAGAGATCGTCAACGAGAAGGCCATGCCGCTCAAGAAGGCGCTCCAGTACGGCTGCGACATCGCCACTGGCATGATCGTCGCCCACCAGGCGGGCATCGTGCACCGTGACCTGAAGCCCGCCAACATCCTCATCAACGACGAGGGCCTGCTCAAGATCGTGGACTTCGGCGTGGCCGCGGCCCACAAGGAAGGCGACACGCAGCTCACCAAGACGGGCTACGTGATCGGCTCGCCCAAGTACATGGCGCCGGAGCAGATCCTGGGCAAGAAGGTCGACGAGCGCGCGGACATCTACAGCCTGGGCGTCATCCTCTACGAAATGATCACGGGCCTGCCCCCGTACAGCCGCGGCGACCACATGTCCGTGATGTACCAGCACGTCCAGGGTAAGGCTCGCCCGCCGATCGAGATCAATCCCGCCGTGCCGAAGGAACTGTCGGACCTGGTCATGAAGGCCATGTCCGTGGACAAGACCAAGCGCTTCCAGAGCATGGACGAGATCCGGCTCGCGCTGGAGAAGTTCCTGTAGGGAGCTGCCTCCGCCCTGCCACCAGGGAGTCGGTTGCCGGAACGACGTCGACCTGAGCGCGCGTTCACACCCTCGCGAGCCGGCAGTTGGCTCCCCCTTGTCATAACCTGTAGTCTTGGACCCGTACGACTGTCAATCCGTGGGGGCACAACGCGCGGCCACCGTTGCAGTCGAGAGGCCCGGATGTTTTCCGCATCAGGGTTGAACCGTCAGTCCTGCAAACGACACCATTGAATTGAACAGCTTCGCCACCCCCTGGATCGTCTATTTTTCGAATCAGGGTTGAACCATCAGTTCTCCAGCCGGCACTATTGAATTAAACGACTTCGCCACCCCCTGACAATCTATGGCCCGAATTGACGCCTTCCTCAAGCTCGGTACCGACCAGGGATGTTCGGACATCCACTTCGCCGTGGGGATCCCGCCCATGCTGCGGATGTACGGCGACCTCATGCCGATCAAATTCCGCGACTTGAGCCAGTCCGAGCTCGAGGGGTACCTGTACGAGATCGTCAGCAAGGCGCAGCAGGACCACCTCAAGAAGGGGCTGGACCTCGACTTCTCCTATGTGTCGGCAAGCGGAGGCCGGTTCCGTGTCAACGTGTTCCGCAAGGACACGGGCATCGGGGCCACGTTCCGGGCCATCCCGACGGAAGTCCCGACGCTGGACCGCCTCAACCTGCCGCCGATCATCCGCAAGCTGTGCGACAACCACCAGGGCATGATCCTGGTCACGGGCTCGACCGGCACGGGCAAGTCGACCACGCTCGCGGCAATGATCGACCACCTGAATACGACCCGGAAGCTCAACATCGTGAGCCTCGAGGACCCGATCGAGTTCGTCCACCGCAGCAAGCAGAGCCAGGTGATCCAGCGGGAGCTCAATACCCACCTGCCCTCGTTTGCGGAAGGCGTGCGGGCAGCCATGCGCGAAGACCCGGACGTCATCCTCGTCGGCGAATTGCGGGATGCGGACACCATCCGCTGGGCCATGACCGCGGCGGAGACCGGGCACCTGGTGCTCGGCACGCTGCATACCACCGGCGCGGTCAAGACCATCGACCGCATGATCGACGCGCTGCCCGCAGATGAGCGCGAACAGACCAAGAGCTTCCTGTCGCAGAGCCTGCTCGCCGTCATTACGCAGGTGCTGATCAAGACGCCGGACCAGCGTGGCCGCAAGGCCATCTGCGAGATCATGGTCGTCACGCGCGCCATCGCGAAGCTGATGATGACCGACCAGACGCACCAGATCCCGACGCAGCTGCAGACAGGCAAGGACCTCGGCATGCAGACGCTCGACATGGCGCTACTGGCCGCCGTGCAGGCGAAGGAAATCGACCCGGACGACGCATACGGCTACGCCAACGACAAGAAGGTGTTGTCGCGCTTCGTCACGGATACGGAAATCCTGCCCAAGCTCGACCTGGCGCCGAGCGGTTAGCAACCAGCACCATGAGCACCTCCAGCACCACCGTCCAGTCGGGCATCGCTACTACCCCGGGCACGCCGAAGCGCATCGACGACTACCTGAAAGACGTGCTGATGAAGAACGGGTCCGACCTGCACTTCATCGCCGGCGACCCGCCTCGCATCCGCCTCTACGGCGAACTGCATCCCCTGCGACCCGAGGTCCTCTCGGCCCAGTTCGTCCAGGAGGTGCTGATGGAGATCATGCCGCCGGCGGCCAAGCTGCGACTTGAACAGCAGCACGGCGCAGACTTCGCGTACCTCATCCCGGGCGTCTCCCGGTTCCGCGTGAACGTCATGCGGCAGCTGAACGGCCTGGGTGCGGTGTGCCGCGCGATTCCGTCGAAGGCACTGACGCTCGATGACCTTGCAATGCCGGACGCCGTGCGCAACCTCTGCCGGACCAACCAGGGCCTGATCCTCGTGACGGGCAAGACGGGTTCCGGCAAGTCGACCAGCCTGGCCGCGATGATCGACGACATCAACGCGCGGGAAAAAGGCCACATCCTCACCATCGAGGACCCGATCGAGTTCGTGCATACGCGCAAGCAATGCCTGATCAGCCAGCGCGAAATCGGCACCCACAGCCCGACGTTCTCCACGGCACTGTTGTCCGCCCTGCGCGAGGACCCGGACGTCATCCTGGTCGGCGAATTGCGCGACTATGAAACGATGAGCATTGCCGTCACGGCGGCGGAGATGGGCATCCTGGTGATGGGGACGCTGCACACGAACGGCGCGGCGGCGACCGTCGACCGCATGGTGAACTCCTTCCCGGCCGACAAGCAGTCGCATGTTCGCGCAATGCTGTCCACGTCGCTGCGCGGCGTGGTTTCCCAGCAGCTTATCCCGCGGGCGAACAAGAAGGGCCGCGTGGCCGCGCTCGAGATCATGGTGAACACGCCGGCCGTGGCGAACCTGATCCGCCAGGGCAAACTCGACCAGCTCGAGAACACCATGCAGAGCGGCGCGCAGCACGGCATGCGGGTCATGGATTCGGCCATCCAGGAGCTGCTCGACAAGGGCATCATCAACGGCAAGGAAGCGTACAAGAAGGCCATCAACAAGGCGAAGTTCGAGCACCTGAAGGACAGCGGTTGACGCGGGCCGGAAGGCACCTCACCCGCTTCGCCTCCCTCTCCTCAAGGAGAGGGGCTCTGGTTTCCCCCGGATTCGGCCACCGATCCTGTTGGCGTGAGGGGATCTGATTCTGAGGGCATCAGCCCACGCGCCCTGTCCCCCGTCCCCTCTCCGCTGGCATAATCCTGCCCCCTCCTGCTCTCTACCTGGCCATCTCCCCATGCCCGCCCCGCGCCGCCTGTTCGTCACCACCGCCCTGCCCTACGCCAATGCGCCGCTGCACATCGGCCACATCATGGAATACATCCAGGCCGACGTCTGGGTGCGCTTCCAGCGGCTCAAGGGCAATGAGGTGCACTTCGTCTGTGCCGACGACGCGCACGGTGCCCCGATCATGCTCAAGGCGGAAAGCGAAGGCATCACGCCGCAGGCGCTCGTCGCGAGGATCGCTGCCGGACGGCCGCAGTACCTGGACGGGTTCCACATCAGCTTCGATCACTGGCATTCCACGGACAGCCCGGAGAACGTCGAGCTGTCGCAGGACATCTACCGCCGGCTCAAGGCTGCGGGCCTGATCTACAGCAAACCCGTCGAGCAGTTCTTCGATCCCGTGAAGAACATGTTCCTCGCGGACCGTTACATCAAGGGCGAATGCCCGAAGTGCCACGCCAAGGACCAGTATGGCGACGCCTGCGAAGTCTGCGGCTCGGTCTACGCACCGACCGACCTCGTCAACCCGTACTCGAGCCTGTCCGGTGCCGAACCCGTCCTCAGGACGTCGGACCACTATTTCTTCAAGCTCTCCGATCCGCGCTGCGCAGAGTTCCTCAAGGAATGGATCGACGCACCCGGTCACCTGCAGGCCCAGGTCGCGAACAAGGCACGCGAATGGCTGGAGGGGAAGGCGGACCGGCCGCTCGGCGACTGGGACATCTCGCGTGATGCACCCTACTTCGGCATCCCGATTCCCGATGCGCCCGGCAAGTTCTTCTACGTCTGGCTCGACGCGCCCGTGGGCTACCTCGCGAGCTTCCGCAGGTATTGCGAACTGAAGGGCATGGACTTCGAGGCCTTCCTGAATGCGCCCGGCACCGAGCAGGTGCACTTCATCGGCAAGGACATCATCTATTTCCACACGCTGTTCTGGCCGGCGATGCTCAAGTTCGCGGGCACCCCGTACAAGGTGCCTGACAACATCCATGTGCACGGCTTCCTCACCGTCTCGGGCGAGAAGATGTCCAAGTCCCGCGGCACCGGAATCAGCCCGCTCAAGTACCTTGAACTCGGCATGAATCCGGAATGGCTGCGTTACTACATCGCCGCCAAGCTCAACGCGGGCGTCGAGGACCTCGACTTCAACCCGGACGACTTCGTGGCGCGCGTGAACAGCGACCTCGTGGGCAAGCTCGTCAACATCGCGAGCCGCTCGGCCGGATTCATCTCGAAGCACTTCGGCGGCCAGCTGGCTGCATCGCTGCAGGACCCCGCGTTGCAGGCGGATTTCGCGGCCGCCGGCAAGCACATCGCCGACCTGTACGAGGCCCGCGACTTCGCGGCTGCGATCCGGGAGATCATGGCGCTGGCGGACCGGGCCAATCGTTACGTGGACGACAACAAGCCGTGGGTGCTCGCGAAGGACCCGGCGAAGCTGGCCGACGTACAGGCCGTCTGCACGCAGTCGCTGAACCTGTTCCGCCTCCTCGCGATCTATCTGCAGCCCGTGCTGCCGGTACTGGTCGCGCAGGTGGAGACTTTCTTCCAGTCCAGGCCGTTCACATGGAACGATGCGGGACAGCCGCTGCTTGGCACGGTCATCAAGGAATATGCTCCGCTCGCCACGCGAGTGGATCCCAAAGTCATGGATGCGCTCTTCGGCCTGCCTGCCGAAGCCGCACCTGCTGCACCTGCCGTGGTCCCGGTTGCTGCCGTTGCTGCCATCGCACCCGCTGCATCGAAGCCCGCCGAGTCGGCCCCTGCAGAAATCACGGTCGAGGATTTCGCCAAGGTCGACCTGCGCATTGCCCGCATCGTGAAGGCAGAGACTGTGGAAGGCGCAGACAAGCTGTTGCAGCTGACGCTCGACGTCGGTGACAGCCAGCGCAACGTGTTTGCAGGCATCCGTTCGGCCTACGCACCCGAGGCGCTGGTGGGTCGACTGACCGTCGTCGTTGCCAACCTGAAGCCCCGCAAGATGCGCTTCGGTACGTCCGAAGGCATGGTCCTCGCCGCAGGACCGGGAGGACAGGACATCTTCCTGCTGTCGCCCGACACGGGCGCGCAACCCGGCATGAAGGTGAAGTAGATATCCCCCGGATTCGCCCCAGCGAACTCGCGTTGCTTGTCCAAGCGGAGCGGCATTGATCGTGCACCGGCCACCGCAGCTGACGTCGACTGATGAGCAGGCCCTCATCGATCAGGTCGATGCCCTCCTCCCGCAGACACAATGCGGGCAGTGCACTTACACGGGTTGCAGGCCTTACGCCACCGCAATGGTCCGCGGGGAAGCCGACATCAACCAGTGCCCACCGGGCGGCCACGGGACCGCGGCGGACCTCGCGGCACTACTCGGCCGACCAGTCAAACCCGTCGATACCACGTTCGGCGATCCGCTTGCACCGGCGCTCGTTGCGTACATCCATGAAGAACTCTGCATCGGCTGTGCCCGCTGCCTGCCGGCCTGTCCGGTCGATGCGATCCTCGGTGCGGCCCGCTACACCCATACGGTGATCGAGTCGGACTGCACCGGCTGCAAGCTCTGCATCCCGCCTTGTCCGGTGGACTGCATCGAGATGCGACCGGCGCAACAGCCACTGCCGCAAAGCGAGGCAACGATACTGGAACGCCGCAATCTCGCGCGACGGCGCTTCATCGCGCACACGCTGCGAATCGCCGACGACAAGGCGGAGCGCCAGCGCAAGCTGCAGGCGCGCAGGCCGGGGCCGCGCCCATGACGCCGGCCAAGCGTCGCGAGTTCTTCGAGCGTCTCAAGGTGGCCACCCCGAAGCCCACGACGGAGCTGGCCTACGAGTCGCCGTTCCAGTTGCTGATCGCGGTGATCCTGTCCGCGCAGGCGACGGATCGCAGCGTCAACCTGGCAACGCCTGCTCTCTTTGCCAAGGCACCCACGCCACAGGCCATGGTCGATCTCGGCATCCACGCCGTCACGCACTGCATCCGCACGATCGGCCTGTTCAACACCAAGGCCAAGAACATCATTGCGACCTGCCGCTTGCTGCTGGAGCGACATGGCGGCGAGGTGCCCGACGACCGCGACGCGCTGGAATCGCTGCCCGGCGTCGGACGCAAGACCGCCAATGTCATCCTGAACACGGCCTTCGGTCATCCGACGATCGCCGTCGACACGCACATCTTCCGCGTCGCCAATCGGACGGGTCTCGCGCCAGGCAAGGATGTCGTCGCCGTCGAACGGGCGTTGCTCAGGAACGTGCCAGACGAGTACCAGCTCGATGCCCACCACTGGCTGATCCTGCACGGCCGTTACGTCTGCAAGGCCCGCAAGCCGGAGTGCCAGCGCTGCGTGCTGTTCGACCTGTGCGCCTATCCGCAGAAGCATGCCGGCGCCGAGAAGCGCGTGTCCGCTCCAAGGCTCCCGACGGCGAAGGCCCGCAGGAAAGGCGTCAAGGCTGGCAAGGGCCGCCAGCCCGCGTAGCGCCCGGATCCACAGGATGCTTTCGATGCTTACCCGTGAACCGTTATTCTTGCGCCCCCGCCTGGCCTGACACACCGAGTCCGCATGCCCTTCTTCCACACCCAGAGCCGCGCCGAACTCAGGCAGATGTACGTCGACGCGTGGCGCAAGCGGCGCGAGAAGCTGCCTGTCGAGCCCGTGGAAGCACAGATCGCCGATGTGGTCCAGGACCATCCCGAATACCACTCCGCGCTGGAGCAAGGCGAGCAGGTGCTGGACAAGGACTTCCAGCCCGAAGCGGGCGCCACCAATCCCTTCCTGCACATGGGCCTGCACCTCGCCATCCGCGACCAGGTTGCCACCGATCGGCCGCCCGGCATCAAGGCCGCGTTCGCGTCACTGCTCCCGAAGCAGCCCTCTGCCCACGACGCGGAGCATGTCCTGATCGAGCTGCTCGCGGAGGCGTTGTGGAATGCACAGCGCAGCGGACAGCCACCCGATGAACGCGCCTATCTCGCCCGGGTGCGCGAGAAGTGCAGGTAGCAGACAGCAAGAAGCCCGGCCATCCTGCGATGGCCGGGCTTGATGTCCGCGTGCGGGTCAGCGCAGCAACTGTGCCTTGAGGAATGCGCCGACCTCCTCGGAAAACACCGACGACTGCTCGATGTTGCCGAGATGGGCCGCGTTGTCGATCTTGAGGAACGTCGATCCCGGAATCCTGGCCGCGATGCCTTGCAGGTTGGCGAGCGGCGCGGCCTGATCCTCGGCACCGGCGACGACGAGCGTGGGCACGGTCACTGCCGTCAGGCGATCGAGGAAATCGAGATTCTCGATGGCGCGGCAGCAGGCAATGAAGCCCGCCGGCCTGGTTTGGCGGATCAGGCCCGTGATCCATTCCACCGTCAGCGGCGACCTGGCGCGATAGTCGGGCGTGAACCAGCGTGCGAGGCTCCCTTCGACCTGTGTCTCCATGCCACCCGACGTTGCACCGGCAATGCGCTGTTGCCACATGCCCTTCAGCGCGTCGGGCGTCCGCGCATTGGTCTCGGCGAGCACCAATGCCGACAGGCGCTCCGGCGCGCGCAATGCCAGCGCCTGCCCGATCATGCCGCCGAGCGACAGGCCGACGAACGCGGCCTTGTCCACTTTCAGGAAATCGAGCAGGTCGATGACGTCGGCGACCATCTGGTCGAAGCCGTAGATGCCTTCGGGCGCATGACTCTGCCCATGCCCGCGCAGGTCATAGCGAACCACCCGCAGGAACCGCGACCACACGGCGACCTGCAGGTCCCAGAACGACAGGTCCGTGGCCAGCGCGTGGGCCAGGACGACAACCGGCGCGCCGGCAGGTCCGTCGATGCGCACATGCGTGCCGCGATGGGTGAAGTCATTCGCAAGGCTCATAAGGCTCCAATCCTCTGGTTTCGTTGTTGTCGATCGGGTCGAGGCGCGAATAGTAGCTCAACGGGCCGTCGATCCCGGTACCCGGCATTTCCAGCCGCGAGCGGCTTTTGCTAGAGTCGCCGGCCTGTTTACTGCCGAGGCCCGAAAGCCATTATGTCCGCCAGCCACACCGCGTCCCATGCCGGTCCGAAATCCCCGATAAAACAGGAAGATGTCATTGCCAGCGTCGCCGACGCGCTGCAGTACATCTCCTACTACCACTCGCCCGACTTCATCAAGGCCATGGCGGGCGCATACGAGCGGGAAGAAAGCCCCGCCTCGAAGGACGCCATCAAGCAGATCCTCGTCAACTCACGGATGTGCGCGGAAGGCCACCGGCCGATCTGCCAGGACACCGGCATCGTCACCGTGTTCGTGAAGGTGGGCATGAACGTCCGCTGGGACGCGACGATGAGCCTGACCGACATGATCAACGAAGGCGTGCGCCGCGCTTACAACCACCCGGACAACAAGCTGCGGGCCTCGATCGTCAATGACCCCGCGTTCGACCGCAAGAACACGCGCGACAACACGCCGGCCGTGATCCACATGGAAGTCGTCGCCGGTGACACGCTGGAAATCGGCCTTGCTGCGAAAGGCGGCGGCTCCGAGAACAAGGCCAAGCTCACGATGCTGAATCCGTCCGACTCCATCGTCGACTGGATCCTCTCTGTCGTGCCGAAGATGGGTGCCGGCTGGTGCCCGCCCGGCATGCTCGGCATCGGCATCGGCGGCACCGCCGAAAAGGCGATGGTGCTCGCGAAGGAATCGCTGATGGACCCGATCGACATCCAGGAAGTCCGCGCGAAGCCGGAGAAGACGAAGATCGAGCAGATGCGCATCGAACTGCTCGACAAGGTGAATGCGCTGGGCATCGGTGCCCAGGGCCTCGGCGGCCTCACCACCGTGCTCGATATCAAGATCAAGGACTACCCGACGCACGCGGCGTCCCTGCCCGTCGCCGTCATTCCGAACTGCGCCGCCACGCGCCATGCCCATTTCGTGCTGGACGGTTCGGGCCCGGCGAAGCTCGATCCGCCCGATCTCAACGACTGGCCGAAGCTCGAGTTCAAGGCGTCGCCCGACTCGCGCCGCGTGAACCTCGATACGTTGACGGCCGCGGAAGTGGCGAGCTGGAAGCCGGGCGAGCGCCTGTTGCTGTCCGGCAAGATGCTCACCGGGCGCGATGCGGCCCACAAGCGCATCAGCCAGCTGCTCGAGGCCGGCAAACCGCTGCCTGAGGGACTCAGCTTCAAGAACCGCGTGATCTACTACGTGGGCCCGGTCGATGCCGTCGGCAACGAAGCCGTCGGCCCTGCGGGTCCGACCACCTCCACCCGCATGGACAAGTTCACCGAGATGATGCTGGGCCAGACCGGCCTCATCGCCATGGTCGGCAAGGCCGAGCGCGGTCCCGAAGCCATCGAAGTCATCAAGAAGCACAAGGCGGCGTACCTGATGGCCGTCGGTGGCGCGGCCTACCTCGTGTCGAAGGCGATCCGCAGCAGCCGTGTCGTGGCCTTCCCGGAACTCGGCATGGAGGCCGTATACGAATTCGATGTACAGGACATGCCGGTGACGGTTGCCGTCGATTCCAAGGGCACTAACGTCCACGACACCGGACCCCGCGAGTGGCAGGCCAAGATCGGGAAAATTCCCGTGAAGGTGCATTCCTGAGCCGCTTACGGGATCAGTGGTGCCGCAGGAAAAGCTTGCAAGATATTGTTTATAGTCAAGTTGACCGGTAGGGTCGGCGCGCTCGAGATCCGCCAGAAGTACCTGGAGGACCACCGCCGCTGGCTGGCAGCCCACGCTGCGCAAGTGATCGTGTCAGGCGCCCTGCGAGAGGTTCCGGACGGGCAACCGTTCGGCGGGCCCTGGATCGTGAGAGGCCGACAGCAAGGTCACGGTCGAAAAGCTGACCGAGACAGACCCGTTCTGGGTCAACGGCCTCAAGGCGACCCGCGAGGTCTGGCATGGGTCCCGCCCTGACCTGAAGCTGAAATAACTCCTCCCGGAATCGACCACCGACGCTTCGTTCCCGGAGCCTCGTCGCCTACCCCTCTCGGATGCACTTTTGTTGCGTCGCCTTATTGACTGTCATGACAATCATTGTCTAGGCTACCGCCCCCATGCCGGCGAAGCCCACCCCCGAATCGTCCCCTGAGTGCCCGTTCTATTCGAACGAGAACTACGAGTGGAATTCGAGCACGGGATTCCTGATCGCCAGCCTCCACAACCACATGCGGCATGCCCTGGATGCCGAACTCGCCAGTTTCGGCGATGTGTCGAGCGCGCAGTGGGTGGTGCTGATGATCCTCTCCCACCACGACGACGTGATGGCAGCGAACCTCGCCAAGCGCCTCAACTACGACCCGGGGTCGATGACGCGCCTGCTTGATCGCTTGCAGGACAAGGGACTGGTCCAGCGGACGCGCCTCGACGACGACCGTCGCTGCATCCGCATCGAGCTGACGGAGGCGGGCCGCACCCTGGCACCGCAACTGCCGACGGCCGCCATCAACGCGATCAACAAGTCGCTGACCGGATTCACTGCCGAGGAGCACCAGCTGCTCAACAGCCTGCTCCATCGCATGATCGACAACCTCAAGGTGTCCCCATGACTCATCGACCTCACCTCGCGTCCCTGCCCGGCGCCCGGCGACTGGCGACGGTGATCGCCTCCAGCACGCTGCTGCTGCTCGCCGCCTGTACCGCCCACGCGCCGTTGAAGGCACTGCCCGACACGCCCGCGGACTCATTGGCATTGGCTCGTACCGTCGGCAATGCGCAGGGCCAGTGGCCCGAACGCGAATGGTGGAACGTCTACGGCGACGCACAGCTCGCCAGCCTCATCAAGGAAGGCCTCGCGGCCAATCCCGACATGGATGCCGCACTGGCACGCCTCCAGGCGGCTGACGCACGGGCGGCCGGCACCCGCGCACCGTTGATCCCGACCATCGAAGCCAACCTCGGCTCGCAACGCACGCTTTTCAGCGAGAACGGCATGTTCCCTGCCCCGATCGGCGGCTCGACCATCTGGCAGAACAAGGCCTCGCTCGACCTGCGCTGGGAACTCGACTTCTGGGGCAAGCACAAGTCCGCACTCGCAGGCGCCCTGCGCGACACCGCGGCTGCCGGCATCGACAGGGAGAGCGCCGAACTCGCGCTCAGCACGTCCATCGCGCGCCGGTACATCGAATGGCAGCGCATTGAAGAGCAGCTCGAACTCGGCAGGGCCCTGGTCAAGCAGCGCGAGGGCCTGCTGGGCCTCACGCAGAAGCGGGTGACCGCGGGCCTGGACTCGAATGTCCAGCTCCGTGCCGCGGAAGCAGCCGTACCCGATACCCGCGCCGATATCGCGGCGCTCGAGACGCAAGCGGCGATCGCGCGCATCGAGCTCGCGGCGCTGGTCGGTGCCGGTCCCGATCGCGGCCTCGACCTTGCGCGCCCGACGCTGAAGGCCCCGGCCGCGGCAGGCAGTCCGACCGTGCTTCCCGCCGACCTGCTGGCACGGCGACCCGACGTGCTGGCGCGCCGGTTGCGCGCCGAGGCGGCTGCCGCGCGGGCCGATGCCGCCGAAGCGGATTTCTATCCGAACATCAACCTGGCCGCTGCGGTCGGCCTCGACAGCAAGACCTTTACCGACTGGGTCGACATGGGCAGCAAGTTCTACAACGCAGGGCCCGCACTCAACCTGCCATTGTTCGGCGGAGGTCGCCGTCGGGCCACGTTGAACCTGCGCACGGCCGAGTACGACGAAGCCGTTGCGATGTACCGTCAGTCGCTGGTGGGCGCGACGCGCGACGTTGCAACGGCGCTCACCGACCTCCGCTCGGTCGACAACGAACAGCGGGATGCCGCAGCCGCCGTGGCGGCACAGACACAGTCGCATGACCTCGCACGCCGTCGCTACGAGGGCGGGCTTGGCACCCTGACCGACGTCCTGGTGGTCGAAGCGGGCCTGCTGAACCAGCGCCGCCGCATCGCCGACCTCAACGCCCGCCGCCTCGATGCGTCAGTGCGACTGGTCGCCGCCCTCGGAGGCGGCCTGCCCCTGCAGACTTCACTTGCCGCCGTAAAGCCGTAATCCTTCCGGAGCGATAGCCATGTCCACCCCTCCTGCAGAAATGCAATCCACCAACGGTTCCCGGCGGCAGCGATTCCTGACGATCCTGCTCGTCGTCGTCCTCGGCGTGGCCGCCCTCGTCGGGACGTACTACCTGATGTTCGTGCGCGGCTACGTCTCGACGGACAACGCCTACGTCAACGGCAACATCGTGCAGGTCACGGCGCAGACCGGCGGCACCATCATCGCCGTCAATGCCGATGAGACCGATGCCGTCACCGCGGGATCCGCACTCGTGAACCTCGATCCCGTGGATGCCCGCGTGATGCTGGCCCGCGCGGAGAACGCGCTCGCCCGCAGCGTCCGCGAAACCCGCGGCACGTTTGCGAGCACCGCCGGACTGAACGCGTTCGTGCAGGCACGCCAGGCCGACGTCGCCCGTGCGCGCGCGGAAGTCGCCCGCGCCCAGCAGGACGTGGAGCGCCGCGTCGCATTGGCCGCCGAGGGCGGCGTGTCCGCCGAGGAACTGGCCCACGCGCGCTCGGCACTGGTCAGCTCCGAAGCCGCACTGAGTTCCGCGCTCGCCGCCGCAACGGAAGCCGGCCAGAACCTGACTGCCAACGAGGCTCGCATCGAGGGCTCGGTCGTCGCCACCAACCCGGCGGTGCTGCAGGCCGCTGCGGAACTGAAGGAGGCATACATTGCGTTCAAGCGCACCACCGTGCTCGCCCCCGCGACCGGCATCGTCGCCAAGCGCGGCGCGCAACTGGGCGCACGCGTGCAACCGGGCCAGATGCTCGCGACCATCGTGCCGCTGAACGAGATCTGGGTGGATGCGAATTTCAAGGAAGCCCAGCTCGAGACCCTGCGCATCGGCCAGCCGGTGACGCTCGAAGCGGACTTCTACGGCAGCAGCGTGGAATTCCACGGCAAGGTCGCCGGCGTCGGTGCCGGGACCGGCAGCGCGTTCTCCGTGTTGCCCGCCCAGAACGCGACGGGCAACTGGATCAAGGTCGTGCAGCGCGTGCCTGTGCGCATCGCGCTCGACCCGGCGGAACTCGAGGCGCACCCGCTGCGGATCGGGCTGTCGATGGCGGTCACGGTCGACACGCGCGACGAGTCGGGCCCCGCCATCGCCGGCCAGCCTGCCACGCAGTCGCGCTACAGCACGACCGTGTTCGACGGCATCGAAGCCGAAGCGGACGCGCATGTGCAGCAGGTCATCGCGGCCAACCTGCCCGCGCGCCAGGCGCGCGGCAGCTTGCCCAAGCCTGCAGAACGCACCGCCAGCGCGCGCTGACCAGGCGCCCGGCCACTTCAAACAGAAGCCCCCATGTCGGACACTACACCGCTGAAAGGGTCACAGCTGCTGTTCGGCACGCTGTCGCTGTCGCTGGTGAACTTCATGGTCATCCTCGACATGACCATCGCCAACGTGGCCGTGCCGCACATCGCCGGCGACCTCGCTGCCAGCCCGAACCAGGGCACCTGGGTCATCACGTCCTATGCCGTCGCCGAGGCCATCACCGTGCCGCTGACGGGCTGGCTGGCGCAGCGGTTCACTCAGGTCCGGCTGCTCATCACCTGCATCCTGCTCTTCACGCTGGCGTCGATCCTGTGCGGCATCTCCACGAGCCTCGAGATGCTCATCGTCGCCCGCATCCTGCAGGGCCTGGCCGGCGGCCCGATCATGGCCATGACGCAGACATTGCTGCTGGCCAGCTTTCCGCGCGAGAAGGCCGGCGTGGCGATGGGCCTGTTCGCGATGACCACCCTGCTCGCCCCCGTGCTCGGTCCCATCATCGGCGGCACGCTGGTCGACAACATCTCGTGGCACTGGATCTTCTTCATCAACATTCCCGTCGGCATCCTCTGCGCGACGCTGGTGTGGTCGCTCTACCACAAGCGCAATACCGATGCGCACAAGCTGCCGATCGACTACACCGGCCTCATCCTGCTCATCCTGTTCGTGGGGTGCCTGCAGTTCATCCTGGACAAGGGTCGCGAGGTGGACTGGTTCGGCTCGCCGATGATCGTCGCGCTGGCCGTCATCAGCGGGCTTGCTTTCATCACGCTGCTGATCTGGGAACTCACCGACGACCATCCCGTCGTCGACCTGCGCCTGTTCATGAACCGCAACGTCAGCGTCGGCATCTTTTCGCTGGCAGCGATGTTCGCCGTCATGTTCGGCGGCATCGTGCTGCTGCCGCTGTGGCTGCAGACGCAGATGGGCTATACCTCCATTTCAGCCGGCCTCGCGATCGCCCCGATGGGTGTCGGTGCCGTGCTGGCGGCGCCGCTGGCCGGCAAGCTTTCCGCGAGCGTGGACCCGCGCAAGATGATGACCGCCGGCGTGGCCTGCATGATGGGTGCCTTCTACATACGATCCAGCTTCAATACGGATGCCGACTTCTGGACGATTGCGATGCCGCAGTTCCTGCAGGGCTTCGGCATGCCTCTGGTCTTCATGCCTGGCACCATCCTGGCGACCACGAGCGTGGCACCCAATCGCGTGGCGAGCGTCGCAGGATTGCAGAACTTCATCCGCACGACGGCGGGTGCGTTCGGTGCGGCCATCACGAATACCTACTGGGACAACGAGATCACGCAACACCGGGTAGACCTGGTCGCGAACACGGCAAGCGGCTCGCCGAACTATGATCAATGGGCGCAGACGGTCGCCTCGCAGGGCTTCTCGCCAGAACAATCCCTGTACCTGATCGATCGTACGGTCCAGGGCCAGGCGGTCATGCTGGCAACGAACCAGTATTTCTCGATGGCAACGCTGGCATTGCTGGCTGTCGTTGCCATCGTCTGGATGGCCAAGCCGACGCCCCTGTCGGCAGAGGGTGCGAAGGCAGCGGCGGCGGCCTCGCACTGAGCGCCGCCACCCCTTCCCGCGTTACTGCATCAGCCCCGCCCGCACGTCGGCCTGCGACAGGAGCTGGATCGGCACCGGCTTGACCTTCCAGATCTGCGACGCGTACTCGCGGATCGTTCGGTCGGACGAGAACTTGCCCGAGCGGGCCGAATTCAGGATGGACATCTTCGTCCAGTGCTCGACGTCGCGGTAGGCGACATCCACCTGCCGCTGGCACTCCGCGTACGACTGGTAGTCGGCGAACAGCAGGTAGGGGTCGTGGTACAGCAGGCCGTCGACGAGCGGCCGGAACAGGTCCGTATCGCCCCGCGAGAAGAAGCCGCCGCGGATCAGGTCGACCACATCCTTGAGCTCGGGGTTGCGCTCGTAGTAGTCGCAAGGGCGATAGCCGCGCGCCTTCAGCTCGTAGACTTCCTGCGCCGTGAGCCCGAACAGGAAGAAATTCTCCGGTCCGACTTCCTCGCGGATCTCGATGTTGGCGCCGTCCATCGTACCGATGGTCAGCGCCCCGTTCATCGAGAACTTCATGTTGCCGGTGCCCGATGCTTCCTTGCCGGCGGTCGACACCTGTTCCGACAGGTCTGCCGCCGGATAGACCTTCTGGCCGTTCGTCACGCTGAAGTTCGGCAGGAACACGACCTTGAGGCGATCGCGGATCCCCGGGTCGCGGTTGACGACGTCGCCGACCGACGTGATCAGCTTGATCATCAGCTTCGCAACGTGATACCCGGGCGCCGCCTTGCCGCCGAAGATGAACGTGCGTGGCTGCATGTCCGTCTCCAGGCCTGATTTGAGCCGGTGATACAGCGCGATGACATGCAGGATGTTGAGGTGCTGGCGCTTGTACTCGTGGATGCGCTTGACCTGCACGTCGTAGATCGACTGCGGATCGATCACCGTACCCGTCCGGGCCTGCACGAAGTCCGCGAAGTCGCGCTTGTTGGAGTACTTGATGCCCCGCCACATCGAGCGGAACCCGGCATCGGCGGCCAGTGGCTCAAGTCGCCGCAACTGCGAGAGATCCTTGATCCAGCCCGGCCCGATGGTTTCCGTGATGAGGCCGGACAGGCGCGGGTTGGCCAGTACCATCCAGCGGCGCGGCGTCACGCCGTTGGTCTTGTTCGTGAACTTCTCCGGCCACAGCTCGTAGAAGTCCTTGAGCACGTCCTGCTTCAGCAGTTCCGAATGCAGCTCGGCCACGCCGTTGATCATGTGGCTGCCGACACACGCGAGGTGCGCCATGCGCACGTAGCGCTCGCCGGCCTCATTGATCAGCGACAGGCGCGACAGTCGCGCTTCGTCGCCCAGGAAGCGGATCCGAACCTCGTCGAGGAAGCGGGCATTGATCTCGTAGATCAGTTCCAGGTGCCGGGGCAGCACCTTCGCGAAGAGCGGCAGCGGCCACTGCTCGAGCGCCTCCGGCAGCAGCGTGTGATTCGTGTAGGCGAACGTCTTGCCGACGATGGCCCACGCGTCGTCCCAGGCCAGGGCATGCTCGTCCACGAGCAGGCGCATCAGTTCCGCCACCGCGATGGCCGGGTGCGTGTCGTTGAGCTGCACGGCGAACTTCTCGTGGAAGTTCGCGAGCGGAATCTTCTGCACATGAAGGATGCGCAGCATGTCCTGCAACGAGCAGGACACGAAGAAGTACTGCTGCTCGAGCCTGAGTTCCTTGCCCTGGGACTGCTCGTCGTTCGGGTACAGCACCTTGCTCAGGTTCTCGGACGCGACCTTCTGGTTCACGGCGCCGTAGTAGTCGCCGCGGTTGAACACGGCGAAGTCGAAGGACTCGGGCGCTTCGGCCTTCCACAGGCGCAGCGTGTTCGCGGTATTCACGTGGTAGCCCAGGATCGGCGTGTCGTACGGGACGCCGACCACCACCTTGCCCGGTACCCAGCGGATCCGGAGGCGGTCCTGGTCGTCGATGAACTGTTCGGTATGTCCCCCGAGCTTGACGCTGACAGCCCACTCCGGCCGCACGATCTCCCACGGATTGCCGAAGCGCAGCCACTTGTCCGTCTTCTCGACCTGCCAGCCGTCGACGATGTCCTGCTGGAAGATGCCGAATTCATAGCGGATCCCGTAGCCCATCGCGGGAATCTCGAGTGTGGCCAGGGAATCGATGAAGCAGGCTGCAAGGCGGCCCAGGCCGCCGTTGCCGAGGCCCGGCTCCTCTTCCTGGGCCAGCAGCTCGTCGAGGTTCAGCCCGAGTTCCGTGACGGCCTGCTTGACCTGGTCGTGGATGCCGAGGTTGATCAGGTTGTTGCCGAGATGGGGCCCCATCAGGAACTCGGCAGACAGGTAGGCCACGGTGCGCGAGCCCTGCTTGGTGTACACCGCCGCCGTGCTGATCCAGCGTTGCAGCATGCGATCGCGGACGGCATACGCCAGCGCCTGGTAGTAGTCGTTCCGGGTTGCAAGCGCCGGAAACTTGCCTTGCACGTAGAACAGGTCGTCGAGGAAGGCGCGCTTCAGCGCTTCCTTCGTCAGTGCCGTCCGCTCGTCCTCGAGCTTCAGGTCCGCCTTCAGGGTCACTCCGCTTGCATCCACCGTTGCCTCGCTCCGCCGCCGATGTCAGTTGCCTGAAACCCTTGCTGCAAGAAGCGTGCTACGGAAGGCAGTCCGTCACTGACTGCATGACGGGCGAAAACTGGCGGCGGGCGACCTCATGCGTGCAGATCCCCCCGTTGCGGACGACGAGCCGTGCACCAGCACGGCGCTGCAGGACGCTGCCTGCACGATTCGAGTGCGGAAGGATCAGCCTTCGGCCGGCGCCGAGCTGGCGGACGACCGCGTCTTGAGCGGCAGCTCGGGAATCAGGCCCGCCAGCAGCAACGCACCGACGACGATGAAGAGCCCGATGACAAAGGTATTGACGATCGAGGTTGAGAAGGCCGCACGCGTGCCCTGGTCGATGCGCGCGGCAAGGTCCCGCCCCTGCTCGGCCAAGCCCGCGCGGACGGCGGCGAGACGCTGTGCCTGCGCCGTCGCGACCAGTTCGGTTTCCTGGGCGAGGATGGCTTCCCGGTACCGCGCCACGACGCCTTTCATCGCATCGGGATTCTGCAGCGCCCGCGTCGGCACTTCGGCCAGCTCGGCACGAAGCCCGGCAGGCACGGCCGGATCAGCGAGCAGCGCGCTCCTTCCGGTCTCGCCATGCAGGAGTCCCTGCTCGACCTTGCCCGCGAGCGTATCCAGCTGCACGCGAATGGCGGGCTGCAGCCCACCTTGCTCGAGGTCCGCACGGACATCCGGAGGCAGGTCGGCCTCCGCCAGCATCCGGCTCGACGCGCCCGAGTCGCCCCGATAGGCGGCCTCGATGTCCGCATAGCGACGCTCCATGGCACCGTCGACACGCTGCGACAGCAGGCCGGCATTCATGGCCATGCTCTGCGCCACGCCCAGGTCGATCTTCTCGATGACCTGTTCGCCCGGAACCGGCGGTACCCGGGCATGCAGCTCCGTGGTCAGGTGCTGCGTCAGCAGCGTGCCGAACACCGCCACACCCACCGTCGATCCGATCTGCCGGCAGAACTGCATGGTGCTCGTGGCCACGCCCGTCTCCTGCTTCGAGACCGCATTCTGCACGGCCATGTTGAACAGGCTCTGCGTGGGTCCGAGTCCCAGGCCGATCAACGCAAGGCGCCAGCCGATGCCGAGTACCGACGTCTCGGGCCCCACCTGCGTGAGCAGGAACATCCCGACTCCCAGCAGCGCGATGCCCCCGATGATGAAGGGCTTGTAACGACCGTTGCGCGCCACCAGCCGTCCGCTGCCGATGCTGCCGACGATCAGGCCGGTCATCAGCGGCAGCATGGCGAGGCCGCTGCTGGTCGCCGAGACCCCGAGCACGACCTGCATGTACAGCGGCATGAACATCACGACGCTGAAGAAGATCATGCCGATCAGGAAGCCCGACGACGCACACGCCGAGACGACGCGATTGCGGAACAGCGACAGCGGCACGATGGGGTTGGCCGAGCGCAGCTCCACGATGATGAAGGCGACGAACGCGATCACCGAGATCGCAAACAGCTGGCGGATCTCGGCCGAGTCCCAGGCGTATTTCGATCCGCCGAAGGACAGCGCGAGCAGGAGCGGCACGAACGTCAGGATGACGAGTGCCGCGCCGGGGAAGTCGATCCTGCCGGTGGCGCCATGGTGCAGCGTGGGCATCTTGGCGATGACCACGCCGAGCGCGATCAGGCCGAGCGGCAGGTTCACGTAGAACACCCAGCGCCAGCCCGCGACGACATGGCCCAGCAGCGTGAAGGTGCCATGGTCGGTGAAGAAGCCGCCGATCGCGGGACCGACGATGCTGGCCAGTCCGAACGCCGCGCCGAACACGCCCATCGCCTTGCCGCGCTCCATGGGGGGATACAGGTCCGCGATCGTGACGAAGGCGCTCATGAACAACGCGCCGCTGCCGAGGCCCTGCAGGCCGCGGAACACGATGAGCTGGGTCATGCCCGTCCCGAGCACCGGCAGCGTGCCGAACTCCCCGCTCAGGCCGCACAGGGCGGACCCGACGAGGAACAGCACGATGCCGAACACCAGGATCGGCTTGCGGCCGTACAGGTCGCTCAGCTTGCCGTAGATCGGCACGGAGACCGTCGACGTCAGCATGTACGCCGTCGTCACCCACGCGTAGAACTCGAGCCCCTTGAGCTGCTCGATGATGCGCGGCATGGCCGTCGAGACGATGGTCTGGTCGAGCGCGCTGAGCAGCAGCACGAGCAGCAGGGCGCCGAGGATGGTACGGCGCTGCTCGGGGGTAACGACGGCTCCGGTCATGGGGCTTGTCTTGGGAGGCTGGTAAGGGACGAAGCCGCGAGTTTATCAGCTTGCTGATACATTTTCGGGCTGCCGCGGTCGCGAGGATGGCTATCGCATGCGGGTCGGAGGTAGCCTGCGATCCACACCCACCCACCGCTGCCCGCCCACCATGTCAGACGCCGCCAACCCGACGCTCAGCTACATCACGCCCACCGCGACCAGCCCGTGGGGCACGTACCTTGCCCAGGTCGAGGCCGTCCTGCCCTACCTCGGTCCGCTTTCACGCTGGATTGGCACGCTGACCCGGCCCAAGCGGGCACTGATCGTCGATGTGCCGATCGAGATGGACGACGGGCGCATCGCCCACTACGAGGGATATCGCGTCCAGCACAGCCTGTCGCGCGGACCCGGCAAGGGCGGCGTCCGCTTTCACCCGGACGTGACGCTGGAGGAAGTCATGGCGCTGGCGGGCTGGATGACGATCAAGAATGCCGCGGTGAACCTGCCGTTCGGCGGCGCCAAGGGCGGGGTGCGCGTCGACCCCAAGGCGCTGTCGAGGAAGGAGCTGGAACGCCTCACGCGGCGTTATACCAGCGAGATCGGCCTGCTCATCGGCCCGCAACGGGACATCCCCGCGCCCGACGTCAACACGGATGCGCAGATCATGGCGTGGATGATGGATACCTATTCCGCCAACGTCGGCGCCACCACGACCGGCGTCGTCACCGGCAAGCCCGTGATGCTGGGCGGCTCGCTCGGCCGCGTGAAGGCCACCGGGCGGGGCGTCTACTTCGTCGGCCGCGAACTCGCGAAGCGCCTGGATCTCGACCTCACGAAGGCCCGGGTGGCACTGCAGGGCTTCGGCAACGTGGGCTCGGTGACAGCGGAAATGTTTGCCGCGGCCGGCGCGAAGATCGTGGCAGTCCAGGACCAGTACGGCGCCGTCTACCATCCGGCCGGCCTCGACGTCGCGCGCCTGGCCGCCGTGGCGAAGCAGCCCGGCGGCGTTACCGGCTACCAGGGCGGCGAACCGCTGGCTCCCGACGAATTCTGGACCATCGACTGCGACATCCTGATTCCTGCCGCCCTCGAAGGCCAGCTGACCGCGGCACGTGCGCGGGGCATCAAGGCACGCGTGGTCATTGAAGCCGCGAATGGTCCCACGACCCCGGAAGCGGACCTGATCCTCCGCGACCGGGGCATCGTGGTCCTGCCCGACGTCATCGCGAACGCGGGGGGCGTGACGGTCTCGTACTTCGAGTGGGTGCAGGACTTCAGTTCGTTCTTCTGGACCGAGGACGAGATCAACCAGCGCCTCGACCAGATCATGACCGGCGCCTTTGTCCAGGTCTGGGACGCCCACCTGCTCCACCGCGTCTCGCTGCGCACTGCTGCCTTCATCATCGGCTGCACCCGCGTCCTCCAGGCCCGCGCGGAGCGGGGGCTCTACCCTTGAGTCCGGCAGTGGGCCTAAGGGGTTCCTGGCACGCGAAGCCGCTGGAAATGCAGCCTGCTGCGCGAAAGAGTGAGACGCATCCCACACCCCGGACCCCCGAGAACCAATAATACTTCCCCCTAAGAACAACCACTCGCCGAACCGCAAATGGACGCTGCCCGCCCCCATTCCCATCCCGCCACACAGCCCATCCCTGCCGGGCAGCCGGGAGCATCCGCCCAGTCCGCCCACACCCCGTTTTCCCAAATGCGGCTCAAGGTGGGAGACACGATCCACCTGGGCCTGCAGAGCGGCCTCGTGAAGGGACGCTCGACCGTCACCGTGCTCGGCTGGCTCGAGGACGTCTGCATCATGGTGACCGCGCCAAGCGAGGACAACATGCGCCTTCTGCTCAAGGAAGGGGAACCGGTCCTCGCCCGCGTGTTTACCGGCCAGAATGCGTTTGCGTTCAGCGGGAGCGTACTCAAGAACGTCCATGCCCCGTTCCGCCACCTGCACCTGAGCTTCCCCGACAAGGTGGAGTCCGCTTCGATCCGCAGCTCACCGCGGTGCCGTGTCAACCTGCCGGCGACACTGACGACTGCCAGCGGCGGTGCGAGCGAGGCCACGATCATCGACATCGGCACGAACGGCGCCCTGATCGAGTCGACCGAGATCGCCGACGCGGACAAGGAGTCCATTGAAATCGCCTGCTCGCTCGAACTGCACGGGGTCCCCGTCTCTCTGAAGCTGCGAGGACAGGTCCTCGCGCTGCGGAACAAGTCGGTCCAGGGTGGTCCGACATTTCAGTACGGGGTGCGATTCACGAGTCCGGAAGCCAACGATCGCCTCATCCTCGGCAGCCTCGTCTGCTACCACATGCTCGAGTTCCCGCGCAGCGTCATCTGACGCTGCTCATCCCGAGCACTGGCGACGGCGAGTGCTACTGCCCTTCCTCCGCATCCATTCCCATCACTTCCGTATCTGACTTGCCGCGCTTGAGCTGCTGGCGGGCGAGTTCGGCCAGGCGCTCGTAGCTCAGGCGGATCCGGTCCAGTTCCTCGTCCTCCAGCTCCTCCAGGTCCAGCAGTGCGTTGTGCGCGCCCGACATTGCGCGGATCAGTTCGTCCAGCTTGATCTGCACGGCCTCCGCATCGCGGTTCTGCGTGCTCTGGATCAGGAACACCATCAGGAAGGTCACGACCGTCGTGCCGGTGTTGATGACGAGCTGCCAGGTATCGCTGAACCCGAACAGCGGCCCGGTGATGCCCCAGACGACGATCACGAGGAGCGCAAGGATGAACGCCTGAGGCTTGCCGCTGTACTTCGCGGTGGCCTTGGCGAACTTCGTGAACAGGGAATGGGTCTTTGTCGGCCGCATGGTGCACTCCGGAATCGGTTCGATTGCAGCAGTCTACCCTTGAAGCACGGCTTCTCCCCGACTGGCGGACGGATACGGGCCCGCTGGCAGGAGCAAGCCGCCCGCAGCGGCACACCTCTTCGCTCCGGTCAGAGGCTGGCGAGATAGGGTCTCCAGCCCTTGAAAGCCGTGATATCCAGCGCGCCTTCGATGGCAATCGATTCACACACGAACCCGGAAACCTGCCGGCCATCGGCAAGCACCACCTTGCCGATGCCAAGCGGTGACGGAATGCCCGCCGCGAAGCTGCCGAAGTGTTCGGCAGGGACAGACCACACTTCGACCTCGATGGCTTCTCCACCCTCGGAGACCCTTACCATGCCGGGACGAAACGGAGGTCCGCCGGGCAGCGCATACAGTCGGTAGATCGCTGCGGAATGGGTCTTCGCCACCAGTTTGCCCCCCCGCTCCGTAAGCTGGCTGTTGAGCGGCAGGCCCGACAGGTGCGCACCGCAAACCGCCACGTCGATCCGCCCTGACGGCGGGAAGGGTACGACTGCCCCTGCGCCCGAGAGCGCAGGCAGGCGCGCCCCGAGCGGCAATCCCTGCGCCAAATGAAACCGCGACGCCAGCGCCAGGAGCGTGTGATCGCTGCGCGCCATCCCCACCAGCGTGATGCCGAACGGCATGCCGTCCCCGCGGAATCCCGCCGGCACGGCCACCGCCGCGAGGTCGAGCAGGTTCAGGAAGTTCGTATAGCGCCCAAGATTGGAGTTGAGGCGGATCGGGTCTTCGAGCAGCTCCGTGATCCGATAGATCGTCCCGGCCGTGGGCGTCACGAGGATGTCCACGTGGTCCCATGCACGCATCGCCTGGGCCGCCAGCGCCTTCAGCCGGTACTGCGCACGAAAGGCATCCACTGCGGTGGGTGTCTGCCCTTGCGCAATGATCTGCCGTGTCACGGGAAAGAGGGAGTCCGGCTTGGCCCGCAGGAAACCTTCGATGGCGGCATAGCGCTCCGCGACCCACGGTCCCTCGTAGAGCAGCTTCGCCGTGTCGAGGAACGGAGAAAAATCGAGGGGCACCTTGACGCCTCCCATCGCTTCAAGTGCCGCAACCGCGGTATCGAACAGGCGCGCATACTCGCCGTCACCGAAGAACTCGAGCTGTGTTGCCAGCGGCACGCCGAAGCGGAACGACAGCGGCGCGACGCCGAGATCCGGTCCGCGACCCGCCTGATCCCGCCGCGAATACGGATCGGCTTCATCGAACCCGCGAGCGACATCCAGCACCACGGCCGCATCACCGGCCGTCAGCGCGAAGATCGAGACGGAATCCAGCGGAGGCTGCCAAGTCGCAGATGGCCGCCGCCTCCGGCACCGACGTTGCAGGCTTCAACAGCCAGCTCGCCACCACCAAGCTGTACGCGACGCCGGCGGAGGCCCTTGCGATCACGACGAGCGAAGAGATCGTGAAGAACATGGATCTGGTGCGTAACTTCTCGTTTGCTCATGGCCTGCTCGGCGAAGGTGCCACGTCGGTCGATGCGGTCGGCATCCAGTTCCCCGGTGGCCGTACGCTGGGCGATGCATCCAAGGTCACGATGCGGTTCGACGACACCTACGTGAAGATGGCGGTGGACGGGACGCTGTGAGGCTTGCGGCCCCCGGCCCCACCTGATGCGTCGACTCATCAACCAGAAGCCCGGCAAGGGCGGTGCGCTGCTGCTCGGTGCACTGCCCTTCCTGCTGATCCTTGCGGTCTACCTGTTCGCGTCGGACGCGCGGCTCGCCGCGAATCCCGACGACAAGCTGCTGCCCTCCTTCGCAAGTTTCGGCGACGCCATCCAGAGCTATGCCTTCGAGGAGGATCCCCGCAGCGGTGAGCACCTGCTCTGGAACGACACGTTCGCGAGCCTGGGGCGCATCGCCATCGCCCTTGCTGCCAGCGCCGCCATCGGCCTCGTGCTCGGCATCCTGATCGGCGTCATTCCATTCGTCGGCGCCTCGATCGGGCCGGTCGTTGCAGCCATCTCGATGATTCCACCGCTCGCCATCCTGCCCATCCTGTTCATCGTGCTGGGACTCGGGGAAACGGCCAAGATCACGTTGATCGTCGTCGGCGTGGCGCCGGTGATCGTCCGGGACCTGGCCCTGCGCGTGGCCGAACTGCCGTCCGAGCAGATGATCAAGGCCCAGACACTGGGTGCCTCCACGTGGCAGATCATCCTCCGAGTCGTACTCCCGCAGGCATGGCCGCGGTTGCTCGACTCGCTGCGCCTGACACTCGGTTCGGCCTGGCTGTTCCTGATCGCCGCCGAGGCCATCGCCTCCACGGAAGGACTCGGCTACCGCATCTTCCTCGTGCGTCGCTACCTCGCAATGGACGTGATCCTGCCGTATGTGGTGTGGATCACCCTGCTCGCATTCTTCATGGACTGGCTGTTGCGCAGGGTGCGCACGCTGGCTTGCCCGTGGGCCGATCTCGGCAGGTAGGACAATGGCATCCGTCAGCGTCAGGCATCTGTGGAAGGAGTACGGCAGTCATGTCGTGATCGAGAACCTGAACCTCGAGATTCTCGATCACGAGTTCGTGACGATCGTCGGCGCGTCGGGGTGTGGCAAGACGACCTTCCTCAGGATGCTGCTCGGGATGGAATCACCCACTCGCGGCGAGTTCCTGATCGACGGCAAGCCCCTGCCGTCGGAGCCGGGCGCCGACCGCGGCATCGTGTTCCAGCGCTATTCGCTGTTTCCGCACCTGACCGTCATGCAGAACCTGCTGCTCGCACTCGAGTTCGCGGGCGCGCCGTTCTCGGCGAGGCTGTTCGGCAAGGCCAAGCGGGAAGCGCTGGAGAAAGCAAAAAGCCTGCTCGATGCAGTGGGACTCTATGAATCCCGGGACCGGTATCCGGCCCAGCTGTCGGGCGGCATGCAACAGCGCCTGTCGATCGCGCAATCCGTGATCCGCGAACCGCGGATCCTGCTGCTCGACGAGCCGTTCGGCGCACTCGACCCCGGCATCACGGCCGACATGCACCAGCTGATCCTGAAGCTGTGGGCCGAACACCGCATGACCATCTTCATGATCACGCACGACCTGAAGGAGAGCTTCGAACTCGGCACGCGCGTGCTCGTGTTCGACAAGGTGCGCCATGACCCGCAGGCACCGGAGCGCTTCGGTGCGACGGTAACCTACAACCTGCCGCTGAAGCCGGTCAGGGATCCCGCCCCCTCGGCGCCGTGAACCTGGCGGGAATCCGGATGACTGCGGCGATCAGGACGCAGCCACCCGAGTGTCCGCTCCCGCGTGTTACCGCGGAACCTTCTTGCCGTTGACTTCAATGCCGGCGAGCTGGATGTAGCCGCCCTGCCCGTGGCCGCTGCCCGGGATCAGGTCCACGAAGCCGATCTCGTCGATCTTCGTGAGGTCCACGTTCGGGAACCAGATGCCCATGTTCGGATTGCCCGAGACCCGGCCCGGGGGAACCGTCACGATCCGCTCGGGATCCAGCTTGATCCAGCGGATGTTGAGCAGCGAGAACTCGCGCAGCGTGAGCTTGGCGACCGATTCGAACGTGAGGTCCCCGACGAGCAGGTTGCCGTCAGCGAGCTTGATCACGGGACGAACCGAGTGGAAGCCGGTCGTCTTCGTGAACCAGCGGATGTTGGCGAGGCCGGTCATGTCCAGATAGGCGTCCTTCATCTTGAAGGTGACGGCATAAGGTCCTTCGGCCGTTCCGCCCCACACGCCGTATGGCGTGACGGGACTGCCCGGGGCACCCGTGGTCAGGATCTGCTTGGCCGCTTTGCCGTAGAACGTCATGACCACGTTAGGGTCAGCGATGTTCTCCTGGACCGGCATGTAGCGGACCTTGGTGTCCTCCTGGCTCGCGGGACGGACCCACTCCACCTTGAACGCCGGCGTGGCCGCGACCGGTGCGGGTCCGGGGGGCGGACCTTGCTGGGCAGAGGCGCTGACAAAGGGCCCGACCGTCAAGCCCAACAGGAACAACCGTGCGACAACTTGCATCTTCATCTCCCTGGTTAATGACCCGCTGAATGACTGCCACGGCAACCGCCTGCGCATCGCGCAGCACGCCGGCAGGATCAGGATCCGCTGCTCGACCGGAACGCCGGCAAAGTATCAAGTTTCACGAACAGATTCATCAGTCTCCCATGCGCCGCTGGGGGATGCGATCGCCTTTGGCCTCCGCCCGGGCGATGGATTCGAGGACGACCCGGCGCGCCATGTCGACGTCGCCCCACTCCTTGACCTTGACCCACTTGCCGGGCTCGAGGTCCTTGTAGTGCGTAAAGAAGTGCTCGATCTGCTGCATGACGATGGCCGGCAGGTCGGTGCGGTCGCCGATGTCCGAGTAGTACGGGAACGTCGCGTCGATCGGCACCGTGAGCAGCTTCTCGTCCCCGCCCTTCTCGTCTTCCATCATCAGCACGCCGACGGGGCGGACCCGCACGATGGAGCCGGGGATGAACGGCGACCGCGCGATGACCAGCGCATCGAGGGGATCGCCGTCTTCACACAGCGTGTGCGGCACGAAGCCGTAGTTCGCCGGATAACGCATGGGCGTATGCAGGATGCGGTCGACATACATCGCACCGCTCGCCTTGTCGAACTCGTACTTGACGGGTTCGCCGCCGACGGGCACTTCGACCAGGACGTTGAGGTTGTCGGGAGGGTTGGTTCCGGTGGGGATCAGGTCGATGCGCATGGGCGTGAAGTCTGTGCGGAAAGAACGGCGAGGCCGACGGCCCCGACCAGGGTTAGCTGACTGACAGGATGATCTTGCCGCGATGGGCGCTCGACTCCATGTAGGCCTGTGCCTTGCCCGCCTCATCGAGCGGGAACACCTTGTCGACGATGGGACGCAGCCGCCCGCTGTCGAGCAGGGGCCAGACATGGGCTTCGAGCTTGGCCTTGATCGCGGCCTTGAACGCGACATCGCGCGGCCGCAGCAGCGAACCGGTGATGGTGACGCGCTTGGCCATGAGCTGGTACAGGTCGACCGGCGTGGTCGAACCGCTGATCAGGGCGATGACGACGAGCCGGCCTTCGGGTGCGAGCGCCACGACATTGCGCATCAGGTAGCTGGCACCGACCATGTCGAGGATGACGTCCACGCCCCGTCGGTCCGTTTCTTCGAGGACGACACGGGCAAAGTCTTCGGTCTTGTAGTTGATGCCGCGCTTCGCGCCGAGCGATTCGCAGAAGCGGCACTTGTCGTCCGAACCGGCGGTTGCATAGACCGTGTGCCCGAGCGCGCTAGCGAGCTGGATGGCCGCGACGCCGATGCCGCTCGAGCCGCCGTGTACCATGAAGCTCTGGCCAGCACCCAGGCGCCCGAACTCGAACACGTTGCTCCACACCGTGAAGTAGGATTCCGGTAGCGAAGCGGCCTGGATGAAGTCGAGTCCGTTCGGGATACGCAGCGTCTGCGCCACCGGTGCCACGCAGTACTCGCCGTACCCGCCTCCCTGCAGCAGCGCGCAGACCGGCTCGCCCACGGAAAACTGGGTAACCCCCTCGCCTAGCGCGACCACCGTTCCGGAGGCTTCGAGTCCGGGGTGATCCGGTGCGCCCTTCGGGACGGGATAGCCGCCGAGTCTCTGCAGCACGTCGGCGCGATTGAGCCCCGCTGCTGCGACCTTGATCAGGACTTCCTGCGGACCCGGCACCGGCACCGGCTTCTGCGCGGGCACGAGGACATCCGGTCCGCCCGGTTTGCGGATCTCGATGACCTTCATCGATGCAGGCAGCGTACTCACGGCAGGACACCCTGTGCGGCCGCGCCACCCTCGACGCGCGTCACGCCATCGACGAAGTACGCGGTCTCGGCAAAGCAGGAACTGGGGATCGCCTTGTGCTCGGTGTAATGCAGGCGCACGCGTTCGCCGACCATTGCGTTCAACTGCTCGACGATGCCCTCGTCGCGGACGCTGAAGGACCAGATCTCGGGCGCGACCCCGCCGACGATGTACAGCGCAAGCTCGCCTTCGTACGTCTTGCAGACCCAGCCCTTGCGCGAGAACTTCTGCAGCACGCCGGCCCGTTCGCCGTCGGAGTAGCTCCATGAGAGCGTGAACCACGTCCACAGCACCGCAACAAGGACGATGGCCGTCAATCCGATGATCAACGCACGCCGCATGTCAGTGGTCCCGGTGGGACGCAAACGACATGCGGTCGAGGAAGCCCATCAGAACGGCGGACACGACGAAGGTCAGGTGGATGATGACGTACCACAGCAGCTTGTCGTTGGGCGTGTCGTGCGCGTTCATGAAGACGCGCAGCAGGTGGATCGACGAGATCGCGACGATGGAGGCCGCCACCTTGAGCTTCAGCGTGCCGGCATCGAGCTTGCCGAGCCAGCCGAGCTTGTCGCCCTCGCCGTCCGCGAGGTCGATGCGCGACACGAAGTTCTCGTAGCCCGAGAACATGACCATGACGATCAGGCTGCCGACGAGCACCAGGTCGATGAGGGCCAGCAACGTCAGCACCAGGTCGGCCTCGCCGACGGTGAAGACGTGCGCGAACAGGTGGAACACCTCCTGGAAGAACTTGACGCCGAGGACGATCAGCCCGAGCGACAGCCCGAGGTAGACCGGCGCCAGGATCCAGCGGCTCGCAAACAACAGCTTCTCAATGGACTTCTCGATCATCGACAACACTCCGGTACGAAGAGGGCTGGGATTCTAGCGGTAGACGTGCCGTCCGCAGAGAGGGATCAATCCTTGCGAGGCGGTCTTTTCGAGAAGATCTTCTTGGCGACGGGCCGGTCAAAGGACTTGCCCAGCGTCTTGCGGACCGGTTTGTCGCCGGGCTTGCGTAGCGGCCGCTCGCTCGGCAGCAGCGTGTGCAACGGACGTTCGGACTTCGGCACGACCCGTTCGGGGGCGGTCGCGCGGGGGTCGCCGCCCACCTTCGTGATCTTGAGTTGCTGGCCCGCTACCCACACTTTCTGCAGGTCGCGGAAGATCTCCTTCGGCATGCCCTCGGGCAGGTCGACCAGGCTGTGGTCTTCCTGGATGTCGATGTGACCGATCATTTTGCCGTCGAGGCCGGCCTCGTTGATGATCGCCCCCACGATGTTCGCCGGCTTCACGCGGTGGATCTTGCCAACGGCCACGCGGTAGGTCTCCATCCGCGGTTCACCCGGCTTCGGCCGGCGACGTTCGGTGGGACGCTCGGCACGCTCCTCCTCGCGTGGCTCCGGGCGCGATTCAGCCCGCTTGAACGGGCGGGACTCCGGACGCAACTCCACCGGCTGCGGTACGGCGCTCGGCTCTGCCCGCTCCTCGGGGCGCGGACGGTCGACGGGCTTGTGCTCCCGAGGGGCACGGGCTTCCCGCTCGGGTCGGGGCGCGCGTTCCGGTCGGGCCTCGCGCGCAGGGGGCGCTTCGTCCGCATCGCCATGGGGCTGCACGAAGCGCACTGGCGCCGCGTGGGCGGGGACCGGGGCAGCGGGCCGGGGTGGCTCCTCACGTCGCTCATCACGACGGTCATCCCGTCGCGGCGCGCTGCGCTGGCTCTCCAGGAACAAAGGCTTGTCACCCTGCGCCAACTTGGCGAGGGCGCCGGCCACTTCCAGCACCGGCACGTCGTGTTCGAGCGCGTACCGCTCGACCAGCTGCTGGTAATCGCCCAGCCCCTCGCCAGTACGGGCCTCGGTGATCTTCTGCATGAAGCGGGCGATCCGCAGGTCGCTGACGGCCTCGAGGCTGGGCAATTCCATCTGCGTGATCGGCTGGCGGGTAGCGCGCTCGATCAGGCGCAGCATGTTCCGCTCGCGATACGTCACGAACAGGATGGCATCGCCGCTGCGACCCGCACGGCCCGTGCGGCCGATGCGGTGCACGTAGCTCTCGGTATCGTAGGGAATGTCGAAATTGACGACATGGCTGATGCGGTCGACGTCGAGGCCGCGCGCCGCCACGTCCGTCGCCACGACGATGTCGAGCTGGCCGGACTTCAGGCGCTGCACGGTGCGCTCGCGCATGTTCTGCGGAATGTCGCCGTTCAAGGCAGCCGCAGCGTAGCCCCGCGCTTCCAGGCGTTCCGCGAGCTCGGCCGTGGACTGTTTGGTGCGCGCGAAGACGAGCATGCCCTCGAACGGCTCGGCTTCGAGGATGCGGGTCAGTGCGTCAAGCTTGGTCATGCCGCCCAGCAGGAAGTACCGCTGCCGGATGTTGGTGGCCGTGCTGGTCTTGCTGCGGATCGTGACTTCGGCAGGCGACTTCAGGTGGCGCTGCGCGATCTTGCGGATCGGCGCCGGCATCGTGGCCGAGAACAGCGCGACCTGGCGGTTCGGCGGCGTCTGGCCGAGGATCCAGTCCACGTCGTCGATGAATCCCATGCGCAGCATTTCGTCGGCTTCGTCGAGGACGAGGTAACGCAGGTTGTCGAGCTTCAACGTACCGCGCTTCATGTGATCCATGACGCGGCCGGGCGTCCCGACGACGACATGCACGCCACGGCGCAAGCTCGCGAGCTGCGGTTCATAGCTCTGGCCGCCGTAGATCGGCAGCACGTGGAAGCCGGGCATGTGTTTCGCGTACTTCTGGAACGCCTCGGCCACCTGGATCGCGAGTTCACGGGTCGGGGCCAGCACGAGCGTCTGCACGCCGTTGGTCGCGGGATTCAACTGCGACAGGATCGGCAGCGCAAAGGCTGCGGTCTTGCCGGTGCCGGTCTGCGCCTGGCCGACCAGGTCCCTGCCCGCGAGCAGGTGCGGAATCGTCTCGGCCTGGATCGGCGATGGCGACTCGTATCCCACGTCCTCGAGGGCCTTCAGCACCGGAGCGCTCAAGGCCAGATCGCGAAAGGTGATCGGCGCGGCATCGACCGCGGCGGACTCGGTGGACATGGGGCAGTACCTTAAGAAGACGTCAGAACCAGGACGCCGGGGGGATCGGAGGTCCGTTGGCGGGGCCGGATTCTAGCCGTTTTTGCGCTGCAGCGCTTGGGTTTGACGTTCACGGGACACCCCGAGGGGGTGGCCGGAGGCCGAACTTCGCCAGATTCAGCCCGGGAATGCGGCCCACACCCAGCGGGGAAATCGGGAGTGTCCCCGATTTCAGCATTGGCGGCCCGGAACGGGCCGGCCGCCCTACTTCTTCTTCGGGATGTAAAGGTCCGTCAGCGTGCCTTCAAACGCCTCCGCCGAGAACGCCACGGTTTCGGACAAGGTCGGATGCGGGTGGATCGTGCCGCCGATATCGCCGGCATCACAGCCCATTTCGATGGCCAGCGCCACCTCGGAAATCAGGTCTCCCGCCCCGGTGCCGACGATGCCGCCGCCGATCACCCGATGCGTCGACGGGTCGAACAGCAGCTTGGTGATGCCTTCATCGCGGTTGAGTGCGAGTGACCGGCCACTCGCCGCCCACGGGAACTGCGCCTTCTCGTAAGGGATGCCCTTGGCCTTGGCTTCCGTCTCCGTCAGGCCCACCCAGGCCACTTCGGGATCGGTATAGGCCACCGACGGAATCACGCGGGCATCGAAGAAGTGCTTCTCGCCATACGCGACTTCAGCCGCGAGCTTGCCTTCGTGCGTGGCCTTGTGGGCCAGCATGGGCTGGCCGACGATGTCGCCGATCGCGAAGATGTTGGGCACGTTCGTGCGCATCTGCTTGTCGACGGGAATGAAGCCGCGCTCGTTGACGGTCACGCCGGCCTTGTCCGCATCGATGCGCCGGCCGTTCGGGGAGCGGCCCACGGCCACCAGCACCTTCTCGTACACTTCTGGCGGAATCGCCTGCTCGCCTTCGAAGGTCACGCGGATGCCTTCGGGCAGCGCCTCGACCTTCGCGACCTTCGTGCGCACCATGATCCTCTCATAGCGCTTCGCAATGCGCTTCTCGAGAGGCTTCACGAGGTCGCGGTCGCAGCCCGGCATCAGCCCGTCGGTCAACTCGACCACGCTGACTTTCACGCCGAGCGCGTCATAAACGCACGCCATCTCGAGGCCGATGATGCCGCCGCCGATGACGAGCATCCGCTTCGGCAGATCAAGCTCGAGCGCACCGGTCGAATCGATGATGCGCGGGTCGTCGGGCACGCCCGGCAATTTCACGGACTCGGAACCGGCCGCGATGATGCAGTTGGCGAACGTGACGCGACGCGGCTCGGCGCCTTCTGCCGTCACGACGAGTTCATACGGCGAGGCGAGCTTGCCCACGCCGCGGATGACATCGACCTTGCGTTGCTTCGCAAGGCCGGCGAGACCGCCCGTGAGCTTGCCGATGACCTTGTTCTTCCAGTCACGCAGCTTGCCTGCGTCGATGGTCGGATGTCCGAACGTGATGCCGAACGGGGCCATCGACTCGGCTTCCTCGATGACGCGCGCCGCATGCAGCAGCGCCTTCGACGGAATGCAGCCCACGTTGAGGCACACGCCACCCAGTGTCGGCCAGCGTTCGATCAGCGCGACCTTCATGCCGAGATCAGCCGCACGGAAGGCAGCGGTATAGCCGCCAGGACCGGCGCCGAGCACGACGACATCGTAGTCGTAAGTGCCGTGGACCACCTGCTGCGACTGGGCTGGCTTCGATGCCGCGACGGCCGCAGCGGCAGGCACTGCTGCTGGCGCAGGCGCACCCTGCGGCTTTGCCGCGGTGGGGGGTGGAGCGGCCTGGACTGCCGCTTCCAGCGTCAGCACCGGACTGCCTTTCGAGACGCGATCGCCCTTCTTCACCGCAAGCGACTTCACGACGCCGGCCGCCGGCGACGGCACGTCCATCGTGGCCTTGTCGGTTTCAAGCGTGATCAGCGGCGTTTCGGCACCGACGGTGTCGCCCGCCTTCACGAGGACGTCGATGACTTCGACCTCCTTGAAGTCGCCAATGTCGGGAACGACAACGTTGGTCAAGGGACTGCTTCCAGAAGGGACTTCACGTCAGCGAGGCGCTGAGCCAGGAACGCGGCAAACCGTGCGCCCGCGGCACCGTCCACCACTCGATGGTCATAGGACAGGGACAGCGGCAGCATCAGGCGCGGCACGAACTGGCCGTCGCGGTACAGCGGCTTCATCGACGACTTCGAGACGCCGAGGATAGCGACTTCCGGTGCATTGATGATCGGCGTGAACGCAGTGCCGCCGATACCGCCCAGGCTCGACACGGTGAACGTGCCACCTTGCATCTCCGCGCCCGACAGTTTGCCCGCGCGTGCCTTCTCGGACAGCGACGCCAGCTCGCGCGCGAGGTCATAGACATCCTTGCGGTCCGCATCGCGGATCACCGGCACCACGAGGCCGTTCGGCGTATCCGCCGCGAAGCCGAGATGGATGTACTGCTTGAAGACCAGGTTCTGGCCGGTCGCGTCCAGCGACGCATTGAACAGCGGGAACTCCCTCAGCGCCAATGCCGACGCGCGAAGGATGAACGCGAGGGGGGTGAGCTTGACGCCGCTCTTCGCGGCCGCGTCCTTGAGCTTGGCCCGCTCTGCTTCGAGGTCGGTGATGTCCGCTTCTTCGTACTGGGTAACATGCGGGACGTTCACCCAGCTTGCGTGCAACCGTGCACCCGAGATCTTCTGGATGCGGCCGAGCGGCTTCACGTCCACCGGGCCGAACTTGGCGAAATCGACTACGGGGACTGCCGGCAAGGCCGGTGCGGCCGGTTGACCCGCGCCGCTCGCCAGCGCCTGCTTGACCCAGGCCTTGACGTCGTCATGGCTGATGCGTCCCTTGACGGCCGTGCCCTTCACGCGGCCAAGGTCCACACCGAGCTCGCGGGCCAACCTGCGAACAGAGGGACCGGCATAGGCCTTCGCAAAGGCCGATTCATCAATGGCGCGCGGCGCAACGGACTGCGCCACGGTGACAGGCGCAGCAACCGGAGCCGGGGCCGCCGGCTTCTCCGCTGCGACCTGCGCAACAGGTGCAGATGCAGCCTTCTGTGCAGCAGCCGCCCCGAGCACGGTGACGACCACACTGCCCTTCGAGACGCGATCACCCTTCTTGATCGCCACGTCCTGCACGACACCGGCCGCGCTCGACGGCACATCCATCGTCGCCTTCTCGGTCTCGAGCGACACGAGCGGCGTATCGACGGCAACGGTGTCACCGGCCTTCACGAGCACGTCGATGACTTCCACATCATGGAAATCGCCGATGTCAGGCACGACGACCGTAATCGTTTGCGGGGCAGCTGGCGCTGCGACAGGCGCAGCCGTTGTCGCTGTTGGAGCCTGCGAAACGGGAGGAGCTTTGGGGGCTGCTGCGACGGGTGCGGCGGCCGCAGCGCCGGCTGCAGCTGCCAGCGTGACGACGACACTGCCCTTCGACACGCGGTCGCCCTTCTTCACGGCGAGGCTCTGCACGACGCCAGCAGCACTCGACGGCACGTCCATCGTCGCCTTGTCGGTCTCGAGCGTGACGAGCGGCGTATCGACCGCCACGGTGTCGCCGACCTTCACGAGGACGTCGATGACTTCGACGTCGTGAAAGTCGCCAATGTCGGGTACGAGGATCTGGGTCATGGCCTATTCCGTCACCGGGTTGGGCTTCTCGGGATCGAGGCTGTACTTCTGCATGCAGCTCGTCACCGTCGCCATGTCCAGCTTGCCGTCGTCGGCCAGCGCCTTGAGGGAGGCCAGCACGATCCAGTAGCGGTTGACTTCGAAGTGTTGCCTGAGCGCCGCCCGGGTATCGCTGCGACCGAAGCCGTCCGTACCGAGCACGACGTAGCGGCCCGGCACCCACTGGCGGATCTGGTCGGGCACGATCTTCATGTAATCGCTGGCCGCGATGAACGGCCCGGTGCGATCGCCGAGGCAGGTTTGCACGTAAGTCGGCTTCGGCGCCGCTTCCGGATGCAGCAGGTTGCTGCGTTCGACGTCGAGCGCTTCGCGACGCAGTTCGGTGAAGCTCGGCACGCTGAACACGTCCGCAGGAATGTCGTAGTCCTTCTGCAGGATCTCGGCAGCAGCCAGCACTTCACGCAGGATCGTGCCTGCGCCCATCAGGTTCACGCGCACCTTGCCGCGACCGCCGGTCTGCAGCAGGTACATGCCCTTGAGGATGCCGGCTTCCGCGCCCGCCGGCATGGCCGGGTGCGTGTAGTTCTCGTTCATGCACGCGATGTAGTAGAAGATGTTTTGCTGCTCGGCGTACATGCGACGCAGGCCATCCTGCACGATGACGGCGAGTTCGTAGGCGTACGTGGGATCGTAGGCCACGCAGTTCGGCACGGTGCTGGAGGCCAGCAGGCTGTGTCCGTCCTGGTGCTGCAGGCCCTCGCCGGCGAGCGTCGTGCGCCCGGCAGTACCGCCGACCAGGAAGCCACGCGACTGCATGTCGGCCGCGGCCCAGATGAAGTCGCCCACGCGCTGGAAACCGAACATCGAGTAGTAGATGTAGAAGGGGATGGTCGGCACGCCGTAGGTGACATTGGCCGTGCCGGCGGCGATGAAGTCGGCCATAGAG
>CAIUGU010000181.1 GCA_903898785.1 uncultured Pseudomonadota bacterium | reverse complement strand
TCCCGGGCTGGACCTGCTGCGGGCCGAGATCCGCGACGGCAACACAGCCAGCGTGCGCGCCTTCGTGGCTGCCGGGTACCGTCTAGCGGATACCCACGGAGGCGTGACGGAATACCGGCGCCCGCTGCGGGAATCCACACGGAGCTGACCATGATCATCGCCGGCCGCCGCATCGGGACCGACCACCCTCCCTTCGTCATCGCCGAGCTCTCCGGCAACCATAACGGGTCGCTCACGCGCGCACTGGAGATCGTGGACGCCGCTGCCGATTCAGGAGCGCACGCGCTCAAGATCCAGACCTACACCGCGGACACGATGACCCTCGACATCCGCGACGGCGACTTCCTCATCTCGGACCCGAAGAGCCCGTGGGCCGGACGCACCCTGTACGACCTGTATCAGGAAGCCCACACACCGTGGGACTGGCACGGGCCAATCTTCGAACGCGCCCGCGCGCGCGGCATGATCGCCTTCAGCACTCCCTTCGACCACACGGCCGTCGACTTCCTCGAGTCGCTGGATGTGCCCTGCTACAAGATCGCGAGCTTCGAGAACACCGACCTTCCGCTGATCCGCCGGGTGGCAGCGACGGGGAAGCCGCTGATCGTCTCGACGGGAATGGCTTCGCTCGCGGAGATCGACGCACTGGTGCGCACCGCGCGCGAGAGCGGCTGCAATGACATCGTGCTTCTCAAGTGCACCAGTTCATATCCCGCAAGCCCCGTAAACTCCAACATCCGCACGATCCCGATGCTTCGCGAGGCGTTCAGGTGCGAGGCGGGACTTTCCGACCACACGCTCGGTGTCGGGGTGGCGGTGGCGTCGGTCGCGCTCGGCGCAACGGTGATAGAGAAGCACTTCACGCTTTCCCGCGCGGACGGCGGGGTTGACGCGGCATTCTCGCTCGAGCCTGCGGAGATGCGCTCACTGGTCCAGGAGACGGAGCGCGCGTGGCAGGGCCTGGGGGCCGTCGCCTTCGGTACCGGGGAAAGCGAGTCGGGCAGCAAGGTATTCAGGCGCTCGCTGTATTTCGTGCGAGATCTGCCTGCCGGACATGTCCTGAAGCACGACGACATCCGGGCAATCCGCCCCGGCCATGGCCTTCCACCATCGGTTGCGGACATGGTCGTCGGGCGCGCGCTGCGGGCATCGGCACGTCGCGGCATGCCTGTGTCGTGGAAGTGCTTGTGAAGCCGTCTTACTGACCGTCGCTTGGCCCATCGCCTGGACCATGCCTTGGCCCCTGCTGGGAGAGCCTCGCCCATTCGTCGCGCATGAGCCCGAACCAGAGATGGTCGTCGCGCATCGACTCCTGCGTCACCAACGCCTGTCGCCAGCAGCCTTCCTGGACGAAGCCGTTGCGGGCAAGCACCCTGATGCTGGCGACATTCGATGAATAGACACCGGCCTGCAGCCGGAAGAGACCCAATTCCTCGAAGGCCAGGCGAACTGCAAGGCCGACCGCTTCCGAGCCGTATCCCTTTCCCCAGCAATCGACCTCACCGATGAAGTAGCTCACGTCGGCAGAAAGGTGCCTCTGGTTGATGGCGCCAATCTTGATGTTGCCGATATGCCGGCCGCTCGACAATTCAACGATGGCCAGCAGGTGGCCGCTGTCGGAGGCGATCGCCTGACGCACGAATTCCAGGATCGCCTGACCGGTCTGCGGCTGCCATCGTGTCTCGAGAAACCGATTCACCCGCGGATCAGCGAGCCACGCCTCGTACCGCCGTGTGCAGTCATCCACCGTGGCCGGCCTCACGCATACAGCGTTGCCGGAGCGGTGAAGCCGTACCTTCGGCGATCTGGGAACACTCATGACGTAAAGGTAGCGCCACGGGAATCCCACGTAAAGCGCTCGGCGTCATCGATTAGACTGTGGCCATGACGCAAAGATCTTCATTCCTCGCCGGCGAGGGCGATGCATGGTTCAGCAGGAATTTGCCTGCTGGAGAGGATGCTTCGCACGACCATGTCGCATCGATCTTGACCGACATCGGCGGGCGCCCCCGCTCGGTACTCGAGATCGGGTGCAGCAATGGAAGCAAGCTCGCTCGGCTGTGTGCCGCGTTCGGGTGTGCCGGCACCGGTATTGATCCGTCCGTCCGCGCCATCGAGGACGGGCGCGCAAGGCATCCAAAACTTCGCCTGGCGGTCGGAACCGCGGAATCCCTGCCGTTCCCCGACGGCGAGTTCGATCTGGTGATCTTCGGATTCTGCCTTTACTTGTGCGACAGGCAGGATCTCTTCCGGATCGCGGCTGAAGCCGACCGCTGCCTGTCCGATGGGGGGATGCTCGCGATCACGGACTTCATGCCCCCGACGCAGTACCGGAACCCATACTGCCACATGGACGGGGTGTACAGCTACAAGTTCGACTGCAGGCGGATGTTCCTCTGGAATCCTGCCTACTTCGAGCGCGCGCTACAGGTGTACGGCCATGGGGGGACGAGCAGCCTGGCACCGGATCACCGGACATCGACCGTGATCCTGCAGAAGGACCTGGCGAACGCGTGGCCGGCATGCCCTGACTGGAATTCGAACGCATGACCCCGCGGCCCGCGAAGCATCGGGAGGTCGCTCAATGAACATCGGACTCTTCGCCGGGCCGACGTTCAGGCCCCATCCGGAGCACGTCTCCTGGCTCGGGCAATTGGCCAAGGCCGGTGGCCACCGGGTCGTGGGGCTGTCCTGCGACGGAGCCGTGTCGGACTGTTACGGCAGGGCGCTGCTCGGCCGGAGCAGGATGGGCTGCATCCCCTGCAGCCTGGCCGGGCTGCGCGCCTATCCCGGCGTCGAGATCCAGAGCGCGCGCGCGCTCACGGGATCGAGCACTCCGAGCGGATGGAGGGACGCCGAGGTGCTGTCGAGTGTCCGAACGATCCTGCGAGAGGAAGACGACCTGCGCCTCGGGGGACCCGAGGCGACCGCGCTCATGTCGCGTCTCGCTGCCCCTGCCGCACAGATGTACGCGAAATGCTGCGAGTGGATCCGGCGCGAACAACTCGATGCAGTGCTCGTCTTCAACGGCCGGATGGATGTCACCAGGGCCGCGATCCGGGCGGCGCAGCACTGCGGCATTCGCTTCGCGGCGATCGAGCGGGCCTCCTTCGATACGGGCGTGCGGGTCACGCCGATGACCGACTGCAACTCGCTTCGCAGCGAACATCGCCTACAGGCGATGTTCCGCGATGCTCCCCTCCTCGCCGACCAGGCAGCGTTCGCTGCGGACTTCATCGCCAGGCGCGTGATGCGCATGCCCGTTTCGGAGTGGCGCTCCTACAACCCCGACCGAGTCGCCGCAGAGTGGCCGCATCCGGCAACCGGCGCGCGTGTGCTGGTTGGACCCAGCAGCCAGTACGAGGTACGTGGCGAGGAGGGCTGGGAGGAACTCGGCGACATGCGAGAGGCAGTCGACGAGGTGGTGGAGCGCCTCGGACCGGGAGCATCCGTGGTTGTCCGCGGCCACCCCGTATGGGGCGAGACCATTGCCGGCGCAACGGGGGAATCTGCGGCCAGGTACTACCGCGAGTGGTGCAGCCAGCGCGGGTACGCGTTCGTGGAGCCGGACAGCAAGGCCGACACGCGTTCCCTGATGATGCAGGCTGATGTTGTTCTGGCCACCGGGGGGACGATCGGGATCGAGGCCGCCTGCGCCGGCCGGGCGGTGCTTGCGCTCGCGCCCTGCTACTACCAAGCCAGCGGTGCCGTTGGCAATGCGGTGGGCCCCGGATCTTCGGAATCCGCGCTCATGATCCGGCAGGTTGCGCCGCGGGAGAGGATCCGTCACGCACTTCGCGCGATCTACACGCACGCCTACCGCAGTACGCAGTACTGCCGCTACATGCGGCCGGTTCCGGGCAGCCAGGGCGCCGAATGGGAATACCGCAGCGATGCCGACTTCTCGCAGGTGG
>CAIUGU010000180.1 GCA_903898785.1 uncultured Pseudomonadota bacterium | reverse complement strand
GCACAACCCAGGCACGATGAACGCAATCATCAACACCCGTGTGCGCCCGACTTTCGCCGACGAGCAGGTGCTCAAGTGGCGCAAGCTCGGGGCTTGCGCCGAGGAAGGGGCGGACTGCTGGTGTGAACCGGGGCGCGAGGGCAAGTGCTGGCAGCGCTCGCTGCAAACCGAGACGGTGCACCACATCCTCAAAGGCGGCGAGGACTCGATCGGCGGACTCGAGGCGATCCAGCGCGTCTATTTCAACATCGGCTCGTGTTCCGAGCAGTGCTGGCTGAACCACTTGACCGACCTTCGCCAGCTCGACCCGACGATGCGCAACTTCGGCCAGACGCCCTTCGATATCGGCCAGTGCCGACGCGACTGCCCGAACTTCCGCGCGATCGAGGACCGGCTCGGCAACATTCTGGACTTCCTGATGTCGGCGGAGACCAACGCGACGGACCTGCGCGCGGCACGCGAGCAGCAGTTGCGCACGAAGTCTCCGTCAGCCCGGTTCACGACGGCGGACCACCAGCGTTCGCTGGACCGGCGATTCGGTGCCGGCACGGTTGCACGCGGACGCACGTTGTTCGCCGCGAACTGCGCGCGCTGCCATTCCAAGGTTCCCGTCGAACAGGGCGGCGAATTCGCGGGCCGCGACTTCCATGCGACCGGCGCGGACGGCATGCGACTCGACTGGATGGGCTCCGACCGCGCCACGCTTGCAAGCGAGATCGGCACCAATCGCTGCCGCTCGCTGCACTCGAACCACGTGGTCGGCCACATCTGGCAGGAGTACGGCTCGGCGACGCTGCGCACCCGGCCGCCCGACCCGAGTATCGCCGAGCCGCACGATGGGGGTCGGGGCTACTACCGCAACATCTCACTGCTGTCGGTGTGGTCGCACGCGCCGTTCATGCACAACAACGCGATCGGTCCGGAGCTCTGCGGCAAGCCGGCGAACGCCGGAAACGACTTCTACCGTTCGCCCTATGTCGATGCGCAGGGACGCATGCTGCCGACGTCCTCGGCACCGGCCTGCTGGGACTACGATCCCAGTGTCGACGGGCGCTTCGAGCTCTATGTCGCCTCGATGCAGGAACTGTTGAACCCGGCGCAGCGCGTGCCGAAGCTCTCGCGCTTCGGCCCCGACGTGCGGATGGCGCTCGGCCCGCGCACCTGGGACGGCGAGCGCGAGGACCAGGTGTTCGGATTCACGCTGGTACTGCCGGCCGGCACCAGCGTCGGTGGCATTGCCAGTTTCCAGCACAAGGCCTTCGTCAACGACATGCTGCAGGCCAAGCTCAAGCCCGAGGAACTGGCGACTCGATTCGAGCGCGAGTTCGGCGCCGAGCGCGCCAAGCTGATCGCCGGCGAGCTAGGCGAGATCACCAGCGAGATCATCCGCGACCCGGGCAGTCTCGTTGACGCGGTGCGCCGCCACCCGATGCTTGCCGAGCACTACAGTTCCTGCACCGACTCGATCGAGAACCAAGGGCATCCGTTTGGCGAGGACCTCAATCCCGCGGACAAGAACGCCCTTATCGCCTTCGTGGCGACACTCTGAGGGAGGAGGCTGCGATGCGACACCGTGCGCTCGTGACGATCCCGTTGCTGCTGCTCCTGCCGCCCGCGGCCCTGCTGCTCGGCGG
>CAIUGU010000179.1 GCA_903898785.1 uncultured Pseudomonadota bacterium | reverse complement strand
CGGTACCGCTGTCCCAGCCTCCGCCTGCCTCAGAACCGACAGAATCTGGCTGTCCGTGAACCTTGATCGCTTCATGTAGAACTCCCTCCAAGTGAGAAAATTCTACTTCTCAGGCCCCCAGTTGGCAGGGGGGATTACCCTTGCATGGATTTCGGGAACTGTATATAACAACAGCCTCCAGACCGGAAAGAGGCCCCGCCCATGTTTACCGATCCCGTCGTGCTGATCGACCAGACCATCGACAACCTCGAATCGCTCGATGCCCTTTTCATCGACGAAGTGGATGAGCGCATTCGCGGGCCGGAACGACTGTCGCCCCAGGCCAAGCTGTGCCTGGACGCCCATGTGGCCATCAGCGCGCTGCTGCCCCGGTTGCGTGCTGCGAGGATCGCCCAAGGCGGGCAGACGTCGTCGTGGCACGGGGCTGTCTGCGTTAACTGCGACTGAGCGCTCGGCCAAAGCGGCCGGCCCAAGCGGTCACCCTGCGCGGGCATTTGGGCAGTCACCCTGAGCCAGCGGTGAGGGTGCTACCGCCAACGTGCCTTTCCGGACGACAATGCCGCCTCTGGCCGGGCGGTCCGGCATTGGCCACTAGCGAGCAACGATTCCATGAAGTACCTGCACACGATGGTGCGCGTCCGCAACCTCGAGGCGTCCCTGAAGTTCTACTGCGACGGGTTGGGGCTCAAGGAATCCCGCCGGGTCGACAACGAGAAGGGGCGCTTCACGCTGATCTTCCTGAGCGCGCCGCTCGATCACGGGCCGGAAGTGGAGCTGACGTACAACTGGGATCCCGAGGACTATGGCATCGGCCGGGCCTTCGGCCACCTCGCGTACGAAGTGGACGATATTTACGCCGCCTGCCAGCACCTGATGGACCAGGGGATCACGATCCATCGTCCCCCACGAGACGGTCGCATGGCTTTCGTCCGTTCCCCTGATCGCATCTCCGTCGAGCTGTTGCAGAAGGGTGCAGCGTTGCCCCCGCAGGAGCCGTGGGCGTCGATGCCGAATACGGGCGAGTGGTAGGGCAGCCGACCCCATTGCCCGGCCTGCATGGGTGCCGCCGGGTGCGGCACCCGCTCAATGGGTGAAGGAGTAGAGCACCGCGTTGGTTCCGAGGCGGAAGGCGTCGGTGGAGGGTTCTAGCGGCATCTGGCCCTGTTCGTACCAGTCCCAGAAGTTCGCCAGGTCGTTGTTGTGGCCTGCGACGAGGGACGTGCGGCCGAGACTGTCGAAAAGTCCGTAATAGGTGATCTCGCCCCCCGGTACATAGGGCGACATCCCTTCCAGGTCCGTCAGCACGAAATGCTGCCGGAACACACCGTGATCGAGGCCGATCGGGGCCAGCGCGCGATCGGGCACCGCCTGCTGGATCTCCGCTTTCATCGTGTTGAACTGGATGGCCCCGTCGAAGTCGTCCACGAGGATGAAGCCGCCGCGGCCGATGTACTCGCGCAGGTTTTCCGCTTCCTTCGGCGTGAGCTCCATTTCCCCCGGCTCGGAGATGTACGCAAAGGGATAGTCGAACACCTCATCGCTGCCGAGTTCGACGATCCGGTACGACTCCGGCTCGACATTGATGCGGGTCGACCGCGTGATGTACTCGTTGAGGTTGCGATCCGAATTCGGGTAATTGTGCGACCACCCCATGTTGCCGATCAGGCCGTTGGTGCCGAAATGCAGGCGGGCAACCACGAGCTCGGTGGCGGGCGGCGTGTTCTGCGCGACCGTGCGCCTGCCGAACCGTTGCGCATAGACCGAGGTGGTGATGAGCGCAGCCGCCAACACCACGAATGCCAGGAGCCCGGGACGGTGCATGAAACGATTCATGGGATGGGTACCAGAGTAGAGACCAACCACCTGCCCATGGGGGGCTGTTCCAGAATACCAGCAGCCAACTGGCGCTGCCTTTTGCTTTGTTGCTACCTTCGCGACCTGAACACGGGCGTCGTCCTGCCACCGGCACGGTACCGCTCCCGGCACCAATTCGAGGACGAACCCACGTGACCATGAGCTTCACGCCCAGCGGCATCCTGACCCTCACCACGGACTTCGGTCACCAGGGCCCCTTCGTCGCGACGATGAAAGGCCGGATCCTGACGCGGTTCCCCGGCGCCCGAATCGTCGACCTGACGCACGAGATCCTCGTCTACTGGCCTGCGGAGGCCGGCTTCTGGCTGGAGCGTTCCTTCTCCTATTTCCCTGTCGGTACCGTTCATGTGGCGGTGGTGGATCCTGGCGTCGGTACGCACCGGAACATCGTGATCGTGGAGTGCGACGGGCATGTCTTCCTCGCACCGGACAATGGGTTGCTGGCGCCGGTCGTGGCGCGGGCGGCCGCGGGAGGAGGGCCCAAGGCGAGCCTGTATCGCCTGGATCCGCAGCGATTGGGGAGGTTCGCGCTGGGGCCCGTCAGCGCCACCTTCCACGGCAGGGACATCTTCGCCCCGCTGGCGGCAGAACTCGCGGCGGGTCGATGCTCGCCACGGGAGATCGGCGAGCCGATCAGGGAGATCATTCCGTCCTGGGTGGACGAGCCCACGGATCTCGGCAAGCAGGTGACGGGCGTCGTCATTGCCATCGACCATTTCGGCAATCTCATCACGAACATCGATGGCACCCGCGCCCATCGATTCCGCGGCCCTATCGTGCGGACGGGCAATCATGAGTTTCCCCTGCGCCGGACCTACGGCGATGCGAAGCCGGGTGAGTACCTCGCGCTCGTCAATTCATTCAACGTCGTCGAGATCGCCCGGGCCGAGCAAAGCGCCGCCGAAGGCTTGGGGCTCGGGCGGGGCGCTCCCGTCTCGGTAGTGGAGTCCATCTCAACCCGTTGAAACCCCTTGGGGTTGGGGGTTTTCCCGCAAGCAGCGGCGCTGGCTTGGGGGCAATTCTCCGCACGATGGGCCGCCTGCAGTGCGGTTTCCGGGCGCGGCCTTCACGGAACCATTGAAAAGCGCCGCGCATCGTATATAGTCGCCGGACTTTTCCCGGGCCCAAAAGCCCGATCTGCTTGATTTCTAGAGGATTTCTCGGGAATTGGCCATGATGGAGCGAGACGACGAACACTTCGACATCGACGACGATTTCGTCGCCGAGAACGAAGAAGAGCAGGATTTCGATCGATTCATTGATCGGGACAAACGTTCGCGTGCGACGGCGGCAGCGGCCGTCAAGAAGGGCAAGGCAGCCTGGAGCAAACTCGAAGACGTGCTGGCGGAGCGCCGCCTCAAGAAAGAACTCGAAGACTTCGAGGACGATCTGTAGCCCCGTCTGCCTCTGATTCAGGTTGGCCCGCCTGCTGCGGGACGCTCCTTCGCTGATCCTCTGTTTTGGTTTTCTGCTTTATCTTCAATCATCACTCATCTCAATCGTCTTGAGCTGGTGGGCAGCGCCCTCCGCTGACGACGCGCCGCTGGATCCCGATCCCGGCAAGGTGCATCGCAGCGGCAGCGCTGATCCCGGCTCCGGAGCTGCACATGACTTCGGCTGAAACTGCATCCGTGCCGTCCTCTACCTCTGCTTCTCCCTGGGTCGTCCTCAAGTTCGGCGGCACCAGCGTGTCGTCGGTCGCCAACTGGAAGAACGTCGCGCTCGTGCTGCGCAAGCGGCTGGCAGAAGGGCTGAAGCCCGTCGTCGTGCATTCGGCGCTTTCAGGAATCACCGATCGCCTCGAACAGTTGCTGGTCAAGGCCCTTGAGAGCGACAGCAGCGCCGGCTGGGAAGCCGTGATGTCGCAGATCGAATCCAAGCATCGCGATCTTGCCCGCGATCTGGGCATTGCGGTCTCGGCAGACCTCGAAGAGCAGTTCAAGCGCCTGCGGCAGATCGCCTCCGGCATCGCGCTCGTGAAGGAAGTGAGCGAGCGGTTGCGCGCGCGAGTGATGGCGCAGGGCGAGCTCATGGCGACGCGTCTCGGCGCAGCGTTTCTCGCGGCGGAAGGATTCAACGTTCACTGGGTCGATGCCCGCACCGTGCTGAAGGCGGAAACGCGGCGCAATGCGAGTGTCCGGGCCTCGTTCTTGTCTGCCACGTGCAACTACGAACCGGATGCCGCTTTGCAGGCCGCATGGTCGGCACCGGGCGCGGTCTGGATCACGCAAGGCTTCATCGCCAGCGACGACAACGGCGATACCGTGCTGCTCGGCCGCGGCGGTTCCGATACTTCCGGCAGCTATTTTGCAGCGAAGCTGGCCGCACGTCGTCTCGAGATCTGGACCGACGTGCCCGGCATGTTCAGCGCGAATCCCCGCGCGATCCCCTCGGCACGCTTGCTGTGGTCTCTGCAGTACGACGAAGCCCAGGAAATCGCCAGCAGCGGCGCCAAGGTGCTGCATCCCCGCTGCATCATGCCCGTGCGCCAGTACGGTATTCCGTTGTACGTCTTTGCGACGCAGACGCCGGACCTCGAAGGCACGGTGATCACCGCCCACGGCGAAGACGGCGGCGCGCAGGTCAAGGCGGTGACGTTGAAGAAGGGCATCACGCTCGTGTCGATGGAGACGGTGGGCATGTGGCACTCTGTCGGCTTCCTCGCCGATGCCTTCCAGGTCTTCAAGGACCATGGCCTGTCGGTGGATCTCGTGTCCACGTCGGAAACGAATGTCACCGTATCGCTGGATCCCGCGGCGAACACGCTGGACGATGCCACGACGGCGGCACTGGTCGAGGATCTCGAGCGGCTGTGCCGGGTCGAAGTCATCGGCCCTTGCGCGGCGGTGAGCCTCGTCGGCCGCAACATCCGCGCGATCCTGCACAAGCTCGGCGATGCGCTCGAACTCTTCGAAGAGCACAAGGTGTACCTGCTCACGCAGGCTGCGAACGACCTGAACCTTACCTTCGTCGTTGACGAAGAGCAGGGCGACCGGCTCGTGACGCGACTGCACGAGATCACCATCCGCAAGTCTGCGCATGACCGCGTGCTGGGGCCCACGTGGGAACAGCTGTACGGCCAGGCGCGCGACGCTGCGGTCGGCACTGATGAATGGTGGCAGTCCAAGCGCGATGCGCTCCTGGCCATCGGCACCAGGCACGGTGCTGCTTATGTCTACGACCGGGCAACCCTGCAGCAGCGCGCGCGCTCCCTGAAGGGCTTGTCCGGCATCGATCGGGTGCATTTTGCAATGAAGGCGAATCCGCACCCGGACATCCTGCGGCTGTTCCACCAGGAAGGCCTCGCGATCGAATGCGTCTCGCAGGGGGAAGTGGAGCGCGTATTCGAAGCGGTGCCCTGCATCGACCGGGCCAGCGTCCTGTTCACACCCAACTTCGCCCCGCGATCGGAATACGAATGGGCGCTCAAGCAGGGGATCAACGTCACCCTCGATAACCTGCACCCGCTGCAGCACTGGCCGGAGCTGTTCCGCGATCGCGATGTCTTCGTGCGCATCGACAGCGGCCATGGCCGCGGTCACCACGATCACGTGCGCACGGCGGGCGTGCATTCCAAATTCGGCATTCCGCTGTTCGAGCTGGAGGAACTCAAGCGGCTGGCGACGGCAGCGGGCTGCAACATCGTCGGCCTGCATGCCCACACGGGCAGCGGGATCCTCAATGTAGCGAACTGGTCCGAGGTCGGTGAGTTGCTCGGCACTCTCGCGGCCGGCTTCCCGAAGGTCCGTACGCTCGATCTTGGGGGCGGCCTCGGCGTGCCGGAGAAGCCCGGCCAGGCGTCCCTCGATCTCGAGGGGCTCGGCAAGGTTTTTGCGGCCCTGAAGTCCCGCTATCCGCAGCTCGGACTCTGGATCGAACCCGGCAGGTACCTGGTTGCCGAAGCCGGCGTGCTGCTCGCGCAGGTGACGCAGGTCAAGGGCAAGGGCGAAGTGAACTACATCGGCGTGGCCACCGGCATGAACTCGCTCATCAGGCCCGCGCTGTATGGCGCGTACCACGAGATCGTCAACCTGACCCGTGCACAGGAGCCGGCCACCGTCGTTGCAAACGTGGTCGGCCCGATCTGCGAAACAGGCGACCAGCTCGGAACAGAGCGCCTGTTGCCCGTAGCCAGCGAGGGTGATGTCATGCTGATTGCCACGACGGGCGCCTATGGTCGTGCGATGAGCTCGAATTACAACCTGCGCGAACCGGCAGCGGAATTCCTGATCTGACAGGACAGCGCGATGCTGGGGCACGGGCTGGCCGCTCACGTGGCGAGTCCGGTCTGGCGAGTTGATTCGAGTCGCGCAAGGGCGTAAGAACGGCGAGAAGCGACTCCGCGGCAGCTAAGGAGGGAGCCATTCGCAAGCGCATTGCCAGAAGCCGGCCGTCCATGGCCAGCGGCTGGGCCTGCCTGCTGCTGCTGGCGGGCACCCCGGCGTTTGCGTTGACCGAGCAGACCCCCTGGGGACCCTTCGGTTTCCCGCCCCCGGTCCGCAGTCAGCGCGAGGCCCAGGCGATGTTCGACGAAGCGCGGGTGCCCATCGTGGTGGCGATCCGGTTTCTCGCAGCCACGGATTCGCGGGAAGCACCGTGGGTCAACCGTCACCTCGCGTGCGGCTCAAGCGGAGAGGTGCGCAAGGATCTCGCCCAGGCCATGGTGAGAGCGAGTACGCGGTTCGCCTCTCAACTGGCAGCGGAGCTCGACCAGCGCAGGCGTCAGGCCGCCGGGCAGCGGGCGGGTTTGCAGACCGACCACCCGGTTCGGTATGCCGGTCCGCTGGCCATCGTCCTCGAACCGGTCCGGATCTCAAGCGCGGGCGAGCCGCTGCCGCCGCCTGTCAGCGTGGAGCCCCACCTGCGGGTGTTCGCGACGGCCTCCGTTCCCCATTGCGGGGTCGATGCCACGGGTGCATTCGGCCGGTTGGGCGAACTGGCTGGTGGCTTCATGATCACGGCCTCCCCGGCGCTCGAACTGGGCTGGCCGACTGCCGCACCCAACGCCCTCGGGCACCGTATCGTGATGGCCACGGAGAACGCATTGACCGACGGGTTCTGCTGCGGTCAGGAGGCCAATTTCGCACTCGATACGCTGGTGAGCGTCTACGACTTCCGCGACTTCCAGACCAAGGCGAAGCTGCGATCCACGCTTCGCACGCTCGCCACCGCAAAGCAGCGGGATCGGCAATGGCTTGGCAAAGTGCGCGATGCATTCGGGTTGCCGGAGCGGTATCCCGCCAGCAGCGTGCAGAGCCTGCAGTACGGTGAAGGTCGTATTGCGTCCGGTGAATTCACGCTGTGGCCCGCGAAAGACACGCCGAGGGGCGAGGCAGCCCCGGCGCCAGTCGCGACGCTGGCCGATGTCGTCATGGCGCTGGCGTGGTACGCGCATACGCGGGCAGACCTGATCTCTCCCGCCATCCTCGAAACGTACGATCCCGAGCGCAAGTACAGTTTCGTCGGTTGGCCCGAGGAGTTCCGCGAGACCTTTCAACCGGTCGAGGAGGCCGCTGCGGACGGGGCAGGTGCATCTTCGCCCGGCAAAGTGATGGAAGTCTTTGGCACGGACCGCAAGCTCAGTTTCGTCGGCGAACCGGAGTCCATTGCCGAGAACATCGCGTTTGCGTTTGCCGCGTGGCAGGCCGAGATCGACCAGCTCGAGCGGCGTGTGACGCAGCCCTTCCTCGCGCTCTACGGGGCCGATGGCGACAAGGGCCGGGCGCTGGCTGCGCTCACCGGCATGGAAGCAGATGCGCTCGCGCGTCGTCGAGTCCAGGCACACACGAAGGACCTGGAAGCGTCGGCAGGGAAGGGGGCTGCAGCGCCGACGGCCTACGCGAGCGCGCTGCGCATCCTCGATGACAAGCTGCGGCTGCCGGGATTTGCTACGCTGAACCCCGCTTCCGGAAGGGTTGTCGATGCAACCGGCATCCGACTCACGCTGGGCTGGGCCGGCGGGTCGACGTCGCTGCCCGCGGACTCCGTGGAAGAATTCCGTGCGGGCCTGCGTCGGCTCTATCGCGAGACATTCGGCGAGCGGCTCGGGTTGATTGAAGTGCCGCCCTGATCACTGCGGCAAACAGACGGTTCAACTGGAGGCTTGAGATGAAGAAGTTGCTGGGAGCTCTCTTGCTGGCGTGCGCACCGGTCGCAGCATTCGCGCAGGGGTTCTCGGTGTCGTTCGAATCGCTGGACACGGACGGCAACGGGCGCATCGACAAGGAAGAGGCCCGCGAGGAATCGCGCCTGTACGCCTCCTTCCTCACTTACGATACCGACGGCGATGGTGCGATTTCCCGGCGTGAATACCAGCGTTACCTGGGTCCGCGTCCGCTGCCGCCGCCGCCGGAGCAGTAAGCGGGACCGCCTGGGGTCAGCGCTTCGCCTTGTGGCGCTGTTCGAGTTCCGCGATCACCTGCGCGAGCGACAGGTCGCGGCTCTTGAGCAGCAGCGTCAGGTGGTAGAGCAGGTCGGCGGATTCGCCGATCAGCCTGTCGTCTTCCTGGGTCACTGCGGCGAGCGCGACCTCGACGCCTTCTTCGCCGACCTTCTGTGCCATCCGCGTCGGGCCTTGCGCCCAGATTCTCGCCGTGTAACTGCCTTCCGGCTTCTCGACGATGCGTTGTGCGATGACATGCTCGAGCTCGCCGAGGAAGGCCAATCGTTGCGCACCCGTCGTCGTCTCGTCGCCGAAGCAGCTGTTGGTTCCCGTATGGCACGTGGGGCCGGCAGGTTCCGCCAGGATCAGGATCGCGTCATTGTCGCAATCCACGGCGGCATCCACGAACTTGAGGAAATTCCCGGACGTTTCACCCTTGGTCCACAGCCGTTGCTTGCTGCGGCTGTAGAGCGTCACGCGTCCCAGGGACTGCGTGGCCTCGAGCGCCGCCTGGTTCATGAATGCCACCATCAGGACCTGTCCCGTGCGCGCGTGCTGCACGACGACCGGCAACAGGCCGTCGCCCTTGCCCCAGTCAAGTTGGCTGAACTGTTCCGGCGTCATGGTCTGACCTCGATATGGGCATCGCGCAGGTAGCGCTTGAGATCCGGGATCGCGATGTTTCCGGAGTGGAAAACGCTGGCAGCCAGCGCGCCGTCCACGTTGGCCTGATTGAATACGTCGGCGAAATGCCCGGGAGCGCCTGCGCCTCCGGAGGCAATCAGGGGCACGTTACAGACGGCCCTGACCGCCTTGAGCTGCGGCAGGTCGTAGCCGTGGCGAACACCATCGCTGGCCATGCAGTTCAGTACGACTTCCCCTGCACCACGCTGCTGTACTTCCTGCACCCAGTCGAGGGTCCTGCGGGCGGTGTTGCGTGTGCGGGTGGGGTCGCCGGTGAACTGGTAGACGAGGAACTCGCCGTCGGCCGTCTGGCTGTCGATGCCGACGACGACACACTGCGCACCGAAGCGTGCGCTCAGGCGGTCGATGAGGTCCGGGTCGGCGAGGGCAGGCGAGTTGACCGAAATCTTCTCGGCCCCTTCGCCCAGGACGGACTCGGCATCCGCGACGCTGCGAATCCCGCCTGCGACGCAGAAGGGAATGTCGAGCAGGCGCGCCACGCGACGGACCCAGCTGCGATCCACGGAGCGTCCGTCCGGGCTCGCCGTAATGTCGTAGAACACGAGTTCGTCCGCGCCTTCCTCACGATAGCGCGCAGCAAGCTCGAGGATGTCGCCCACGACCTTGTGGTCGCGGAAGCGCACGCCCTTGACGACCTGGCCGTCCCGTACGTCTAGGCAGGGGATGATGCGTTTGGCAAGAATGGCTTGAGCTCCTCGAGGCTGATTCGGTTTTCGAGCAGTGCCTTGCCGCTGATGGCGGCGGATGCACCACAGGCCTGCAGCGCATGCAGGTCGGCCGCGTTGGCGACGCCGCCCGAAGCCTGCCACTTGATCTGCGGGAAGCGCTTGGCGGCTTCCTTGTAGAGGTCGACGTTGGGCCCCGTCAGCGCGCCGTCGCGAGAGATGTCCGTGCACAGCACATGCTTCAGCCCGGAAGGCAGGAAGCCTTCGACGGCGGCCCACAATGTCGTCTGCGATTGCTCCGTCCAGCCATGGGTGGTGAGGCGCGGCGTGCCGGCGTCGTCAATGCGAACATCGAAGGCCAGTACCAGCTTGTCCGGACCCAGCGTTTCGAACCAGCGCGCAACGACCGCAGGGGTATTCACCGCGACGCTACCGATCACCGCGCGTTCAATACCGGCGTCGAGCAGGTGCCGCACGCGATCGAAGGTCCTGAGGCCGCCGCCGACTTGCAGCTTGACGCCCTTCCGGCTCGCGAGTTTCAGGATGGCGGCACGATTGGCGAGGGCCCCATCGCGTGCGCCATCGAGATCGACAACGTGGATCCGCTCTGCGCCGAGGGCCTGGTAGCGATCCAGGATGAGCTCGGGATCGTCGGCGTAGACCGTTTCCGCAGCGAAGTCGCCCTGGAACAGGCGGACACACCGGCCTTCCTTCAGATCGATTGCAGGAATGAGTTCCATGGGCGAGGCTCCTTGGGTGGAGGGGATTCCTTAGACTCAAACCTTGAGAAAGTTGGCAAGAATGAGCGCGCCCGCTTTGGCACTGCGTTCGGGATGGAACTGGACGCCGAAGACATTGCCGCGCTGCACGGCCGCGGAGAACGTGTTGCTGTAGTCCGTCGTCGCTACTGTATCCGCAGTGACGGGCGCCGCATAGCTGTGCACGTAGTAGACATAGTCATCCGCCGTGAGCCCCGTCAGCAGCGGGGTGGGTCGAGTAACGTTGACCTGGTTCCATCCCATGTGGGGTACGGGCATGCCGGCGAGGTTCGGGAAGCGGTGAACGCGGCCGGGAAGGATGCCGAGGCAGCTGACATTGCCTTCCTCGGAGCCGTCGAAGAGCAACTGCATCCCGACACAGATGCCGAGCAGCGGTTGTCGCAATGAACGGATCGTGTCCACGAGGTCGAGTGCCTCAAGCCTCGACATGCAATCGGCTGCTGCACCGACGCCCGGAAGAATGACGTGCGTCGCGCTGCGCAGGGCCGATGGATCGGTCGTCAGGGTGGCCTCTACACCGAGCCGTTCGATCGCAAACTGCAACGAGGCGATATTCGCGCCGCCGCTGTCGATGATGGCAAGCTGGCCCATCACAGGACTCCCTTGCTGCTCGGCAGTTCGGTGCCTTCGATGCGCACGGCCTGGCGCAGCGCGCGCCCGAGCCCCTTGAAGCAGGCTTCGACCATGTGGTGCGAGTTCTCGCCTTCGACCTTGATGTGGATGGCCGCGCCGAGCGTGTCGCTCAACGAGCGGAAGAAGTGCGGCACCAGCTCGGTCGGCAGCTGGCCGACGAGTTCGCGGTTGAACTTGCCTTCGAAGACGAAGTACGCACGACCCGACAGATCGATGGCGACCTGGGCCAGCGTCTCGTCCATCGGCAGCAGGAAACCGAAGCGGGCGATGCCACGTTTGTCTCCGAGGGCCTGCCTCAAGGCCTGACCCAACGCCAATGCGCAATCCTCGACCGTGTGATGCTCGTCGATCTCGAGGTCTCCCTTGCAGACGAGGTCGAGTGCGAATCCGCCATGGCGCGCGATCTGCTCGATCATGTGGTCGAAGAAGCCGAGTCCGGTCGAGATGTGCGTCGGGCCTTCACGGTCCAGGTTGATGTCGACCGTAATGTCGGTTTCCTTGGTCCTGCGGACCACATGCGCCGTGCGCACCGACGTGGCAAGACGCGCCGCGATGTCTGGCCAGGCCTCGCCGCCGTCTCCGGCGGAATGTCCTTTGCCAGCCACGCGGATGCCGCCGATGCCGAGGTTGGCGGCGAGTTGCAGGTCGGTATCGCGATCGCCGATCACGAAGCTGCGTTCGCGATCGATCGGATTGTCCTTCAGGTAGCCGTCCAGCAATCCCGTCTTGGGCTTGCGGCAGCTGCAGCCGTCCTTGGGGAAATGCGGGCAGTAGAACTCCGCATCGAAATGGATGCCTTGGGATGCGAACAGATTCCGCAGGAACGCTTGTGGCTCCTCGAAGGTCGGTGTCGGGAAGCTCGCCGTGCCAAGGCCGTCCTGATTGCTGACAACCACCAGCGTGTAGCCGGCAGTCTGCAGCCGCAGCAGCGCAGGGATGACGCCGGGCACGAGCGCGAGCTTCTGCAGGCTGTCGATCTGCTCGTCCGGCGGTTCCTCGATCAGCGTGCCGTCACGGTCGATGAACAGCACGCGCTTCGGTGCCGTGGAAGAACTCATGTTCGGGCTCCGGCCGCAGCGATGGCAGCAAGCAGGCGTTGATTCTGGTCCGGTGTTCCGACGGAGATCCTCAGGCACCCGGGCAACATCGGCTGGGCGCGCTGGTCGCGGACAATCAGTTTCACTGACTTGACCGCAGCGATGACCTTGTCGGCATCCGTGCACTCGACCAGCAGATAGTTCGCGTCGCTCGGCCAGACACGCCGAACGAGCGAGGACTGCTGGAGGCCGGTGGCCAGCCGTTCACGTTCGGCCAGCAGCACGCGGATGTGTTCTGCCGCTTCCGTCTGCGCTTTCGGGCCGGTCAGCCGCAGCACGGACTCTACCGTGAGTGAGGGCAGGGCGTAGGGCGGAATGATCCGCTGCAGCAGGCTGACGATCTCGGGATGGGCCAGCAGCGCGCCGCAACGTGCACCTGCAAGCGCATAGGCCTTGGAGAGCGTCCTCAGCACCGCGAGGTTCGAGTACTTGTCGAGCAGCGGCGAGAACCCCGGCGTCCCTGCGAACTCGATGTAGGCCTCATCGACCACGATCAGCGCCTTGTCGCGCAAGGCGACGCAGAGGCGCTCGATGGCCGTTGCGTCCAGCAGGTTGCCGGTCGGATTGTTGGGCGAGCACAGGAAGACGATCTTGATCGCGGGGTGCCACGCGGCCAGGATGCCGGCTTCGTCGAGCGCGAAGCCCTTGTCCTTGAGCAGCGGCACTTCGACCACGCCCGCGCCCTGGATCTTCGCTGCCACTTTGTACATGCCGAACGTGGGCGGGCAGATGATCACGCTGTCCTGGCCTGCACGGCAGAATCCCCGCACGAGGAGATCGATTGCCTCGTCGCTGCCGCGGCCGGCGAGGACCTGATGCCGATCAACTCCATAGAGCTCGGCCAGTCTCTCGATCAGGTCCGGCGGCTGGGGCTCGGGATAGCGGTTGAGGCCGGCTTCCGAGTCATCGCCCTCGGCCCGCCACGGCATCTCGTTGGCATGCAGGCGCTCAAGCTCCGGCAACCACGCAGCGTGGCTGTAGGGCGTCAGCGTCAGGATGTCCGGCCTCGCCAGTTTCAATACGCTTTCCATATGTCTTTATCCTGGCTGCCGCGCGAGGTAATCGAGCCGTACGGAGACGGCATTGCCGTGGGCGTCGAGCCCCTCGAGGGCGGCAATCGTCAGCGCGGTAGGACCCAGGTCCTTGAGGCCGGCGGCCGTCAGTTCCTGCACGGTGATGCGCTTCAGGAAGTCGCTGAGCGACAGGCCGCTGTACGCACGGGCGAACCCGTACGTGGGCAGCACGTGGTTGGTGCCGCTGCAGTAGTCGCCCATGGTCTCGGGGGTCCAGGGTCCGAGGAACACCGAGCCTGCACTGCGCACCAACGGCAGCCAGCGGCGCGGCTCGTGCGTTTGCACGATGAGATGTTCAGGCGCGTAAGCGTTGCTGACCTCGAAGGCCTCCTCGAGCGTGTCGACCAGGATCAGGCGCGTGTGTTCGATGGCCTGCGCAAGCGTGCCACTGCGTGACAGGCGAGCCATCTGCCCGGTCAACGCAGTGACGACGGCCTCGGCGAGTGCGCGCGACGTCGTGACGAGCACGACCTGGGCGTCACCGCTGTGCTCTGCCTGGGCGAGCAAGTCCGCTGCGACGAAGTCGGCATTGGCAGTGTCATCCGCCAGCACGAGCACTTCCGACGGACCGGCGGGCAGATCGAGCGCCGCGCCGGCAGGATCGTTGCCGACGAGCAGCTTGGCCGCGGTGACCCAGGCGCTGCCGGGTCCGAAGATCTTGTCGACCTTCGGGATCGACTCCGTTCCGTAGGCCATCGCGGCAATGGCCTGTGCGCCGCCGACCTTGAAGACCTGCTCGACACCGCACTGGCGAGCGACCGTCAACACTGCAGGATCCGCAAAGCGGTCGCGTTGTGGCGGGGTACACATCACTCGGACCGGGCAACCTGCAATGCGCGCCGGGATCGCGAGCATGATGGCGGCGGAGGGCAGGGGCGCCGTGCCCGCCGGCACATAGAGTCCGACGGCGTCGATCGGCCGGGTATGGCGCTCGCACACGACGCCGGGTGACGTCTCCACCACGAGCGGCTGGGTGACCTGCGCCTCGTGGAAGCGGGACACATTGCTGATCGCACGATCGAGAGCCGTGCGTTGCTCGGCACTCAGTCGCTTTTCGGCCGCCGCAAACTCCGCCGGCGACACGGCGAGCTGGTCGAGATCGGCGCCGTCGAAGTCGCGCGTGTAACGCTTGAGCACGGCATCGCCACCCTGGCGGACTGCATCGATGATCTTGCGGACGCGACCGAGCAGTTCGTCGCCGCCCCGCTGCGTAGGCCGCTGCAGGGCCTCGCGGCGCTCTGCCTGCGACAAGCGCGACCACACCAGAACAGGAACATTCACTGGCATCTATCCTCGGGCACGGAAGCCCATCAAGGCAGCATCTTTTCGACGGGGAGCACGAGCAGCGAGCTGGCGCCCACCTTCTTCAGGCTCTCGAGTGTCTCCCAGAACACGTTCTCGCGGCAGACCGCGTGCACGACCACCTTGTCGCCGGGACCGTCGAGCGGAATGATCGTCGGCGACTCGCTGCCGGGCAGGAGCTTGCGGATCTCGTCCAGCCGCGAGCGCGGGGCGTGCAGCATGATGTACTTGCTTTCCTTGACCTGCTGGACGCCTTCGATGCGCACGGCCAGCCGGTGGATCCAGTCCTGCTTGGCCTCGGACACCGGCACGGGCGTGCGAATGACGGCGGCCTGGCTCAACAGGATCGTCTCGACTTCCTTCAGGTGGTTGGCCAGCAGCGTCGAGCCTGTCGACACGAGATCGCAGATGACATCCGCGCGACCGAGGCGGGGAGCGATCTCCACGGCACCCGAGAGCGTGACGATCTCGGCCTCGATGCTGTGGTCGGCGAGATAGCGCGCAAGGATATTGGGGTACGTGGTCGCAATGCGCTTGCCGGCGAGCGACTGCGGGCCCTTGTATTCAAAGCCGTCCGGCACGGCGATGGACAGGCGGCACTTGCCGTAGTCGAGCAGCATCAGTTGCTCGAACAGCGGCTTGATGCCCTTGGCCTCGAAGGCGAGACGCTTCTCTTCGATGACGTTGAGGCCGACGATGCCGAGTTCGCAGACATCCTGCTGGACGAGGTCCGGAATATCGTCGTCGCGCACGAGCAGCACGTCGAGCGGCATGTTCTCGCCGTAGCAGATGAGCTGGTCCTTGCCGCGGCTGTACTTGAGGCCGCACTTCGACATGAGGTCGAGCGAGTGGTCCGTCAGCCGTCCTGACTTCTGGATGGCGAGCTTCAGGCGCGCGGCCTTGTCGTTGATGGGCTTATCCATGGCGGGAATCCTCGAGTCGTTTGACAAGCAGCGCGTAACCGCCATTGCCTTGGGTGAGATAACGGGCAACCCGCCCGACGGTCGTGACGCTGACACCCGTGCGCCGCTGGATCTCGCGATAGGGCAGGCCTTCCTGCAGCAACCCGACGACCGCCCAGCGGTCCGCGAGCGCCTGCAACTCCGCGGGACTGCACAGGTCCTTTAGGAACGCGCGACACTCGTCGACCGTCTTGAGCTGCAGCAGGGCTTCGGCAAGGGCGCGCTCGGCCAGGGCCTCCTGGCGCGGCGTCACGGCGCGGTGGTCTTTCATGGGAGTCCGTGTATTAGCGTGATAGCACGTTAATACAAAAGGGGCGGGCAAGTCAAACCGGATCCCTCCCGGCAGGACGACGGGTCCGCGTTGCCCTGTCCCCAAACGGGCGCCTTCCTTGACGCTCCCCCTTGAATCCCCATAGACTTTTGCTACTCATCGAGACCGGCTGAGGGTCAGGCCCTTTGAAGCCGGGGCAACCGTCGCGAGCTAACCCCCGCGAAAAGGTGCCAACTCCTGCGGTATTCCGCCCCTTGCCAGACCGAAGGCAGCGGCGGGGCCGGCAGATGAGGTGCTGTAGAACCTTGTGAAGCGAGGCCTCCCATCGGGAGTCCGTTGCTCCAGGGTCAGGCTACAGCGACCTGCCGCTACGGCTCTCCGTAGGGGTTTCCGATGTGTGGAAACCGCTCCCTGCCATCAGGGAGTTCCGCCTGTTGCCCAGGGACTTGCCTTGGGTTCGCAGGAGGCTTTGGAGAGTGTCTGCTTACATGACCACACGAGCACCTGCCACGCAGGCCACCGGGCAGCCCGAAGCACGGGAAGGCGTCCTCACGATCGCAGGCGATCTGCCACTGCATTTCGGCGGTACGCTGCGAGACGTCAAGGTCGCCTGGCGCCTGACGGGGGGGCGCATAGAAGACGCACCGATCGTCGCTGCACTCGGCGGAATCTCCGCCAGCCGCGTAGTGTTCTCGGAAGCCGGCACGGGCAGCCAGGGCTGGTGGAATGGGGTGGTCGGCCGAGGCTGTCCTGTCGATGCGGACCGGTTCGCCATCCTCGGCTTTGATTTCTTGGGCGGCAGCGGTGACACCACCGGTCCCCGCGCTGGTGACAGCCACTTCCCCAGCATCAGCGCATTCGACCAGGCTGAAGTGCTGCATCGACTGATTGAGCACCTCGGCGTAGCGCGCCTGCATGCCATCGTCGGGGCCTCGTACGGCGGCATGGTGGCGTTGGCCTTTGCCGAGCGCTATCCGGACGAAGTCGGGCATATCGTGTCGATCAGTGCGGCGGACCATACGCATCCGATGGCGACTGCCTGGCGCAGTGTCCAGCGTGCGATCGTCAAGCATGCTGCGGCGAGGGGCGAAGGGGGCGAGGGCCTCAAACTGGCCCGCGCGCTCGCGATGGCGACGTATCGCAGTCCTGCCGAGTTTGCCGCCCGATTCAGCGGGCCGCCCACGCGGACCGACCACGGATTCAGGTTTCCGGTCGAGTCGTACCTGTTCGCGCGGGGCGATGCCTACGCGCAGCGGTATGTGCCCGAAGCCTTCGTCTGCCTGTCGGAATCGATTGACCTGCACGTCGTCGAGCCCGGGAAGATCCGCGTGCCGACGACGCTGATCGGCGTCATCGAGGACCAGCTGGTGCCCATCGCCGACCTGCGCAGCCTGCGTGACCGCGTGGCCGCGAAATGTACGTTGACCGAGCTGTCGTCCCTCTACGGCCACGACGCGTTCCTCAAGGAAGTGGATGCGTTGCGGCCTGTCCTTGCGCAAGCCCTGTCGGGAGGCATCCAGTCATGAGAGAGTCCGATCCGCCCGACCATCCTGCCACGCGGGTCGTGCGGGCCGGGCTCGAAAGCGACACGCAACATCACGCGGTGGTGCCGCCGCTGTACCTGACTTCCAATTTCGCGTTCACCGCGTTCGGCCAGAAGGGCCGCTACGACTACAGCCGCTCGGGCAATCCCACTCGCGATGCGCTCGGGTCGGCGCTGGCGGATCTTGAGGGGGGGGCGGGGGCCGTTGTCACCGCATCCGGCATGGCCGCCGTCACTCTGGTCAGCCAGCTCGTGGGCCCCAACGACCTGGTCGTCGCACCCCACGATTGCTATGGCGGCACATACCGCTTGTTCAGCAGTCTCGCCCGTCGCGGCGTGCTGCGCGTCGACTTCATTGACCAGACCGATGCGGCCGCCGTCGCCGCCAGCCTGGAGCAGAAGCCGGCCCTGGTCTGGATCGAAACGCCGAGCAATCCGCTGCTGCGCGTGGCGGATATCCGCTCGATTGCAGCGGCGGCCCACGCACAGGGCGCGCTCGTCGCCACCGACAATACGTTCCTGTCGCCGGTCTGGCAGCAGCCCATCGCGCTGGGTTCGGATCTCGTCGTGCATTCGACGACGAAATACCTCAATGGCCACAGCGACGTCGTCGGCGGGGCTGTCATCGCGGCAACGCCGGAACTGCATCAGCAGCTCGAGTGGTGGGGCAATGCGACCGGCCTGATCGGCGCGCCGTTCGACAGCTTCCTGACGCTGCGGGGCCTGCGTACGCTCCATGTGAGGATGCAGGCGCATGCGGCCAATGCCGTAGCGGTGGCCGACCTGCTGTCGCGTGACGGTGCGGTGCAGGCAGTGCACTTCCCCGGGCTTGCCAGTCATCCGCAGCATGCCCTCGCTCGCAAGCAGCAATCAGGCTTCGGCGCCATGGTGAGCTTCGAGCTCGCAGGTGGCCTCGACCAGGTGCGGTCCTTCTTCGACGGGCTCAAGTGCTTCTCGCTGGCTGAATCGCTCGGCGGAGTGGAAAGCCTGGCGGCACACCCGGCCACCATGACTCATGCAGCGCTCGATGCGGAGACGCGGTTGCGTGCGGGGATCACGGACGGCTTGATCCGCTTGTCCGTCGGAATCGAAGATGCCCGCGACCTGCTCGCCGACCTCAAGGCCGCGCTCGATCGCTCAAGGCGATCCGCTGCGTGAGGGGATAGGGCACAAAAAAAAGGCCGGCCTGTTGGGGCCGGCCTCGATGTGGCAACGAAGATCAAGGTCTCGCTGCAACGGGATGAACCGTTGCAGCATGGGGACTAACCCGACGCGAGTCCCGTTTCCACCAAAGACACGTCGACCCCGAAAGGTCGACCGATAATGGGAGATTGCCAGAGGCTGAAGAAGCTTGGGCGACGGGGAAACCGCCGCGCCTGACTGGATCATAACCAATCTCCGGCGGCAGTTGGGGGGCAATTTTTGGGCAAAAAGCCCAAATTGACCGGCGGAAGCCGGTCTAACGAGCATCAAATATAATTTCTATTTCTTATATTTCAATAAGTTACCTAATTAAGCAGAAATAATCTTGAGGACGGCCTCACCGGCCTCCCGGGTGGACACCTGGGCGCCCCCGGCCGCGATATCCGCCGTCCGGACCCCCGCGGTGACGGCTGCGGAGACCGCCGCCTCGATGGCCGCTGCCTCGGTCGCGAGGCCCAGCGAGTGCCGGAGCAGCATGGCAGCGCTCAGGATCGTGCCAAACGGATTCGCAATGCCACGGCCCGCGATATCGGGCGCCGAACCGTGGATGGGCTCGTAGAGGCCGAGCGTCCCGGCACCGAGCGATGCGGACGGCAACAGGCCCATCGACCCCGCGAGCATCGACGCCTCGTCGGTCAGGATGTCGCCGAACATGTTCTCAGTGACGATCACGTCGAAGCTCGTGGGCTTGCGGATCAGGTGCATCGCAGCGGAGTCCACCAGCATGTGTTCGAACGTGACTTCGGGGAACTCGGCCTTCAACACGCGCTCGGCGACCTGGCGCCACAAGCGGGAGGTCTCGAGCACGTTCGCCTTGTCGACGGACACTAGCGACTTGCGGCGACCCATCGCCAGCTTGCCGGCCACGCGCACGACGCGCTCGACCTCTTCGACGGAGTATGTGCACAGATCGCTCGCGGTCGTGGCGGTGCGGGTCTTCTCGCCGAAGTAGATGCCGCCGGTCAGCTCGCGGACCACCATGATATCGGTACCCTTCAGCACGTCGGCCTTGATGGTCGATGCGTCGAGCAGGGCGGGATGCAGCGTCACGGGACGCAGGTTCGCGAACAGCCCGAGGCCCTTGCGAATCGCGAGTAAGCCCTGTTCGGGGCGTACCTTGGCGGCCGGGTCCGACCACTTGGGACCACCGACTGCACCGAGCAATACCGCGTTCGCGGCCTGACACGCCGCCAGCGTTTCCGCCGGCAACGCAGAACCGGTGGCATCGATGGCCGCGCCGCCGATCAGTTGCTGGTCGAACGTGAACTCATGGCCAAAGCGCTTGGCCGTGGCAGCGAGGACCTTGACGGCCTCTGCAGTGACTTCGGGACCGATACCGTCCCCGGGCAGAACAACAATGCGCGCCTTCATGCGTAAGCCCTTTCATGACGGCTGATCGCGTCGTCCTGGTTGAGGAGATAGCCCAGTTCGTCGATGCCGTTGAGAAGGCAATAGCGCGCGAAAGCCTCGATCGGGAACTTGACGGTCTTGCCGTCCGGCAGCTTGAGCGTCGTGGTCTCGAGGTCGATCTCGACCTCCGCGCCGGGATGCTCAAGCAGCCACGTATGCGTTGCCTTGTCGATCACGAGCGGCAGCAGGCCATTCTTGAGCGAATTGCTGCGGAAGATGTCGGCGATCTCCGTGCTGATGACGGCGCGGAAGCCGAAATCCATCAGCGCCCACGGTGCATGTTCGCGCGAAGAGCCGCAGCCGAAATTGTGGCCGGCGACCAGGATGGCAGCGCCTTTGGCTTCCGAGCCGTTCAGCACGAAGTCGGCCTTCGGTGCTCCGCTCGCATCGTAGCGCCAGTCGGCAAACAGCTGCTTGCCCAGGCCTTCCTTCGTGGTCGTGCGCAGGAAGCGCGCGGGAATGATCTGGTCGGTGTCGATGTCGGTGGAGGGCAGGACAACCGTCCGCGACTTCACTGACTTGATGGGCTTCGTCTCGTACGACTGACTGGTGTTCTTCGGGTAAGCCATGCGGAAAGCGCTCGGGGTCTTAGAGGAACTGCCGGGGATCGGTGATCCGTCCGCGAATCGCGGCGGCGGCTGCCGTTGCGGGACTCGCGAGCAGCGTTCGAGCTCCCTGGCCCTGGCGGCCTTCGAAGTTGCGGTTGCTGGTGCTGACGACGTACTGGCCCTTGCCTGCGAGGTCGCCGTTCATGCCGATGCACATGGAGCAGCCCGATTCGCGCCATTCCGCGCCGGCCTCGATGAAGATCTTGTCGAGCCCGAGGGCCTCGGCGGCATGCTTGATCTGCTGCGAGCCGGGAACCACGAGCATGCGGACGCCATCCGCCACCTTGTGTCCTTTGAGGACTCGGGCGGCAAGCTCGAGATCCGACAGCCGGGCATTGGTGCAGCTGCCGACGAACACGATGTTGATCGGCTTGTCGATCAGGCGCTCACCGGGCGTCATGCCCATGTAGTTCAGCGCCTTCGCAAACACCGCATCGTCCGGCTTCGACGGCACGGAGGCGGAAATCGGCAGCACCATGCCGGGATGCGTGCCGTAGGTGATCATCGGCTCAAGGGTCGAGGCGTCGATGTCGACCTCGCGGTCGAAGCGGGCACCGGGGTCCGACTTGAGCTGGCGCCACTCGGCAACCGCCTTGTCCCATGCAGCGCCTTGCGGTGCCTTGGGGCGGCCTTTCAGGTACGCAAACGTCGTCTCATCCGGGGCGATCATGCCGGCACGCGCGCCAGCTTCGATCGACATGTTGCAGACGGTCATGCGCTCGTCCATCGACAACGCCTCGATGGCTTCGCCGCGATACTCGATGACGTGGCCTGTGCCGCCGCCGACGCCGATCTTGCCGATGATGGCGAGGATCAGGTCCTTGGCAGTCACGCCGGCGGGCAAGCGCCCCTTGACGTTGATGGCAAGCGTCTTCGGGCGACGCTGCAGCAGGCACTGGGTGGCGAGCACGTGGCCCACTTCCGTCGTGCCGATGCCGAATGCCAGCGCACCGAATGCACCATGCGTGGCTGTATGGCTGTCGCCGCAGACAATGGTCTTGCCAGGCTGCGTAGCTCCCAGTTCAGGTCCGATGATGTGCACGATACCGCGATGCTCGTGCGTCATGCCGAGCAGCTCGATGCCGAACTCGCGGCAATTGTCCTCGAGCTTGTGGATCTGCTGGGCAGCCGACTCCATGCGGATCGGGATGCGGCCGAAAATTTCTTCCGTCGTGGTCGGCGTCGAGTGATCCATCGTTGCCAGCACGCGATCCGGCCGGCGGACCTTCAGGTTCTGCTCGCGCAACAGCGTGAACGCCTGCGGCGTGGTCACTTCATGGATCAGGTGCAGGTCGATGTAGAGGACAGCCGGGGTATCCGCAGTCTCGGGAACGACTTCGTGCCGCTCCCATACTTTCTCGAACAGGGTCTTCTGTGCCATGGGTCGTGTCGTCGATCAGCCAGCCGCAGCGACGCCGGCAGCTGCGTCATTGCACAGGGAGAGCCAGCCCCACTTGTCCGGGGTCTTGCCGTTGAACAGGCCGAAGAAGGCGGTCTGCAACGCTTCCGTGATCGGCCCACGGCGGCCGGCGCCGACCTCGATGCGGTCCACCGAACGAACCGGCGTGATCTCGGCCGCCGTGCCGGTCAGGAAGATCTCGTCAGCCATGTACAGCAGCTCGCGGGGAATCGTCTGTTCGCGCACGGTGAAGCCGTGCTCGCGGGCCAGGGTCATGACCGTGTCGCGGGTGATGCCCTGCAGGATCGAATTGGCCACGGCAGGGGTGTGGATGACACCGTCGCGCACGAGGAACAGGTTCTCGCCGGCGCCTTCGCTGACGCTGCCGTCCGTGCCGAGGCCGATGCCTTCGGCGAAGCCGAGACGCTTGGCTTCCATGCTGATGAGCTGGCTCGACAGGTAATTGCCGGCCGCCTTGCCCAGCGCAGGAATCGTGTTCGGCGCGAGGCGCTGCCACGACGACACGCAGACATCGATACCGTTCTCGAGGCCTTCGGCACCGAGGTACGCACCCCATTCAAAGCCGGCGACCACGGTGTCGATGGGCGGCGGATTCTTCGGCGCGACGCCGATCTCGCCGTAGCCACGATAAGCAAAGGGACGCAGGTAAGCGCCCTTGTTCAATTCGTTCGCCGTGACGATCAGCTTGCAGGCGCTGTTGATCTCGGCCGGGGAGTAGGGGATGTCCATCCGGTAGATGCGCGCGGAGTCGAACAGCCGACGCGTGTGGTCCTGCAGGCGGAAGATGACCGGGCCCCTGGGAGTCGCATAGGCGCGGACGCCTTCGAATACGGTCGAGCCGTAGTGCAGCGCATGGGCGAGGACGTGGACGGTTGCCTTTTCCCAGGGCACGAGCTTGCCGTTCTGCCAGATGAATTTCGCTTCTGCTATGGGCATGGACTTTTGCAACCTCTTCCGACTTTCAACTCGAATGGCCCCGCGACGGCGCGGCAGGCTTCCTGAACTTGGGTAATCAGATCGCCGCGGCGACGGACGGATCGACGGTCCGACGCTCGCCGTTGCGCTCGGCGGTCAGGCGCGTCGATTCGATGCGATTGACGACCTCGAGGAACGCATGCGCAGCCGCCTCGACAATGTCGGTGCTGGCGCTCGTGCCGCGATAGCCACGGCCGTTGTGCTCGACGGTGATCACCGCTTCGCCCTGGGCGTCTTCGCCGCCGGACAGGCTGTGCAACTCGAACTTGCTGACCTTCACGGCAACGCCCGAGATCTGTTCGATCGCCTTGATCGCCGCATCGACCGGGCCATCGCCACTGGTCTGTTGCTGCAGTACCCGCCCATCGACATGCCTGAGGCGCACATTGGCGAGCGCGGCGGCGTTGCTCCGCGTGGTGACTTCGACGGCCTCCAGCAGCCAGGGTCCAGGCGCACCGGATTCGGCGCGCATGACCAGCGCCTCGATGTCGCCGTCGAACAGTTCCTTCTTCTTGTCCGCGAGCGCCTTGAACTCCTCGAAGACTCGCGCGAACTCCGTCTCGTCGATCTCGAAGCCGAGTTCCTTGACGCGTTCGCGCAGGGCATGACGACCGCTGTGCTTGCCGAGCACGAGGCTCGTGCGTGACAGGCCGACATCCTGCGGGCGCATGATCTCGTACGTGGAGTGATGCCGCAGCATGCCGTGCTGGTGGATTCCGGACTCGTGGGCGAAGGCATTCTCGCCGACGATGGCCTTGTTGCGCGGCACGGGCATGCCCGTGATCTGCGAAACGATGCGGCTGGTCGGGTAAAGGCGATTCGTCTGGATACCGGTCTTGAGGCCGAAGAAGCTCTCGCGCGTCTTCAGGGCCATGACCACTTCCTCGAGCGAGCAATTGCCTGCACGCTCGCCGATGCCGTTGATCGTGCATTCGACCTGGCGGGCGCCGGCGCGGACGGCCGCGAGGCTGTTCGCCACGGCCATGCCGAGGTCATCGTGGCAGTGCACGGACAGGATGATCTTGTCGATGCCGCGCACATGGCGCTTCAGGTAGGCAAAGACATCATGGAATTCTTCGGGGACGGTGTAGCCCACCGTATCCGGGACATTGACCGTCGTGGCACCGGCTTCGACGACGGCCTCCACAACCTCGGCCAGGAACTCAAGCTCGGTCCGTGACGCGTCTTCCGGCGAAAACTCCACGTCGTCGCAAAGCGCGCGCGCACGGCGCACGCCCTCGACCGCCGTCTTGATGATCTCTTCCTTCGCCATGTTGAGCTTGTACTGGCGATGGATCGCGCTCGTCGCAAGGAATACATGCAAGCGAGGGCGCCTGGCGTCCTGCACGGCGCGCCAGGCAGTCTCTATATCGTCCTTGTTGCAGCGGGCGAGTCCGGCAATGGTCGGCCCGTGGATCTCACGGGCGATGGCATTGACGGACTCCCAATCGCCCCGGGAGGCGACCGGGAAACCGGCCTCGATGATATCGACCCCGAGCTCTGCGAGGGCTCGCGCCACTCGCAGCTTCTCG
>CAIUGU010000178.1 GCA_903898785.1 uncultured Pseudomonadota bacterium | reverse complement strand
GGCTCTTGATCACGTGCGCCTTGCCGGTCTTGCTGCCGGCGGACTCGATGACGTCGGGATAGATCGTGCCCTGCGCGAGCCAAGCGATCTCGTCGAGCTTCGCGGCTTCTTCCTCGAACACTTCGATGAAGAGGCGGCCGATGATCTTGCGCTTGCGCTCCGGGTCCGTCTCGCCGGCAAGGGCATTGAAGAAGCGGGCCTCGGCATTCACGCGAATGACGCGCACGCCCATGTGCTGCGCGAACGTCGCCACCACCTGGTCGCCCTCGCCCTGCCGCAGCAGGCCGTGGTCGACGAACACGCACACCAGCTGCTTGCCGATGGCCTTGTGCAGCAGCGCCGCGACTACCGACGAGTCCACGCCGCCCGACAGGCCGAGCAGCACGTTGCCCGCGCCCACCTGTTCGCGCACGCGAGCCATCGAATCCGCAATGATGTTGCCGGTGTCCCAGCGAGCCTCGCAGCCGCAGATCTCGCGCACGAAGCGCTCCAGCATCCGCGTGCCCTGCATCGTGTGCGTGACTTCCGGATGGAACTGCACGCCGTAGAAGCGGCGCTTCTCGTCCGCCATCGCGGCGAGCGGCGCATTGCCGCTGTATGCCACGCCGATAAAGCCGGGCGGCAGCGATTCCACGCGATCGCCGTGGCTCATCCACACATCGAGCAGCGGCCGGCCCTGGATGTCGAGGTGATCCTGCAGGCCGTCGAGCAACCGGCACGGTGCCGACGTCGTCACCTGCGCATAGCCAAACTCGCGGTGATCCGAAGGCTGCACGCGGCCGCCAAGCTGCTGCGCCATCGTCTGCATGCCGTAGCAAATACCCAGCACGGGCACGCCCATGTCGAACACGTTCTTGGGAGCGCGCGGCGGCTCTGCGTCGGTGACCGACTCGGGGCCGCCCGACAGGATGATGCCCTTCGCGCCGAACGCGGCGACGTCTTCTGGCGAGATGTCCCACGGATGGATCTCGCAATAGACGCCGGCCTCGCGGACACGCCGCGCAATCAGCTGGGTGTATTGCGCACCGAAGTCGAGGATCAGGATGCGATGGGCGTGGATGTCGGGCGGCTGGATGGCCAGCGAGCCCGGGGAAACGCGATCAACTGACACGGTAATTCGGTGCTTCCTTGGTGATGGTGACGTCGTGCACGTGGCTCTCGCGCACGCCGGCATTGGTGATGCGCACGAAGCTCGGCCGCGTGCGCATTTCCTCGATGGTCTGGTTGCCGGTGTAGCCCATCGCGGCGCGCAGGCCGCCGGCGAGCTGGTGCAGGATGCCGATGACCGAGCCCTTGTACGGCACGCGGCCTTCGATGCCTTCCGGGACGAGCTTCTCGAGCTCTTCCGTGGTGTCCTGGAAGTACCGGTCCTTGGAGCCGTGCTTCTGCGCCATGGCGCCCACCGAGCCCATGCCGCGATACGACTTGTACGAGGCGCCCTGGTACAGCTCGACTTCGCCGGGGGATTCCTCGGTGCCGGCGAACAAGCCACCCATCATCACGCAGTTCGCGCCGGCCGCGATCGCCTTGGCGATGTCGCCGGAGAAGCGGATGCCGCCGTCCGCGATCAACGGCACGCCGGTGCCCTTCAACGCTTCGGCCACGTTCGACACCGCGCTGATCTGCGGGACGCCGACGCCGGCCACGATGCGGGTGGTGCAGATGGAGCCGGGACCGATACCGACCTTCACGCCGTCCGCTCCGTACTCGACGAGCGCGAGTGCCGCTTCCGGCGTCACGATATTGCCGCCGATGACCTGCTGGTCCGGCCACGCCTTCTTGATGCGCCGGACCATCTCGAGCACGCCGCGCGAGTGGCCGTGCGAGGTGTCGACGACGACCACGTCCACGCCGGCTTCACGCAGCGCTGCCACGCGATCAATCGTATCCGGGCTCGTGCCAACGGCCGCGCCGACACGCAGTGCGCCGCGCTCGTCCTTCGCCGCACGCGGGAACTCGGTGGCCTTCTGGAAATCCTTTACCGTGATCATGCCCTTCAGGTTGAAGTTGGCATCGACCACCAGCACCTTCTCGATGCGGTGCTTGTGCAGCAGCGCGAGGACTTCTTCCTTCGGCGCGTTCTCGCGGACGGTGATCAGCTGTTCCTGCGGCGTCATGACGGCGGAGACGGGCTTGTCGAGCTCGGTGACGAAGCGCAAGTCGCGGTGCGTGACAATACCGACCGCCTTGCCGCCCACCACCACCGGCACGCCGGAGATGCCCTTGGCGCGGGTGAGGTCCAGCACTTCGCGGATGGTGCGGTCCGGCGTGATCGTGATCGGATCGGAGATGACGCCGCTCTCGAACTTCTTCACGCGACTGACCTCGCGGGCCTGGCCCTCGATGGTCATGTTCTTGTGGACGATGCCGATGCCGCCTTCCTGCGCGATGGTGATCGCGAGGCGCGCCTCGGTGACGGTGTCCATGGCGGCGGACACGAAGGGCAGGTTGATCCGGATACCGCGCGTCAGGTGGGAGCTGAGGTCCACTTCGCGAGGCAGGACCTCGGAATACGCGGGGACCAGGAGGACGTCGTCGAAGGTGAGGGCTTGCTCAAGGATACGCATGGCGCAGTATAAACGCGGAGCCCGGGGCCGTCCAAGGCCGGGGCGGGGGGAGGACGGCGGAGGGGCCTCCGGCGGGAGGGCCGGACGGAGAGAAGGCCTTCGGCGGGAGGGTCTGACGACGTGAAGGCCTCCGGCGAGGGGGCCGGACGGCGGGTCAGAACTAGGGAACTCGAGCGTCAGCGCCTTTGCGACTGGAACAGCTGCGTCGGACCGAAAGCCATCGGAATCCATGCTCTTGTCTGACCCGCCGTCCGGCCCCCTCGCCGTGAGGCCTACTCGCCGGAGGCCCCTCGCCGGCAGGCCTTACGGCTCGTGGGACCCCCCTCGCCGTCTGGCCCTCTCGCCGACAGGCCCCCTCGCCGGAGGCCTTCTCGCCGGAAGGCCCTCCCCTATACTTCCTCCCATGGAACCCCGCTCCCCCTACTCGTCCGCCCCATTACCCGAGGTTCCGGCCCGGGAAGTCTGGACCCCCACCCGCCTGAACAAGGAGGCCCGGATGCTCCTCGAGCGGGGGTTGCCGGCACTGTGGGTGGAGGGGGAGATCTCGAACCTGTCGCGGCCGTCGTCGGGGCACTGGTACTTCTCCCTCAAGGACGCGAACGCCCAGCTGCGCTGCGCGATGTTCCGGCAGCGGAACCTGACGACCCGGTTCGTCCCGAAGGACGGCATGCACGTGGTGGCGCGGGGGCGGGTGAGCCTGTACGAGCCGCGGGGGGACTACCAGTTCATCGTCGAGGGGCTGGAGGACGCCGGCGAAGGGGCGCTGAAGCGCCAGTTCGATCTGCTGAAGGCGAAGCTCGCGGCGGCCGGGCTCTTCTCCCCTGAGCACAAGATCCCGCTGCCGCGCCTGCCCCGGCGGATCGGCGTGATCACGTCCCCGACGGGTGCCGCCGTCCGAGACATCCTGAACATCCTGCGCCGGCGGTTCCCGGCGATCCCCGTACTGATCTACCCGGTGCCCGTGCAAGGCAAAGGCGCGGGGGACGAGATTGCCGAGGCGATCCGGCTGGCCGATGCGCGGGCGGAATGCGATGTGCTGATCCTGGCGCGGGGCGGCGGCTCGCTGGAGGATCTGTGGGCGTTCAACGAGGAAGTCGTGGCCCGGGCGATCTTCGAGTGCACGCTGCCGATCATCTCGGGCGTCGGCCACGAGGTGGACTTCACGATTGCGGATTTCGTGGCGGACGTGCGCGCGCCGACGCCGTCCGGTGCGGCCGAACTCGTCGTGCCGGATCGCGAGGAATGGCTGCGCAACTTCGTCGTGTTCGAGCGGCGGCTGATCACGCAGCTCGGGCGCACGCTCACCGAGCGCAACGAGACCTTCACGTGGTTGTTCAAGCGACTGGAACGCGTGCATCCGGGCTTCCGGCTGCGGCAGCATGCGCAGCGGCTCGACGACCTGGAACAACGGCTGGTCCGCGCACTCAAACAGGTGGCGACGGACCGTCGTGCCGTGGCGCAGGATCTCGCCGGCCGGTTGCGGCAGGCCTCGCCCGCGCTGAAGCTGGCTGCGTTGCGGGGTCGCCTCGCGAGTATTGAAGTGCAGATGCAGGGCCAGATCCGCTCGCAACTGCAACGGCTGTCGGCCACGTTGGCGGCAGCGGGCAGGACCTTGCATGCCGTGAGTCCGCTCGCGACACTGGACCGCGGCTACGCCATCGTCATGACGGAGGGTGGTCGAGTGATCATGGATGCCGGTACGCTTGAGCCAGGCAACCGCATCACGGCGCGGGTGGCGCGGGGCCACGCCGTCGCCGTGGTCGAGAGCGTCGTACCGGCTGCTGCAAAGGACAAGACATGATTCGATCGCTGACCTTCGCCACGCTCGCACTCGTGCTGCTCTCGGGCCAGGCCCACGCGCTCGACCTGCCAAAGGAAAGCCGCGTGCCCGGCGGCCTCGCGATTCTCTCGCTCGACGTGCCGGCCGAACCGGTGCCGCGCGTGATGTTCAACGGCCATCGCGCGCCGGTGCTTCGCGATGGGGATCGCTGGGTTGCGCTTGTCGGACTGCCACTCGCCACCAAGGTCGGCAAGCAGGCTGCGGAGGCGTACCTCGGTGGGTCGAAACAGGTACTCGACTTCGAAGTGAAGTCGAAGAAGTACGAGGAACAGCGGCTCACGGTCACGAACGACCGGCAGGTGAACCCGAACCCGGACGACCTGAAACGCATCGACGCCGACAGCAAGCGCACGGAGGCCGCGTTGACCCGCTACACGACGGACATGGAACCGTCGCTCGCATTCCTCGCACCGGTGCCCGGCAAGCGCTCGAACTCGTTCGGCTTCCGCCGCTTCTTCAACGAACAGCCGCGCAACCCGCATTCGGGCATGGACATCTCGGGCAAGACCGGTGAACCGGTGAAGGCCGTGGCGAGCGGCGTGGTAGTCGATACCGGCGACTTCTTCTTCAACGGCAACACCGTGTTCGTCGACCACGGCCGCGGCATCGTGACGATGTATCTGCACCTGAGCCGCATCGACGTGAAGCCCGGTGACCGCGTGGCCGCCGGTGATGTCGTTGGACTGCTAGGTGCGACGGGCCGGGTGACAGGTCCGCACCTGCACTTCGGCGTGGCCGTCAATCGCGCGATGGTGGATCCGTCGCTGTTCCTGCCGCAGTAACAAGGAACCTTAGGGTGCGGGATTGGGATAGCGCGTGTGGATCGCGTCGATCCCGACCAGCACTTCCGGTGACAGCTCGAGATCGAGGCTGTCGATCGACCGCTTGAGCTGCGCCACCGACGTGCCGCCGATGATCGAGCTGGTCACGACGCGACGCTGCGCGGCCCACGCGTTCGCCATCTGCGCTGGGTCGAGGCCGTGGGCCTTCGCCAGTGCCACGTACTCCACCAGTGCCTTCTGTGCCTGCTCGTTGTTGTAACGCGCGAAGCGCTCCGACAACGTCAGCCGCGCACCCGGCGGTTTGGCGCCACCCAAGTACTTGCCCGTCAGCACGCCGAACGCGAGCGGCGAATAGCCGAGCAGGCTGACGTCCTCGCGCAGCGCAATCTCGCCGAGGCCGATGTCGAAGCTGCGGTTCAGGAAGTTGTACGGGTTCTGGATGCTGACGATGCGCGCGAGGCCCTGCGTTGCAGCCAAGAGCAGATAACGCGACACACCCCATGCCGTTTCATTCGACACGCCGATGAATCGCACCTTGCCGGCCTTCACGAAGCCGTCGAGAACGGCGAGCGTCTCCTCCAGCGGCACCGTGTCTTTCTGCTCCAGATGCTCGTAGCTCAGGTGTCCGAAGAAGTTCGTGCGGCGGTCCGGCCAGTGCAGCTGGTACAGGTCGATGACGTCGGTCTGCAGCCGCTTCAGGCTCGTGTGCAGCGCCGACTCGAGGTTGGCGCGCGTGAAGTGGTTGTTGCCTTCGCGGATGTGCGCCGAACTGATGCGCGACACATGCGATGGCCCGACGGCTTTGGTGGCGATCAGCACCTTCTTGCGATTACCCGGGACCTTGAGCCACGTGCCGATGATGGTTTCGGTCGAACCCTGCGTCTCCGCGGTGGGCGGGACGGGATAGTGCTCGGAGGTGTCGACGAGGTTGATGCCGCGCTCGACGGCGTAGTCGAGTTGCTCGTGGCCTTCGCGTTCGCTGTTCTGCGAACCGAAGGTCATGGTGCCGAGGGTGAGCTGGCTGATCTTGAGGCCGGTGGCCCCGAGTGTCCGGTACTCCATCGTCACGCCCACCCGCGCCGGTCAGTCGTCGGAACGGTTGCGGCTGGACAAGAGGCGACGCAGTGCCCACAGGATGAGCACCACCAGGATCAGGATTCCGATGACTCGCAGCATGGGGACAGTGTACGGGGCTTGCGGCTCCGGACGCCAGTGGCTATCCGGGGGTGTACACGTATTCGAGCTTGATCCCGTCCGGGTCCGCAAAGAACACGGCGTAATAGCCGGGCGCGTACCCGTCGTAGTGCGCCGGGGGATCGAGGATCACGGCGCCCATCTCGACGAGGCTCAAGTGCAGGCGGTCGACGGCGGCCTCGCTCGGGGCATCGAATGCGAGGTGGTGCAGGCCGGGCGAATAGCGATCATGGGACTTCGAGCTGCCGCGCGCGTTGGCGGCCTGCAAGCCCAGCTCGAAGCGCTCGCCGCGCCACAGGGGCCCTTCCGGACAATCCTCGATGCGCCGGAAGCCGGCCGACGGCAGCCACGCTGCGTAGAACGCCGTCGAGCGCGCGAGATCGGCCACGGTGAGGTCGAGATGATGCAGCGATCCGGAGGCCGGGTCGTGGATGACGGGTCGGGGAGCGGCCGGAGCGGTCGTCAGCAGCAGCGCACGGATCTTCTCCAGCAACGCCCCCGACTCCAGGGAATCGAACCGCGGTGCCGCGTTCCAGTCGTAGCCCCATGGATGCGCGGTCCTGAGCGCGCTGTCCTCGGTGTCGAACCGCGGGAACACGTGTGCATGCAGCGCCGGCTCGACGTTGCCGAACATCGCGTAGTTGATGCGCAGCGCGCCGGTGGCTGCATACACCGCATCGCCGAGCCGCGCCATGTCGGACAGGAACTGGTCGCGCTCGGCTGGCCGCATCGCGTTGAGATGCGGCACGACGGGATCCGGCAGCAGCAGGCAGTATCCCGGCAGCACCTGCGGATCGCCCATCACGGCCCAGCCCGACGGCAGTCGCGCGACGACGGTGGGATCGGTGCCCGCGCGGCAGGCTCGAACGCGGCGATGGATGGCGGTGGGCATGGAACGTGCTTTTCGTGATCGCGACTAGGGTCGAGTTTGCCCGGATTCCACGGCCGATTCGAGCGCCGGCGCGCGATGGGGTTCATGGGGATGCCAGCCCATGACGGCGAGCATCACGGCGAACCCGACGACATATCCGAGCGCGACGTGCCAGCCGCCCTTCAGCCAGGCCACGACCGAACGGCTCTGCGGAAACAGGTTGGAAATGGCCACGCCCGCCGACGAGCCGAACCACACCATCGAGCCGCCGAAACCGACGGCATACGCGAGGAAGCCCCAGTCATAGCCCCCCTGCTCCAGTGCCAGCTTCGTGAGCGGGATGTTGTCGAACACCGAGGACACGAACCCGAGTCCCAAAGCGGTTTGCCATGACGCGAGGGGCAGCTCTTCCACCGGCATCATCGATGCGCACAGCACGAGCGACAGCAGGAACACCGCACCGAACGCCGCGGCCGGCACGATTCTCCAGTCCGGTTTCCTGACCGGACTCGCAAGCAGGATGGCGACCCACACCGCGACGCCGATGAACGGAAAGCGGTCTGCCAGGTCGGCGAAGTTCAGGTTGACGACGACATTGGTCGCGATGGCGGAGACGAGGATGAAGGCCACGATGGCCAGACGATGCAGGTCGATGCGCAGGCCCTTGCGCGCACCGCGGACGATCGGCGAGTAGGCCTGCTGCTGCAGGGCGGCCGGGATGCCGAACACGACCAGCGCGGTGATCGCGGCGACATACGCATGCAGCACGTCGGCCGGGCTCACGCCGTCGATCCACATCATCGTCGTCGTGGTGTCGCCCACCACGCTGCCGGAACCGCCTGCATTCGAGGCAGCGACGAGGGCCGCGATGTAGCCGATGTGCACCTTGCCGCGGAACACGGTCGCCGCGATCTGCCCGCCGATGATCGCGGCCGCGATGTTGTCGAGGAACGCCGACAGCACGAACACGAGCACGAGCAACGCAAGCGGCCCCTTCCAGTCGTCCGGCAGGAAGCGCGGCAGCAGCTCCGGAACGTGGCTCTTCTCGAAGTGATGCGACAGGATCGCGAAACCGAGCAGCAGCGCGAACAGGTTCGCGAGCACCACCCACTCGGCGTGCAGGTGTCCGAGGAGCCCCGCGAGCCCCGGCCCTTCATGGAAGCCCGTGAACAGCAGCTTGTAGCCCGCGATCACCGCGAGACCTGTCAACGCGACCCTCAGGGTGTGGTGGTGGAACAGCGCCACGCCGAGCAGCGTGAGCGCGAACAGCACGAAATCCACGGGAATCCCGAAGACCTGCGGCG
>CAIUGU010000177.1 GCA_903898785.1 uncultured Pseudomonadota bacterium | reverse complement strand
GGCGGTGGCGGTGGCTTCCAAGCCAAGCCGGCGCGGACTGAACCAGGGACTGCAACAGTGCGGCGTGTCCCTGCTCGGCCTCGCGCTCGCTCCGATCATCGCCACGCAGCTGCTGAACGCAGGCCTGTCCTGGCGCTGGGTCTTCTTCATCATTGCAGCCCCCGGCTTCATCGTCGGCCTGCTGCTGATCAAGGTGCTGCGTGAGCCCAAGGACACCATGGGTGCCGAGGCGCTTGGCGTCGTCCAGCATGCTCCCGGGCAGGGCGCCGGCGCGCTGGCCCCGCTCAAGAGCTACAACATCGTGGTCTGCATGATCGCGCTGTTCGGCGCCATGTGCGGTCTCTTCACGCTGGCTGCCATGGTGCCCGTGTACCTCGAGCTCCAGCTCAAGCTGCCGCTCGCCGAGATGGGCGTCGTCACGTCGGCCATCGGCTTCGGCGGATTCTTCGGCCAGTTCTCGTGGCCCGGCCTGTCCGACAAGTTCGGCCGCAAGCCCGTCACCATCGTGGGCTTCGTGATGGCGGCGCTCTGCCTCTACTGGTTCATCCAGGTTGAGGCTGGCGTTGGTGCGCTGTTCCTGCCGCTGTTCCTCGCGACCTACTTCTGCTTCGGCAACATCGCGCTCATCACGGGCCCGATCGCGACGGAGTCGGCACCGGTCGGTGCGGTGGCGGGTTCGATCGGCCTGGTCGTCGGCGTCGGCGAGATCTTCGGTGGTGGCCTCGGCCCGATCACCGGCTCGTTCGTCATCCCGAACTATGGCTTCGGCGGCCCGCTGTATGTGGCCCTGTTCGGCATGGTCTTCGGCTTCGTCGCCTCGCTGTTCCTGCGCGAGACGGCGCCGATCAAGACCGGCTCGGCTGCAACGCATCCTGTCTCGGGTCACTGATCCGCTTCAGGTTCCGGAATGAAAGAAGGGGCGGGAGAAATCCCGCCCCTTTTTCTTTGCCCGAAGGAAACCCGTGCCGGCATCGAACCGGCCTTGGGATCGGTCAGCTGCCCGTGCCCGCCACGCGCATGGAGTCGTCGAGCAAGCCGCGGCCGGTCGCCCGGTTCATCGCGGAGAGCACGGCCAGCAGCGATGCCGTGACTATGTTGGCGTGCAGGCCCACGCCGAACAGCGTGACGCGGGATGGCGTGGTCACTTCGACGAACGCCACCGCCTTGGCATTGCTGCCCGAGCCGATCGAGTGCTCCTCGTAGGACAGCACGTCGCACGACAACCCCAACGCATCGATCAATGCGTCGATGGGGCCGTTACCGCGACCCGACAACACCGCGCCCTGGCCGTTGCAGGCCAGCTTGATTGTGAGCCGCTCGCCGTCAGAGCCGTCCGTCGCGGTGGCGAGCTGATGTGAGCGGTAGTCGTACGCACCGGACTGCTTCAGGTACTCCTGCTCGAACAGTGCCCAGATCTCCGCCGAATTCAGCTCCTTGCCCGTCGCATCCGTTACGGCCTGCACCGCCTGGCTGAACTCGATCTGCAACCGCCGCGGCAGCGTGAGCTGGTAGTCACGCTCGATCAGGTACGCAATGCCGCCCTTGCCGGACTGGCTGTTTACGCGGATCACGGACTCATAGGTACGTCCGAGATCGCGCGGATCGATCGGCAGGTACGGGATCTCCCACGCATCGCCGGGCTTGCGAGCCGCAAAGCCCTTCTTGATGGCATCCTGGTGCGAACCCGAGAACGCGGTAAACACGAGGTCGCCCACGTACGGGTGCCGAGGATGAATCGGCAGCTGGTTGCACTGTTCGACGCAGCGCGCCGCCTCGTTGATGTTCGAAAAATCGAGCTGCGGGTGGACGCCCTGCGTGTACATGTTCATCGCGAGGGTCACGATGTCGACGTTGCCTGTGCGCTCGCCGTTGCCGAACAACGTGCCCTCCACGCGCTCAGCGCCCGCCATCATCGCGAGCTCTGCCGCAGCCACTGCCGTGCCGCGATCGTTATGCGGATGAACAGAGATGACCACGGAGTCCCGGCGGGCAACGTGACGGCAGAACCATTCGATCTGGTCCGCGTACGTGTTCGGCGTCGCCATCTCGACCGTCGCAGGCAGGTTCAGGATCACCTTGCGCTCAGGCGTCGCTTGCCACACTTCGGTCACCGCATCGCAGACCTCGACGGCAAAGTCGAGCTCGGTACCCGTGAAGCTCTCCGGGCTGTATTCAAAAAACCAGTCGGTCTCCGGTTGCTTGCGCGCCTCTTCCAGCACGCACTTCGCGCCTTGCACGGCGATGTCGACTATCCCTGCCTTGTCGAGATTGAACACGACGCGCCGCTGCAGCGTGGAAGTGGAGTTGTAGAGATGGACGATCGCGCGCCGTGCTCCCCGCAACGACTCGAACGTCCGTGCAATGAGCTCGGGCCGCGCCTGCGTCAGCACCTGGATCGTGACGTCTTCAGGCACGAGGCCGCGTTCGATGAGCTCGCGGACGAACTGGAAATCCGTCTGCGATGCGGCGGGAAAGCCGACTTCAATTTCCTTGAAGCCGGTGCGCACGGCCAAGTCGAACATGCGTCGCTTGCGCGCGGCGTCCATTGGCTCGATGAGCGCCTGGTTGCCGTCGCGCAGGTCGACGCTGCACCAGGTCGGCGGAGCCGTGATGGTCTTCGTCGGCCAGGTTCGATCGGGAATAGCGATCGGCTGGAACGGGGGATACTTGGAACTGGGATCGGTCAACATGCGTAGATCCTCGGTAAGGATCGGCCAACTAGAACTTTGTCTGGGGTGGCGCCATTACGGGACGCCTGCACGGGGGGTCTTGCTGCGTCTAGCGACGCAGGTGCAGGCGCGCACCCAGCAACGAGCTGCCGAGACGGGGCATGGCTCCTGTTTGCTGGGAAATACGCATGGGCCGAATCTAGCAGCGCTCCTGCTGCGTTGCAAGCCAGAACCTCTCCTCCGGGGGGGGTCACGCAAATCGCGGGTGAGGGGGGACCTCTCCCTGCGGAGGAGTCGCGCAGCGCATCGGTGATGGCCTTTTATTTAACCTCGCCAGGGGAAATTCAGCGCAGAACACCGGCGTTGAATCCTTCACCTCTCCTTGGGGAGAGGTCGCGCAAAGCGCGGGTGAGGGGCTCCAGATGCCATGCCAGCCACTGGGTTGCCGGTCTGTGCGGTGGCGGTCCGGGCGTCTGCAGAACACTCGGTACCGGTTCCGCCGTATCCGCCCTATTCATGGTTCGCCAACAAAGGCCCTTGTCCCATGAAAGTCCTTGAGCGTAGGATCAACCGGGCATGAACCGCGCATTTACCACGATTATGCAACTGGCCACCTTTACGAGGTGGACTGCCTGATCGTGCGCGTATCACAGGCAGCTCGTTAAAACGCGACTGCCTTGATGGATCAAACCCTGGAAGGCAGTCGCCTCACCGGGGTTTTTCGTTTATGGGCGTACCGAATCTGACGATCCGCAGTATCGAGCCGGAAGACTATCGGGCCACGCAGGCGTTGTTCACTCTGCCGGGCGTCATTCGGGGGACGATGCAGCTTCCCTTTCCGTCCATCGAGCTCTGGCGCCAGCGGCTCACCGAACTGCCGGAGAACCGGCGACTGCTGGTCGCCTGTGTGGATGACAAACTGGTAGGCAACGTCGGCTTGTCGATCCCTCCGAACCCGCGGCGCCGGCACGTGGGCGAGATCGGTATGGCCGTTCACGACGACTGGTGCGGCCGAGGAATTGGAACGGCCCTGTTGCAGACCGCCATCGACCTCGCGGATCGTTGGCTCAATCTGTCGCGACTTGAGCTGTCCGTCTACGTGGACAATGCGCCCGCCATCGCGCTTTACGAGAAATGCGGCTTCAAGCGGGAGGGACGCTTCGAAGCGTATGCATTCCGGGACGGCGTCTATGTGGATACATGGACGATGGCGAGAGTGCGCATATGACTGCCAAACCGGCTAACGCGACTGAGTCTATGCGCCGATCTCCAGCCGGGCGAGCCAAACGGTGTGTCCCCCGCAATTCGGATCTTCGGCGCGGTGGCCACGGACGACAAAGCCATTGGCATTGAGTAAGGCGCGACAATGATCTGGCGCGAGGCTCGCGTGGTAGAGCGTTTCGCCGTAAAGCTGGCCGATCGCCTCGCTCTCGTCCGGGCCGGAAGTGAACATCAGAGAGCAACCCGGTGCCGCGTGCTTGCGGAAGATCGGAAACATGGATTGCTGATCTGTGCCGCACAAGTGAAAGAAGCTGTCCCACGCGAGGATGCCGTCGAACGTCGCTTGAAGGTCGAGCTTCCGCATGTCGTCGATGTGCCATTGCTGGGCGGGAAAGCCATCGCGGCATCGCGCGATCATGGACGGTGACGTGTCAATGCCGGTGACTTGCAGCCCGCGGCTGATGAGGTAGTCGGCGATCGGCCAGCCGAAGCCGCAGCCGATGTCGAGAACGCGGCCGCCGGCGGGCGTCAGTGCGATCCAGCGATCGAGCCACACCCGCTCCGAAAAGTCAGTCAGCCTGCGATCTGCTTCCCATGCGGCGGCGTGTCGCTCGTAGAGATCGACTACGCTCCTGGCGGAAGGGTCGGGCATGGTGCTCCACGAGGAGGGGGCGACTCAGGCGCCTTCCTTGAGCAGCTGATAGGCCTGTTCGATGGTTTGCTCGCGCCAGATCCCATAGTTCTCGAACTCGCGGTACGGTTCCATCAGGATGCTGGCCTTGAGCTCATCGACGGTCTTGCCGGCCTTGATGCCCTCCAGCACGGCTGTCCGCAGATCCTCCCCGTACTGGCGAAAGCCGGCAACATCGGCCTTGCTGCCCCAGGGACCGTGGCCGGGCAGGAACGAATCGAAGTCCAGGGCCTCCACGGCCTTGAGCGAGCTGATCCACTCTTCATAAGTGCCGCCGCCAAGCAGCCCTCCGGGGAGCCGCTTCACTCCGATGAAGTCCACGCCGAACGCGGCTCGTTCGGCAGGAAAGAACATGATCGTCGAGTCGGTTGAATGGTTATTGCCGGGGTGGATGAGTTGCACGGTCTTGCCGCCGAGTGTCAGCGTGCGCGATCCCGAGTAAGTCGATTCGGGAGGAACCACCTCCGCGATGATCTCTGCCGCAGTGATGCCGCCATCGCCGTTGCGATCGAAGAAGTCGAACTGGGCAGCCATGCCGCCCTGGGCCTCGTCGCGCTCGAGCTGGTTGTTGCCGTTCTTGTCCTGAGCCACCAGATCGCCGCTCAGCCCGGCCGAGTAGGCCTGGATGGCGCCCGGCATGTTCTCGTGACCGATCAGTTCCGCCGTGTCGTTGAAGACTGCCGCGCCGGCGGCGTGATCCCAGTGATGGTGGCTGTAAACCACATAGCGCACCGGAACATTGAATCGCTGGGCCAGTTCCCCCTTGAGCCAGGTCGCAGCATCTGCATTGATCGGATCGCCGAGGATGATGCCTTCCGGTGTAACCAGGAACACGGTGTAGTGCGCGTTATTGCGGACGCGATACAGCTCGCCCGAGATCTGCGTGATCTCGCGGACGGGTGCGGGGGACGCTGCCGCTGCAGGTGTCGCGGCTTCAGGGGCTGCGGCGTCCTCCTTGGGAGAGCATCCCGCAAGAGCCATGAATGCCGTGCAGGCAGGGACTGCGCACAGCAACCGATCCAGCGGCGAAAGTCGTTGCCTGCTCATCTGCATGCTCTCCTTGAGGATCCACCAAAAACCGAAGCAAGGGGCCGGCGCGACACTGTAGAGCCATGGAGCCGGTCGAGTGCAGCGGGACCATAGGCCAACGACCAGCAGAGCGTCAATGCCGTTCAGTGAGGTTGATGCGGATCAGCATGGCGAGAGCGACCCTGGTTGATCGCCTGTCTGCAAGCCACTGTGCCCTGACTCCTGATAGAGTTTCGATCGGGGAGGCATTCAGCGCTGTCCCCAGCGCCGTCTTGCAGAAGAGGAAGTAACCATGGAGCCCAGGCAATGGCTGCTCGCGGTGGGTGCCGCTTTCGGAATCGCCTTGTCGATGCAGGCGAGCGTGCAGCAGCAATGGAAGGCTGGCTTCTGACTCTTCCGCATGGACTGTCGTAGCCGGCGATGAAGATGACCCGTTACCTTGCCGCCTCGCTGATCGCCGTAACCTCGCTGCTTGCAGGTTGCTCGCAGGAGCCCGAAGCCAAGACGCCGGGTGCAGGGGGACAGGCAGGTCGCCCCGAAGTGCCGGCGATCGAGCGCTACAGGACTGCGCTTGCGGTCGTGACAGCCTCGCAGCAGGCGCTGGCGCTGGAGACCGCGAGGTTCAGCGAGGAGAACTGGCCCGTTGTCGCGAAGCAGTCGCTGAGCGAGGCGAGTGCGCTGCAGGGCAGCATCGAAGGGCTCAGGGAGTTCGAGGAGGCCGCTTCGGCTGCTGCGACCCTGCGGCTGCACGTTGCCGGAATGCAGCGGCAATTGCAGCGTATCGATGCGGACAACTGGCAGGCCGTCCTGCCGGACCTGCTGTTGCTGAATGAATCGATCCGCTCCGACATGGACGAATTGACCGACCTCGCGGCGGCGGAACCCCAAAAAACTCGTTCCCATTACCATGATCTCACCGGTGAAGCAGCCTTATGAATGTAACCTCTCTGCCGCCCGCCTGCACGATGTCGCCGGCCCTGCCCGAGGTACACTCGCGACCATGAAACACGCGATCAAGTACATCGGCTTCGGCTTTGCGGTCCTCTTCGGCGTGCTGGCGGCGGTGCTCGGGCTCACGTTCAGCGGCCTGCAGGCGCCCTCCAATGGCGACGAGCTGAATCAGGTGCGCATCGTGGAGAGCGGCACGGGGAGCACGGTGGGCATCGTGCCGATCGGCGAACGCGAGGTCGTGCTCATCGACGCCGGCAGTGATGCGACCGGCGCCCCCATCCTCGCCGAACTTGAACAGCGCGGCCTTACCGCGGAAGCCGTCAAGGCCATTCTCTTCACGCACGGCCATTTCGACCATATCGCCGCGGCAGGCGTGTTTCCCGGCGCGCAGCTGATGGCGCTGGCACCCGAAGCGGACCTGATCGCCGGCCTCGTGAAGCCGCGCGGCCCGCTGGTCCGCTTTTTTTCGGTGAAACCCACGGGATTCAAGGTGACGCGCATCCTGAAGGAGGGCGAGTCGCTGATGCTCGGCGATACCACCATCAAGGTCTTCGCGATGCCCGGACACACGGCGGGAAGCGCCGCTTACCTCATCAACGGAATCCTGTTCCTCGGCGACTCCGCCGACGCGACGGACAAGGGCAAGCTGCAGAGCGGTCACTGGATCTTCTGCGACGACCTGGACCAGAACGAGGCGTCGCTGCGTACCCTCGCCGACAGGGTCGTCGCCGGCGGCGACGCTGTGCAGGCGCTCGCCTTTTCGCATTCCGGCATGCTGAGGGACGGACTCGCGCCCCTGAGCGAGTGGATCGACAGCCACCCCTGATCGCGCGGCAATCCGCTCTGCTGCACTGCGATTGACATAGCGCCTTGGCTCAGCGCTCCGCGCGGGCATGATGCGGCGTAATCGTTTCCATCCTGTCCGGCGACTTCCCATGGATCGGCGTCAATTCCTGCGGGCCTCTGCCTCCGCAACGGCCGCCCTTGCGATCGGCGGGCCGACCCTTGCGGCCGAGAGCAAGCAGCGTTTCGGCATCCAGTTGTTCTCCCTCCCGAAGCTGCTGCAGGCCGACGTGCGCAAAGCCATCGCGCTGCTCGCGCAGATGGGCTATCGGGAAGTCGAGCCTTACGGGCCGTACTCGTTCAGCGCGCCCGAGGCCCTTGCGCGGTGGAAGGCAGTCTCGCCGTCGCTCGGGTTCACGGGCAGCGGCTACTTCGGCCTGTCAGGTCCCGAGTTCAAGGCGCTGCTTGCGAGCCAGGGCATGACCGCGCCGTCCATGCATACGGACTTTGCCACCCTCGACAAGAACATGAAGCACCTCGGCGAAGCCGGGCGCGAACTCGGCTTCACGTACGTGGGGCTGCCGTCGATCCCCGAGGACCGCCGCTAGACGCTCGACGGCTACAAGCGCATGGCCGATACCTTCAATCGCATCGGCAAGGAGGCCAAGGTGGCCGGAGTGCGCTTCGCGTATCACAACCATGGTTATGGACTGCAACCGATGGAAGGCGTCATCCCTGTCGAGTACCTGCTGGCGAACACCGACCCGGATCTCGTGTTCTTCGAAATGGACCTGTACTGGACCCTGGCCTGCGGCGCCGATCCCATTGATTACCTTCGCAAGTACCCGGGTCGTTACCGGCTGATGCACGTGAAGGACATGCAAGGCCGTCGTCGCTTCTCCGGTGACGGAGGCAATTCAACGCAATGGATCGAGCTGTTCCCGTACATGGTCAGCGCCGGCGACGGTTCGCTGGACCTGAAGGCCGTGATCGAGCAGGGGCGCAAGTCCGGCGTGGAGCACTTCTTCGTCGAACAGGACAACGTGGCCAATCCGGAAGTCGCGCTCAAGAGGAGCATCGACCACCTGACGCGGCTGTAGCAGGACGCCCCAGGCGGCCTTGAGCCCAGGGGCCGACTTGAAAGCCGGGTGGCGTCCGTTAGACTCGATCCCCTTTACCGGGTGTTGAGAAGGAGCCACGAATCATGGATTCCAGGATCGGACTGCCTCGATTGGTCGCGCTCGCCTTTGCGTATGCGTCGTCGACCCTCGCATCCACCGCGTACGGCGCGGCACCCTCATTGCCCACGCCACCCCAAGGCAGCGCGTTCTGGGACACCGTGCCGACCCGCGTGCCGGCAGACGCGAAACGTGGCGACCTGCTCTGGATCCAGGAGCGCACCGACGCACCAAGCAACGCACGCGCCTGGAACATCATTTACGTCACCGAGGGCGCGAACAAGGGCCTAGAGTATGCGTCGGGAGAGGTCTACGTTCCGCGGGCCGCAGCCGCAGCACCGCGTCGTCTCCTTGTGTGGGGTGTCGGCACGCCGGGCTTCCAGGACTCCTGTGCGCCGTCGCGCACCCCCCTCTATCGGCAGAATCGCACCACTCGGGTCCCGGCGATCGAAGCATTGACCGAACGCGGCTATGTCGTCGCGATGAGCGACTACCAGGGGCTCGGCGTTCCCGGTGGCATGGCATACCTCGATGGGCCCCTGCAGGCCAAGGCGTCGTTCGACGCTGCGCGGGCCGCAATGAAGATTCCGGAGGCTTCCGTCGGCAATGAAGTGGGCCTGTACGGTTTCTCGCAGGGCGGGCAGACCGTCCTCTGGGCCGCGAATCTCGCCGCCTCCTACGCACCGGAGTTCAAGGTCGTCGGCATCGCGCCGATTGCCCCCGCATCGCGCCACCTTGATCTCTCGTTCTACGATCTCGGCATTCCCGAGAACGCAGGCTATTTCATTGCGCGCATGGCCGGGCTGCAAGTGGGCCATCCGGAGCTGCAGCTGCGCGACATCCTGACGCCGGCCGGCATGGAGATGCTGCCCGCGATGTCGTGGGGCTGCTATGAGATCTTTGCCAAGGCAGAGCAGCTCAAGGAGCCGTACGCACGTCGCGAGGCGCTTGCAGAAGGGACGCCCTGGCGCGCGCGACTCGAGGCCAACGACCAGTTCCTGCCGCTGCCCACGAGCATTCCCGTGCTGCTCGTCCAGGGCGATGCCGACGTCGATGTTCCGGTCCAGCTCACGCGGACCGTGCGTCGCGACCTGTGCGAACGACAGAATGTCGTCGAGTACCGCGAGCTGCCTGGGGTGGGGCACGGTGATGCTGTCCCGCCCACCGCCGCATTGCTGCCTGACTGGTTTGACGCCCGCTTCGCAGGCCGGCCTGCAAAGAACGATTGCGCCAACTAGCGCCTTCACCCGCACCCATCCGGTATCCATTCGCCACAAGGCAAGCGGGCCCGCGACATCGCCGATGTCCGCAAGGAGATCATGGAGGAAGTGCGTCTCCGCAAGTGACGCGTGCAGAGGGCGCGAGTCAATCCGTGACGCGTCGACCGCCTGACTTGCGTCGTTCGCCTGCGCCGGAATGGGCGTGCAGCATGACGGGCGCGCGAGCCGCACCGTCGCGGGTACGACGCGGACCCTTGCGGCGGTCTTCGAAATGGCGATAGGTGCACTGGCAAACCGCGGGACTCGTGCACCCTGCAAGCGGCAGGCGCGGTGCTTCTTCGCAGAGGTACCGGGTTTCCGCCTGCTGGCTTGCCTGGCAGCAGTTCTTGCCAGTGACGATTCCGACCGCCCGCCACGGGTTCCGCAGCGTCATCGCGACCGCCGTTCCGTCGAACTTCGGGGTGGCGTCGGGGCGAATCAGCTTCCGGAACCTCGCGACGAGGCCCTGCAGCAGCCCGGACGACAGATCAGCAGGTCGCGCAGCGAGCCGCCGCGGTGCCTTGGCGGGCAGTGAAGAAGCCGTCTTGTTGGCGGGGCGACTCATTAGGGTTCAAGTTGCTGCGTTGGCCGGAGCGGTGAACATTGCAGAGTTTCGTTACATTTCTGCACAGCCCGCGACTAGAGGAAACCCTTACCACGGCGGCTGACTAAGGCACCAGGCGAGGAAGTTTCTCCAACCTCTTGAATGAGGCAGCTGCGATCCCCGCCTCGGACGAGCGAACTCAGTGCTTCCGCTGCGAGGAAAACCGCTGTCGCCGGCCAACAGGCCCATTCTTCTTGAGAACTTGCGCAAATGCGGCAGGGCAGCGCAGCGAGCCGTCGCTCCCGGTGCCGAACGTTCCGCGCCCCTGTATCCTCGGCTCCCGCCCACGACGTGCCCGGATCCCACTCGCGAACCGCCATGCACCCTCTCGAACTCAAGATCCCGCCCCCCGTGGTCGCGCTGATTGTCGCCGCCGCCATGTGGATGAACGCGATCAGCGGTCCGAAGCTGGACCTGCCCTTCGAGGTTCGGCTTGGGATTGCGGTGGCCATCGCGGCGGTGGGCGTCACCTTTGATCTGCTCGGGTTCCTCGCCTTCCGCAAGGCCCGCACGACGATCAATCCGCTCAAGCCGCAGAAGACTTCTGCGCTCGTGACGTCCGGCATCTACCGGTTCTCGCGCAATCCGATGTACGTGGGGCTGGTGTGCTTCCTGCTCGCCTGGGCCGCCTTTCTCGCGGCACTCTGGCCGCTGGCGGGTCCGATCCTGTTCGTGTTCTATGTCAACCGCTTCCAGATCGAGCCGGAAGAGCGGCTCCTCGCGCAGCGCTTTGGCGATGACTACATGACCTACAAAGCCCGCGTGCGTCGCTGGCTGTAGCCGCCGTCCGGACAACGAGAACCCACCGCAAGGGGACCGAGAATGACGACGCCACCGCCCGCATCGACATCGGCCGCCGCCAGCCCTGCTGCGCAGGCAAAGACCCTGCCATTGCTGCTGCTGGTCGTGGCCGTCTTCTTCCTGTTCGGCGGCATCACGAATGTCGCCGACCTGCTGGTTGCCAAGCTGAAGGGCCTCTTCTCGCTGAACTATGCGCAAGCGATGCTCGTGCAGTTCGCGTTCTTCACGAGTTACGCCATCTTCTCCATTCCGGCCGGGTTGCTCATGAACCGGCTCGGCTACTTCAAGGGCATCATGATCGGCTTCGGCGTCATGATCGCCGCGTGCCTGATGTTCCTGCCTGCCGCACGGTCGGGTGCCTATGCACCGTTCCTTGCGGCACTGTTTGTCCTGGGCGGCGGCATCACGCTGCTGCAGGTCGCAGTGAACCCGCTGATCATCTCGCTCGGGAAGCCGGAAACCGCGCACAGCCGGCTGACGTTCGCGCAGTTCTTCAATTCGGTGGGCGTGTTCCTCATCGTAACGTTCGGCGCCAGGCTGATCCTCGGGCAGACGGCGGACATCGATCCGGCCACGCTGAGCGGTGCCGCCCTCGACAATTACCGCACCACAGAAAGCGTCGTCATCTCCGACGCGTACCTCGGCCTCGCGGCCGTCCTTGCCGTCGTCGCGGTCATCTTCTGGTTCTGGCGCAAGGCACTTGACCAGGCGAGCTTCACCACGCTGGAGCTCACAGGCGCCTTCGCGCTGCTGTCGAATCCCCGCCTGCGCTTCGGCTGCCTCTGCATCTTCCTGTATGTCGGCGCGGAGGTCGGCGTGGCGAGCGTCATGGTCAACTACCTCGGGCTCGAGCGGACGCTGCAGCTCGCACCCGTCGCGGCGGGCGTGATGCTCGGCTACTACTGGGCCGGCGCCATGATCGGCAGGTTGCTCGGCGGTTTCGTGCTGCGGCGCTTGAGGCCCGGCTGGGTGCTGGCCACGTTTGCGGTGGGCGCCATCGTGCTGATCGCCGTTTCCGCGTTCACCGGCGGGAGCATTGCGGGCTGGGCCCTCGTACTCGTCGGCTTCACGAACTCGATCATGTTCCCCACGATCTTCTCCCTGGCTACGGAAGGCTTGCGGGAAGAGGCGCCGAAGGCCTCGGGCCTCCTCTGCACGGCGATTGTCGGCGGCGCCATCGTTCCGGTACTCGTAGGCCTGACCGCAGATGCGTTCGGCCTGACGGCAGGCCTCATCGTTCCGGCCCTTTGCTACGCCATCATCGCGCGCTTCGGGTTGTTCGCCGAGGCAACGCGCGGCGTGAGGGCGCAGGTCATGCATTGACGTTCCCTGCCGGCTCCCGACAAGCTAGACAAACTCCCTCTCGACGGACGACAGCCATGAAGAACATCGCTTCACTACCAGCCATCCTGCTCCTCGCAACGACCGCCCTTGCGCTTCCCGCATCCAGCTACGCGGGCCAGGCCCCTGCAGGAGCGCCGGGGGCACCCACAGCCGTCCCGTTCGTGCGCACGGTCACGCAGGTCCGCGGCGACCTCTACAAGGTGCAGAGCGGGCCCGGCATCGGCGCAGTGACGGTCTTCCTGGTGACGCCGGAGGGCATCGTCCTGCTGGATCCGCTCAACAACGAATTCGCGGGCTGGCTGAAAGCAGAGCTGGCAACGCGCTTTCCGGGCAAGCCGGTGAAGTATGTGGTGCAGACGCATTACCACTGGGACCACGCGCGCGGCGGCGGCGTCTTTGCGGACACGGCGCAGTTCGTCGGCCATGCTGCGATGCCGGGCAAGTTCACCGCGAAGATCCGCGATGCCAGGCCGCCCGGCGACACGAACGATGTCGATGGCGACGACCGCCTCGACAAGCAGGAGGCGCAAACGGGCACCCGCGCGCAGTTCGATACGATGGATGCGAACCGCGACGGCTTCCTGACACAGGCCGAGATGCTTGCCGATGTCCGCAAGCCCGACATCACGTTCACGGACCGTTACACCCTTACGCTCGGTGGCAAGCGCGTGGAGTTGATCCATGCCGGCGGACGGCACACGTCGGATCTGGTCGATGTCCATTTTCCCGCTGAGCGCGTGCTCTTTGCGCAGGACTACGTCTGGCCGAAGCGGCTGTGCTGCAATTTCGCTTTTGATCGCATGCCGATGTCGACCTGGGTCAACTCGCTCAAGAACCTGGAGCGGCTGGACTTCGACACGTTCGTCGGCAGCCACTGGGAAGGCGGATCCCGCGCGGACTTCGTCGCCGTTCGCCAGTACTTCGAGGACCTCGAGTCCGCCGTCACGGCGGGCATTCGCGCCGGCCAGTCGCTCGACGACATGAAGAAGTCCATCCGCCTCGACAAGTACAAGGACTGGGTGGGCTACGACCAGCTGCCGGGCTTCATCGAGTCTGCGTACACGAGCCTGACGCAGTACGCGCCGAAGTAGCCACGTCGGGGTGGCCGACCCGTGCCACTTCCCAACGGGATTGCGTGGGTTCCACCGAAGGGCATTGCGCATATCTACGGGATGCGCCTGGCCGTAGAATCGCCAGACTGCAGACATGACTGCCTGAGGGCAAGCGGGGACCGATGAAACTCACCTTCCTGGGTGCGGCTGGCACCGTCACGGGCTCCCGCTTTCTTGTGGAGGAGGGCGGCCACCGCATCCTCGTCGATTGCGGCCTGTTCCAGGGCTACAAGCAGCTGCGCCTGCGGAACTGGGCTCCGCTGCAGTTCGACGCCCATCAACTCGACGCCGTGGTCCTCACGCACGCGCATATCGATCACAGCGGTTACCTGCCGCTCTTGTGCCGTCTGGGTTTTCGCGGGCACATCTACTGCTCGCACGCGACACTGGAGTTGTGCCGCATCCTGCTGCCGGACAGTGCCCACCTGCAGGAGGAAGACGCCAGGTTCGCGAACGCCCACGGCTTCTCGAAGCACAAGCCCGCGTTGCCGCTGTATACGCGCAAGGATGCCGACGAGTGCCTCGAAAGATTCACGACCGTGGACATGCACCAACCCGTCGTCGTGGCCAAGGGACTCAAGGCCGAATTCAGCCGGGCCGGACATCTGCTCGGGGCCACCACGGTGCGCATCGCCAGCGCCGAGACCTCGGTGCTGTTCTCGGGCGACCTGGGAAGGCCGCACGATCCGATCCTCCATGCGCCGGAGCCACCGCTGCCTGCGGACTATCTCGTCATCGAGTCCACTTACGGCGACCGTCGCCATCCGGTCGTCGATCCCGAGCAGGAGCTGGCCCGCTGGTTGCGCCGTGCAAGCGACCGCGGCGGCGTCACCGTGATCCCCACCTTCGCCGTGGGCCGCGCGCAGGCGCTGCTGCTGTACATCGACCGGCTGAAGCGCAGGGGCGAGATCGCCGACTTGCCCGTCTACCTCGACAGTCCGATGGCGGTGGACGCCACGCTGTTGTACGCGCAACACCGCGACGACCACAAACTGAGCGAGGAGGACTGCCGGCGAATGTGCCAGGCTGCCACGCTCGTCAACACGCCGGAACAGTCGCAGGCGCTGGATGGCCGCCGCGAGCCGATGATCATCCTGTCGGCCAGCGGCATGGCATCGGGGGGGCGGGTGCTGCATCACCTGAAAGCCTTCGTGGGCGATCCGAAGAACCTCGTGCTGCTGGCGGGTTTCCAGGCACCGGGCACGCGCGGCGCCGCCATGCTGCGCGGTGCGCCGACGGTTCGCATCCACGGCATGGACTTTCCCGTTCGTGCCGAAGTCGGCCAGCTGGAGGCCAGCTCCGCCCACGCCGATGCCGACGAGTTGCTCGCCTGGGCGAAGCGTGGCGCCCGCATTCCGCGTAACACCTTCGTCATCCACGGGGAACCCGAAGCCAGCGAGGCCCTGCGCTTCCGTTTCGATCACGAGCTCAAGTGGCCGGTCACCGTGCCCGAGTATCGCGACACTTACGACCTCGACGCCAACGCGCTCCTATGAAACCCGCTCCCGAAGCCGAAACGCTTGACCTGGTCCGTGCCGGCATCGACACGTACCAGGAGCCGGTCGTCTACATGCGCGCCGATTGCACGGTGTGCCGGTCAGAAGGCTTCGAGGCGCAGACCCGCATCGCCGTACATGTCGGGGAACGCTCCATCATCGCGACGCTCAACGTCGTCTCAAGCCCATGGCTGCCCGCGCACCAGGCCGGCCTTTCTGAAGCGGCATGGCGCCACCTTGAACCCAAGCCAGGCGAGAAAGCGTGGTTCCGGCACGCCGATGCCGCCGATTCGACGGCGCACATTCGCGCGAAGATCTACGGCCAGCGTCTCGAGCGGGTGCACTACGCGGAGATCATGCGCGACGCGGTGCATGGCAGGCTGTCCGATCTTGAGCTCGTCGCATTTCTGACCGCTTGCGCGGCCGGAACGATGGACACCGAAGAGACGGTGGCCCTGACTCGCGCCATGGTGGGCGTGGGATCGACGCTTGATTGGGGCACCGGCATTGTCCTCGACAAGCACTGCGTAGGCGGCCTGCCCGGCAATCGCACGACGCCCATCCTGGTTGCGATCGTGGCCGCAGCCGGCTACCGCATTCCGAAGACCTCGTCGCGCGCCATCACGTCACCCTCCGGGACCGCCGACACGATGGACACGCTGGCGCCGGTGGACCTCACGCTCGCGCAGATGCGTGCAGTCGTGGACAAGGAGGGGGGCTGCGTCGCGTGGGGCGGATCGGTGGGGCTGAGCCCCGCGGACGATGTGCTGATCCGCGTGGAGCGTCCGCTCGACTTCGACGGCGATGCGCAGCTCGTCGCCAGCGTACTGTCGAAGAAGATCGCGGCCGGTGCGTCGCACGTCATCCTCGACCTGCCGATGGGACCGACTGCGAAGATCCGCACGCAGGCAGCGGCGCAGAAGCTCGGTGAGCGGCTCACTGCCGTGGCGGATGCGCTGGGACTCAGGGTCCACCTGCACCCTTCGGACGGAACGCAGCCCGTCGGCAACGGCATTGGCCCGGCACTGGAAGCTCGCGACGTGCTTGCCGTTCTTGCCCGCGCGCCAGGCGCTCCCGCGGACCTGCGCGAGCGCGCACTCGATCTCGCCGGTCACCTGCTTGAACTGGGTGGCGACTCCGTGGGGCAGGGACGCAAGCGGGCCACGGAACTCCTCGACAGCGGCGCCGCCGAAGCGAAATTCGCAGCCATCTGCGCAGCACAGGGCGGCCAGCGTACGCCTAGCATCGCGCAGTATCAGGCGCCGGTGCTGTCACCGACACGCGGCATCATCACGCAGATCGACAATCGCCTGATCTCCCGGATTGCGAAACTGGCAGGCGCCCCTCGCGCGCAGGCCGCCGGCATCGAGCTGCACGTCCGCGTCGGCGACCACGTCGAGCGCGGCCAGCCGCTGATGACCGTACACGCCGAAAGCCCCGGCGAACTCGCGTACGCCATGGCCTATCACGCGCGACATGCGCGTGCCTTCATTCTGCAGCACTAGCCCTTCTTTGCCTTACGAACATCGCTGCCGGCAGCAACACCAGCACTGCTGCAAGCAGCACACCACCGGTAGCCATGACCGGCGGTGCGTCGAAGCCGAACAGCTTCTCGATGGCGGGGATGTACATCGCGAGCAGCAATGCCGTCAGCGTGGCGGCGGTGATGCCCCAATAGAGCCTGTTCGGCCGTGCGAGCGTGGCGCGGAAGTCCTCGCCCTGCGCGCGGGCCACGAAGATCAGCAGCAGGTTGGCCACGACCATGGCCATGAAGCCCAGGGAGCGCGCCTCGTTCTCGCTGAACAGCTGAAGACCCAGTGCGTAGACGCCGACGCTGTAAGCCAGCGCCGCAGTACCCATTACGACGCTGTTGAAAACGGTCCGCTTTGAGAACAGTCGCGCAGCCGCCTTCCGTGGCTTGCGGTGCATGACGTTGGCATGCTCAGGGTCGGCTTCGAAGACGAGCGAACACGCCGGATCGATGACGAACTCCAGGAACAGAACGTGCAACGGATACAGCACCAGCGGCCAGCCGAAGAGCACCGGCAGCAGCCCCATGCCGGCGATCGGGATATGCACGGCAAGCAGATAGCTCATCGCATGCTGGATGTTGTCGTAGATCCGGCGCCCGATGCGGACCGCACCCACCAGCGACGCGAAGTCGTCGTTAACGAGGACGAGCGCCGCCGCTTCGCGAGCCACATCCGTGCCGCGGCTGCCCATCGCGACGCCGACATGGGCGGCCTTGAGCGCCGGCGCGTCGTTGACGCCGTCGCCCGTCATCACCGTGACTTCGCCCGCGGCCTTGAATGCCTGGATCAGGCGAAGTTTCTGCTCGGGCTTGGTCCGCGCATAGAGGTTCGTGACCTTCACGCGCGCCGCGAGCGCCTCGTCCGACAGCGAACCGATCTCGTCCCCGGTCAACGTACCGCCTGTCGTATCGAGGCCTGCCTGCCCCGCAATCGCAAGCGCCGTGCCCGGATGATCGCCCGTGATCATCACCACGCGAATACCGGCCGCGCGACACTCGGCCAGGGCCGCCGGGACTGTGGCCCGCACCGGATCCGCCAGGCACAGCAGCCCGAGGAACTCCAGCGCGAACGCCTGCGGTGAATCCGGCAGCTCGGCGCCGCGAAACTGGCCTCGTGCTACGCCCAGCACACGCAAGCCCTCAAGCGCATGCGCCCGCGTTGCGGTGAGCCAGCGCTCCCGTTCGGCGGCAGGCAGCTTGCACAAGCCGAACACCGCTTCGGGCGCACCCTTTACCGCCACATCGTGGGTTTCGGCACTGTCGCCACGCCACACGTGCGTCACTGCGAGCAGCTCGGGGGTCAGATCGTACTCGCGGGTCAACTGCCGTCGTTCCAGCTCGGCCGCGGCGTCGGGCTGGTACTTCGTGGCCGCCTCGTGGATGGCGCGTTCCATGGGATCGAAGGCGCTGCGTTCGCTGGCCGCCAGTGCGATGCCGAGGACCGTTGCAGCGGCTGCATCCGTCTTGGCATCGGCAACGCGCAGGTCGCATTTCGCGCTCGCGGTCTCGATCAACGCGACGCGCATCCGGTTCTCGGTGATCGTCCCGGTCTTGTCGACGGCCAGCACCGTCGTGGAGCCGATCGTCTCGATGGCAGGCATGCGCCGTGTCAGTACGCCGCGCTTCGAGATGCGCCAGGCCCCCATCGCCAGGAACACGGTCAGCACGACAGGGAACTCTTCCGGCAACACGCCCATCGCCAGCGTGATACCCGCGAGCACGCCCTCGAGCCAGTTGCCTCGCGTCAGGCCGTAGACCACCGCAACCAGCGCGCACAGGCCAAGACCGGCCGCCGCAATCCAGCGAACCAGACCGTGGACCTCGCGGAACAGCGGCGTCGTCTCCGGCTTCAGCGTCCCGAGCACCGTGCCGATCCGGCCGATCTCGGACCGCGCACCGGTGGCCGTGACCTGCATCGTTCCGAATCCAGTCACCACCAGCGTGCTGGCAAAGACATGACCGGCACTGCCCGGCGCCTTATCCACCGAAAGGGATTCGCCCGTGATGATCGATTCGTCGACGCTGAGGCCCGTGGCACTGACGATGTCCCCGTCAGCCGGGACCCGGTCGCCCTCCCGCAACAGCACGAGATCGCCCACGACCACTTCGCGGCCGGGAATGCGCGTCTCCACGCCCTCGCGGACCACCAGCGCCCGCGGGCTGGAAAGATCCTTGAGCATGGCCAGCGTATGGTCCGTCCGCCGTTCCTGGAAGACGGAAATCAGGATGACCACGCCGATCGATGCCGTGAGCGTCAGCGCCTCGCTCAAGCTGCCGACGATGAAATAGATGAAGGCTGCACCGAGCATCAGTGCAAACATCGGCTCCTTGACCACCCCCACCAGGATCAGGGGCCAGGAGCGGGCCTTCTGCCCGGGCAACTCGTTGAAGCCGTCCGACTTGAGGCGGCGCGCGGCTTCTGCGCTGCTCAGTCCAGTCGGGGAAGGGGCAACCGCGGGGGGTGGGTTGGGAGAGGCCGGTTCCATGTTCATCGGGACGGTTGCTTGCGTGCAGCGGTCATACTGCACCGTACTTCCGCAGTTCTCCATATTCGCCGATCCCGCGACGTAACCGCTTCAATCGACCTTGCGACCGTCGCCTATCCGGAGGTTCCCTAGTGCGAACGGGCTTCCCGAGGAGTAGCTTAAGGCAGGCACCGTACTCCACTGGAGTTTGCCCATGACCCACAATGTCGGAGCCAGAGACCGGACGGTACGCGTCATCGTCGGCCTGCTCGTTCTCAGCATGTTGTTCATCGACGGCAATGCGCGCTGGTTCGGGCTGCTCGGGCTTGTGCCACTGCTGACCGCGCTCATTGGCAGTTGCCCACTGTATTCAGCCTTCGGGCTCAGCACTCATCCCAGGAACCAATCCAAGGCATAACCCAAGATGCAGCCCTTTCCCCATACCTACCAGGTCAGCGTTGAGGCCGGCGTGGACGGCGATGTCGCGGTGGCGGCACCGGGGCTGCCTACCTTTGCCTCCGCCTCGCCGCCCGAGTTTGATGGTCCCGGCGGTCGGTGGTCGCCTGAGTCCCTGCTGTGCTCGGCCGCCGCCAGTTGCTTCATCCTGACCTTCCGGGCCGTTGCACGGGCGTCAAAGTTCGAATGGCGCCACCTGAGCTGCCGCGTCGAAGGGACGCTGGAGCGCAAGGACGGCGCCACCCAGTTCACGCGTGTCGTGACGCATGCGGTGCTCAGCGTCGATGCGGCGGCGGACACGGCGACGGCGCAGCGCCTGCTGGAAAAGGCGGAGCGCGGGTGCCTCATCGCGAACTCCCTCAAGGCAGAGCGCGTCCTCACGACCGACATCCAGTCCACTTGAGCTTTTCGTTCACGCTTTCTCCCAAGGAGCGACGCCTCATGATCCATGTCCTCACTGCCGATGGCAGCATTGCCCGCCTGTACGAAGTTTCGGGGGAGAAGCGCGTGTTGCGCGAGATTGCGGACTTCGGCAACTCGATCGCCGCGCTGCACGAGCGCGACCTCGTCAGCTCCCGGCCGGGTCGCAGCTACAACCGGACATCGGGCAGCCGCCAGACCTTCGAGGCCTCGTCGGAAAAGCAGCACCTGACGCATCGGTGGCTGGCCGGTGTAGCCCAGTCGCTGCAGCCGCTCCTTGCCAGCCGCGACTGCCAGTGCCTGATCCTCGTGGCATCGCCGCGATTGCTGTCCGAGTTTCGGGCGCTGTTGCCGAAGGCGCTGCAGAAGAAGGTGCTCGTCGAATACTCTCGCAACCTCGCCGGCGTGCCCCTCACGACGCTGAACGTGCGCCTGCGGCCGTCCGTGCTCGCGGCGGTCCGCCTGCTGGCCGAAGGCCCGATGAAGTAAGCCGTCGCTGGCCTAGCCGTCGTCCGGGGGTGCCCGCAGCAACGCACGGACTTCGGCATCCGACGTCTGCGGGAAGTCCTCGTACCACTGGCCCACGGCCATGAAGGAGGCGGGAGTGCTGAGACACACGACTCGATCCGCTTCCCGGGACAGCTTCTCCGCCGCCGCACCGGAGGCGACGGGCAACGCGACGACGACTTCCCTCGCGCCGAGCTGCTTCGCCGCGCGGACGGCCGCCAGCATGCTCGAGCCCGTTGCCGCGCCGTCATCGACGAGCAACGCCCGCTTGCCGGACAGGGAGAGTGCGCCGCGCCCTGCTCGATATGCCTGCTCGCGTCGCTCGAGCTCGCGTCGCTCGGCCTCCACGGCGGCAGCGACTTCCGGAGTGTCGGCCCACGATGCCGGCACCTCGTCGTTGAGCACCAGCAGTCCGCCGGAGGCGATCGCGCCGAGCGCGAACTCGGGCTGGCCGGGTGCGCCGATCTTGCGGACGATCAGCACGTCGAGCGGTGCGCGCAGCGCACGCGCCACCTCGAACGCGACCGGTACTCCGCCGCGAGGTAATGCGAGTACCACCACATCGGCTTGCCCCCGGTATTCACGCAGCCGCGTTGCCAACGCGTATCCTGCCGCCGAGCGATCAGTGAAGCGGACGGTCATGATCTCGCACTCCCTCGGTCTGGTCCGGCCGACGGTGCCGCATGTCTGACTTGCCGCTCGCATCTCCCGACTCCGCGATGCCGCCCGAAGCGGGCGCCACCGTCGAGGAGAAGCTCGCGGCCCTGTCCACGCCGTCCACATACGGCCCGGAAGTCCACGAAGTCAGGCTCATCGAGACCCACTTTGCCTGGGTCTTCCTGACGCAGGACACGGTCTACAAACTCAAGAAGCCCATCGTCGCACCGGACCTCGACCTCGACACGCCGGCAAAGCGCCAACACAACTGCCGTGAGGAGCTCAGGCTCAATCGCGCCTTGTCGCCGGCGATTTACCTCGGCATCGAGACTCTCGTGCGTGGCGCAGACGGCAGGTTGCGCCTGGACGGCGAAGGGGTTGCCGTCGACTGGCTCGTGCAGATGCGACGACTGCCCGAGAACCAGATGCTCGACTGCGCGATCGCCGCTGGCCGGGTCCCTCGCGAGCAGATCGATGCCGCGGCACGGCTGCTCATCGACTTCTATCGCCGGCAGCCGCCGATCGGGATCGCTCCCGATGCATACGTGCAGCGACTGCAACAGCAGATCGACACCAATCGCACCGAGTTGCTGGCTGCCGACCTCGGGCTCGATCCTGCCGTCGTCGACCGGCTGATCGCGCAGCAACGGGCCGCGCTCGCGAAGCTTCATGCCGAGGTTGCGCAGCGCGCGGTGCAGCGACGGATCATCGAAGCGCACGGCGACCTGCGACCCGAGCATGTGTGCCTCGCGTCGCCGCCCGCCATTATCGATCGTCTCGAGTTCTCCCTCGACCTGCGCGTGCTGGACCCCTGCGAGGAGCTGGCCTACTTCGCCATCGAATGCAGTCATGCCGGTGCAGCCTGGGTTGGTGACAGGGTCTTCTCGCTCTATCGCTCCGCGACCGCCGATCCGATCTCCGTCGCGTTGTACTGCCTGTATCAGAGCCACCGAGCCGCGACGCGCGCCAAGATCGTTGCGTGGCATCTGCGCGATCCCGCCTTCAGGGCCCGCCAGCCGTGGTCCGCCATTGCGGGTCGTTACCTGAGCGAAGCGCTGGAATACCTCAAGGTCCCGCCCGACTGCTAACCAGTGCGGGCAACGCCTGCCAGCGATTCTCCGTGGTGCAGCCGTCGGATGCACTCGGCGAACAGAGGTGCCGCCGAACAGACACGCAAGCGACCCTGCAACAGCGACGCATACTGTCCGCGGATCGGGACCGAGTCGCTCACCGTCACGGAGTCCGGCCCGTCGTCGCCAAACAGCTGGATGGCTTCGGCGGTGAACACCGGATGCGTCGCGAACACGCGAACCGTCCTTGCGCCCGCGCTGCGGGCCGCCCTGACGGTGCGCATGATCGTCGACCCGGAGGCGATGATGTCGTCATAGACCAGCACTTCGGCATCCTTGACGTCGCCGACCAGCGTGTCGCCCGACAGTTGCCCGTGTTCGCGAAGCTTGTGCATGAACGCGAACTCGATGCCGCCTTTGGACAGCGCCTCGACCTTCATGCGGAACTGTTCCGCGCGCTTCACGCCGCCGGAATCCGGAGAGGCCACGACGACACGGCTCTTCCCTGCAGAAGCGGCCACCGTTGCGGCGAAGACTGCATCGGCCTCCAGTCGCACCGTCTCGCAGCGGTACGCGTTATCGAAGGCCGCTTCGTTGTGGACGTCGAGCACGACGACGCGATCGCACCCGACCGCTTCGAACAGCGCCGCCACATAGCGAGTGGTCACCGGGTCCTGGGGCTGGGTCCGCCGATCCTTCCGTGCATAGGCCAGGTACGGCAGGCAGGCGGTGACGGTCGCGGCTCCCGCATCCTTGAGCGCGCCGATGAAGAACAGCAACCGGACCAGCCGATCGTTGGTCGAGGCCATGCTGTCGCCGTGGATCGACTGGAGCACGAACACATGCCGGCCGCGCACTTCCTCGCGAGGCCGCATCTTGTGTTCGCCGCGCTCGAACTCGCGTTCCTCGCTGGCAGCGAGGGCGATCCCGAGGCGAGTCGCGACGGCCTGTGCGAACTCAGCAGTCTGCGTGGATGCAAATACCAGGGGATCGCCAGCGGTGGTCACAGACATCGGCAGCGGTCATCCGTTCGGGTGGAGTCGGCAACAAGCATCAAGGCAGCGCGATGGATTGTCCGCCTGATCAGCCCGCCTGCCCACCGTGGGAAGCCCGTGGCCCACTGCGCCAAGACCCGTGTGACCCCAACCCGTGCAGATCCCCCGGCCGCGCAGCCTAGGAATCCGTGGACAGCCGGACCAGGATCCTGTGGACCGGGTCGACCGCACCCGAGTCGACGACGATGGCATGTCGTCGCTCCCGCTTGGTGAGAGGTTGAATGTGGCCAAGTTGATCCGCGAGGACAGCTGATGTGGCATCGGAAGGGTTATCGACGTCGTGGGCCCGTTTCGCGATCCGCGCCAGGAGTACTTCGGTATCGGCACTGCAGGCAACGATCAGGAAGCGGGCCCGCAGTCGGTGGGCCAGGCCCTGGAAGAGTTCCCTGTCCGCGGCGTCGAGAAACGCGGCGTCCACGATGACGCTGCAGCCCGCACGCAGGCAGACTTCCGCGCTGTCCGCCAGGTGAGCGTAGACGCGATGGCTCAAGCCGGGCGCATAGATGCCTTGCCCCACTGCAGACTGCGCACTCCGCCCCAGTGAGCCCGTCATTCTCTTTCGCTCAAGGTCCGAGCGGATGCGCAGTGCGGCGAGCGCCGGCACCAGCCGCTCGCTCATCCACGATTTCCCGGAGCCGGAGACGCCGTGCATGATCACCAGCGCGGGCTGCGGCGGGTCGGTCAACTGCATTGCGGTGCGCAGGCGCTGCTGCAGGCGTGGGTGGAATTCAGCCGCGCGCGCCGGCATCTGTACCGCTGCATACGCGTCAACCTTGGCTCGCACCAGTGCGCGATAGACCGCATAGAACGGCAACACCCGAACGCCTTCGTAGTCGCCGGTCGTCTCGAGATAGCGGCTGAGAAAGGCGAAGGCGAGATCAGGCCTGCCCCGGCTCACGAGATCCATGAACAGGAACGCGACATCGTTGATGACGTCGATGAAGCGCAGGCCCGGATCGAACTCGATGCAGTCGAAGGGAACGAGCCGTCCGGCGATGCGGACGACATTCGCGGCATGCAGGTCCCCATGGCACTCGCGTATTAACCCGTTCCGCTCCCGTTGCTGGAAGGCGCTTTCAAGCGCCTCTGCCGTGTGGCCGGTCCAGTCGATGAGCCGGCCGAGGTGGGCGGCGGAACCGGCACGTTCGAGGTCCGCGTTCAGTTGCCCGAGATTGCCAAAGACCGTTTCGAGCATCTTCGCGGTCGCATCGAAGCTCCCGTTCCACGAAGCCGCGGGCAGGCTCAGGTGGAAGCCTGCGAGCAAGGCGCCGAGCGAACCGATGTCGGTCACACTGACTGCATTCGCCGCCAGCAAAGCCGGCAGCTCTTCCTCGGGTGGAAACTGGCGCATCCGGACGGCGTACTCGACCGCAGGGCCGGGGCCTCCGACGGTCAGTCGTCCGCTCTGGCGCGTGATCGGCACGACGTCCAGGTAGATCTCCGGCGCCAGCCGGCCGTTGAGGCGCAGCTCTTCCTCGCAATAGAAGCGCCTCAAGGCGAGCGTTGTCGCATCGATGAAGTCGGCCTTGACGGGCTTCTTGATCTTGTAGGCGTGGGAACCGGTCAGGATGACCCACGAGATGTGGGTCTCCCGCAGCGTCAGTCCCGACACGGGGTGCGGGAAGGCCGCAGGCTGCAGCAGCTCGCTGATGTCGAACTCGACCCCGGCGCCATTCATGAGCAAAGCATACGAGCAGGGGACGGACGAAGGCAGCGGGGATTGCCCCCATCGTGTAAGGACGCTTCGCGTCGAGCAGGAATACGGGGACGGCCTATACTGTACTCATCACTTCCTGACGTGCGTGACCGTCCCGCACCGCAGCGTAAAAGCCGGAGAAATGCGTTCGTGGCCGAACCGCGCAAGAACGTGCAGTTCACTTACTTCGCACTGGCGCTGCTCCTCGCGCTCGCCGTAAATCTCTGGCTGACGCGGTCCCCTCAGGTGCCGATCGACTACAGCGACTTCAAGGCGCTGGTGCGGGGCGGGCATGTGCATGAGGTCCTGATCGCCCCGGCATCGATTAGCGGCACCGCGGATCTGTCCGCGGCACGTGCAACGCTGCCCGAAGCAGCGCGGCAACGCCTGCCGCAGGACGGCGCGGGCGGCGAACTGCGCTTCTCCACACTCCGGATCGACGACCCGACTCTCGTGGCCGATCTCGAGACGGCCCGGGTGCGCTATGCCGGCGGGGCCGGCACCAACTGGCCCATGCAACTGCTGTCGTGGATAGCGCCTGCCGTGATTTTCGTCGCCCTGTGGACCTTCGTGCTCGGGCGCATGGGCAACAAGCAGGTCGGCGACCTCGTCGGCATCGGCAAGAGCAAGGCCCGCGTCTACGTGCAGAAGAACATCGGCGTGACGTTTGCCGACGTCGAGGGCATCGACGAGGCCAAGGCCGAGCTCATGGAAGTCGTCGAGTTCCTGAAGACGCCCGAACGCTATACGCGGCTTGGGGGACGGATTCCGAAAGGCGTGCTGATCGTCGGCGCCCCCGGCACCGGCAAGACGCTGCTGGCCAAGGCCGTGGCGGGCGAGGCCAACGTGCCGTTCCTGTCGATCAGCGGCTCGGAGTTCGTCGAGATGTTCGTCGGCGTCGGGGCTGCGCGGGTCCGCGACCTGTTCGACCAGGCCGAGAAGCTCGCGCCCTGCATCATCTTCATCGACGAGCTCGATGCGCTCGGCAAGGCCCGGGGCGCGGGCGGCTTCGGCGGCCACGAGGAGCGGGAACAGACATTGAACCAGCTGCTGGTCGAGCTCGACGGCTTCGACACGAACAAGGGCGTCATCATCATGGCCGCCACCAATCGGCCAGAGATCCTCGATCCCGCACTGCTGCGTCCGGGCCGCTTCGATCGCAAAGTGGCCATCGACCGTCCGGACATCCGCGGTCGCGAGCGCATCCTGAAGCTGCATGCAGGCAAGCTGGCCCTGGACCCTGACGTGGACCTCGCAGTCATCGCCGCCAAGACGCCGGGCTTCGCGGGTGCAGACCTCGCCAACATCGTCAACGAGGCGGCATTGCGTGCCGCGCGCCAGAACCAGAAGACAGTGACGCAAGCGGACTTCGATGCGGCCATCGAGCGGGTCATCACGGGTCTCGAGAAGAAGAACCGCGTGATGAACCCGAAGGAGAAGGAGACCGTGGCCTACCACGAGGCCGGCCACGCGTTGATTGCCGAGAAGCGGCCAACGACCGACAAAGTGTCGAAGGTATCGATCATCCCGCGCGGCATCGGTGCGCTCGGGTTCACGCAGCAGCTGCCCACTGAAGACCGTTACCTGATGAAGCGCAGCGAACTGCTGGACCGCCTGGATGTCCTGCTGGCCGGACGGGTCGCCGAGCAGCTGGCCTTCGGCGAGGTCTCGACCGGCGCACAAAACGACTTGCAGCGCGCCACGGATCTCGCGCGCCACATGGTGGCGCAGTACGGCATGGGCGACACCCTGGGGCCGGCCGTCGTGGATACGCGGCCCGCCAACCCGTTCCTCGGCGAACTTGGCACGCCGTTGCGGGGCGAGTGCAGCGAGGAAACCGCTCGCCAGATCGACGGGGAAGTGCGGCAGCTTCTTAAGGAAGCTGAAGATCGCGTGCACGCTACCCTCGAAACGGCCCGTACAGAGCTCGAAGCGCTGGCAAAGATGCTGCTCGCGCGCGAGACTGTCGACCGCGAGACGCTGCTTGCGCTGCTGGCGACCTGTCCGCCATCGGCTGAACCGCCGGCTGCCGGGTCCCGAATCGCTGGAATTCAACAGGGGTGACATCGATGTACAAGAACATTCTCGTTCCCGTAGACGGCAGTGCCACGGCCAAGCGCGGCCTCGAGGAGGCCATGCGCATCGCGAAGGCCGGCGGCGGAACGGTCCGCCTCGTCCATGTCGTCGACGAGCTGGTGATGATCGACCCCGAAGTGCCCGTGTACTACCAGGCCATGATCGAATCGCTGCGCGAAAGCGGCAAGGCAACCCTTGCGAAGGCCGAAGCCATCGTCAAGGCGCAGGGCATTCCGGTCCAGACGCTCCTGCTCGAGACTATGGGCATGCGGGCCGCGGACCTGATCGTCGAACAGGCCGCCCAATGGCCAGCCGACCTGATCGTCATGGGCACGCACGGACGACGCGGCTTGCGACGCGTGGTGCTGGGCAGCGATGCCGAGCTCGTCATCAGGCACACCACGGTGCCGGTTCTGCTGTTGCGCAGCGACGCTGCGCAACCCTGAGTCAAGGTCGTTGACGGAGCCACGGACCCTTAGGCCCTAGGCGCAATTCCGCATTGTCGAGGAGCGCGTAGAACTCGAAATTGTCCGGCACTCGGTGCCGGGATCTTGCACCTGCCGCAAGGTTCACGATCCCTCGCCGCCTTTCCACCCGGCATCGGACGATCGGCCTGTGGAGCAACGCGCGAAAGCGCAGATCACGGCCCGTACCGACGCGCGCGAAGCGGCGATTGCACGCGAAGCGTATTACCGGGCAGAACGTCGCGGCTTCGCCCCCGGCTACGAGCTGGACGACTGGCTCGCTGCGGAGGCGGAGATCGACGGCAACGGCCCGATCGAAGTACTGGGTTCCGTCGACGACCCGGTGGATGAGCGGCACGGCGCACCGGATGTGACGCCCGTTCGCTAGGCCCTTCCCGAGGTCCCGCCGGACACGCAGCAGCCCGCTGCGTATCCTTCCCTTTCACGCCTTCAGGACTCAGGTCGCCCGCGCGTGGCTCTGGTCGCGGATACCTTGCACGCTGTGATCGAGCTGACGTTTGATCGCATCGAATGCGTCCCGGAGCGCGACATAGACGTCCTTGTGCTCGGGATGGGAGTCATGGCCCTTGAGTGCCGTCAGGTGGCCGCCTGGCCCCGCAAGGTCGATGCGCACCGAATACGGCGATCCTTTCTGGTGATGGGCGGGCGGCGCTTCGATGGTGACGTGGCAATCCAGGATCTTGTCCGTCACGCGCGTGAGCTTCTCCGCGAGTTCGCGTACCCGCGACTCCACTGCTGCGGACGCGTCCATGTGCCTGAAAGTGATTCGTCCCGGGATTTGCATGGGGAACCTCGTCTTCTGACAACAAACAGGAACGGTGAACAACTCAAGTCGACCGCCCGGCACCGGCTTCCGCCAGCGCTACCTGGCGCTTGACGGCCACGAAGCTGTCGGGCGTCACGGAAACGGAATCGATGCCGCAGTCGACCAGGAATCGCGCGAACTCGGGATGGTTGCTGGGGGCCTGGCCGCACAGGCCGACCTTCACGCCGCTTTCGTGGGCGCGCGTAATGACGGTCTTGATCATCCACAGCACGGCGGCGTCCTGTTCGTCGAACAGGGCCGCGAGCTCCTCGGAGTCCCGATCAACTCCCAGCGTGAGCTGCGTGAGGTCGTTGCTGCCGATCGAGAAGCCGTCGAAGCGCGCGGCAAACTCGCGCGCCAGGATCACGTTCGACGGGATCTCGCACATGACATACACCTGCAGGCCGTCGACGCCGCGCTTGAGGCCCTGCGACGCCATGACCTCGAGGACCCGATCGGCTTCGAGGGGCGAGCGACAGAACGGGATCATGACCAGCACGTTGCGGAAGCCGAGTTCGTCGCGCAGCCGGCGGATGGCCCGGCACTCGAGCGCGAACCCGTCGCGGTAGTGCTCGGAGTAATAGCGGGAAGCCCCGCGCAGGCCGAGCATGGGGTTCTCCTCCGCCATCTCGAACTGCGCACCGCCCAGCAGGTTCGCGTACTCGTTCGTCTTGAAGTCGCTCATGCGGATGATGACGGGGCGCGGATGCAGTGCCGCTGCAATGCGCGCCAGTCCCAGCGACAGCTGGTCGACGAAATAGTCGCTGCGATCCGCATAGCCGCGTGTCAGCGTATCGATCTGCTCGCGAACCGCCGCATCCTTGAGCTCGGCATACCGCAGCAGGGCAAGCGGGTGCACGCGCACGTGGTTGCTGATCACGAACTCCATGCGTGCGAGGCCGACGCCGTCGGCCGGCAGCTGCCACCACCGATAGGCAGCGGCGGGATCGGCGAGGTTGAGCATCACCGCCGTACGCGTGGCCGGAATGTCCTTGATCGGCAGTTCCTCGATCTGGAAGTCCAGTGCGCCGGCATAGACCTTGCCGACCGCGCCCTCGGCGCAGGAAACAGTGACGACGTCGCCGTTCTGGAGCAACGAGGTTGCCCGGCCCGTGCCGACGATGGCGGGCAGACCGAGTTCGCGGCTGACGATGGCGGCATGCGACGTGCGTCCGCCGTGGTCCGTCACCAGGGCCCTTGCACGGCGCATGACCGGCACCCAGTCCGGATCCGTCGTTTCGGCGACGAGGATCGACCCGTCGACGAAGCGGTCGATGTCGGCCGGCGTGGAGATGCGGCACACGGGGCCCGACACGATCGCTTCGCCCAATGCGATTCCTTCGACGAGCTTCCTGCCCTTCCCCTTCAGCGAATAGGTCTTGAGGACGCCCACCGCTTTGCGCGCCTGCACGGTTTCCGGCCGGGCCTGCACGATGAAGAGCTCGCCCGTTTGTCCATCCCGCGCCCACTCCATGTCCATCGGCATGCCGTAGTGGCGCTCGATGACCAGTGCCCAGCGGGCGAGCTGCAGGACTTCCTCGTCCTTGAGGACGTAGGACGCCTGCTCCGCTTCCGAGGTTGGCACGCTGCGGGTGGCCGAACCCTGCTCCGCGTAGACCGTCTTCTGCGCCTTGAGGCCGAGCTTGCGATGAATGATGGGCGTGAGTGCTGCATCGCCAAGGAAAGGCTTGAACACCTGATACTCGTCCGGTTCCACCGTGCCCTGCACGACGTTCTCGCCCAGGCCCCAAGCGCCGCTGATGAGTACCACCTTGTCGAAGCCGCTGTCCGTGTCGAGCGAGAACATCACGCCTGCGCAACCCAGGTCCGCGCGGACCATGCGCTGGACGCCGACCGACAACGCCACCTTGCGATGATCGAAGCCGTGGAGTTGGCGATACGTGATCGCCCGATCGGTGAACAGCGACGCATAGCACCGCTTGCAGGCATCGAGCACGTTCGCGTCGCCCTGGATGTTGAGGAAGCTTTCAAGCTGCCCCGCGAAGCTCGCCTCGGGAAGATCCTCGGCCGTGGCGCTGGACCGCACGGCGACGGTCAGCGGCGGACCCCCGGCAACCGGTTGCAGCTGCCTGTAGGACTCCAGAATGTCCGCGGCAATCCAGGCCGGCCACTCGGCCGCAAGTATCGCGGCGCGGATCGACTTGCCGGTCTGGGCCAGCGTCGCCTTGCCGGCAGCGAGCTCGGCATAGGCCGCATCGATGACGGGCTCGAGCCTGTTTGCGGACAGGAATTCGCGGTACGCCGTCGCGGTGGTTGCAAAGCCGGGCGGCACGGCGACGCCCTGCGCGCCAAGATGACGGATCATTTCCCCGAGGGATGCGTTCTTGCCGCCGACCAACGCGACATCCCCGCGGCCAAAGGACGCGAACGGCAGGGAAGCAGCGCTCGATACGCTCATCGTCGGCATCGTCTCGTCAGATGGGGCGCCGATGGCTAGCTGCGCTTCCGCTTTTCGAGGCGACGGCTCAGCTTGACGGTATCGGCGAGCTGGCCGGTCAGCCCGGCGATGCAGCGGATGACGTCGTCCACCGAGACGATGCCCATCACCATGCCGGCGCCGTTGACGATGGGGACGCGGTGGATGCCGGCCTTGCGCATGCGGGTCAGCAGCGTGGCGAGGCCTTCGTCTTCGCGGCCGGTCATGACTTCGGGCGTCATGATGTCGGCCACCGTGACTGCATGCGGGTCGACGTCACGCGCGAGCGTCTGGATCACGATATCGCGATCGGTGAGCACGCCGACGAGAACCCCGCCTCCGCGGGCCGACGGCTTGATGACGACCAGGAAGCCGACGTGGTGCTTGCGCATCAGTCGCGAGGCATCCACGAGATCGGCATCGGGTGCAATGGTGATCACTTGCGTCGACATCAGTTCACGCAGTCTCATCGGGAAGACCTCCATTGCAGCAACGAACGCCAAGGCTCAACCGCCGAGTTCATGATGGGTACCGCCCGGGGCCCGAGACCAGCCCGGACTACTACGTAAGATGCGGGCACTGTTCCAGCGTGCAAGTCATCCGCAGTCGATGCATGCTGACCATGGCGCGTGCATTGACGCGATGGCCGTGCTGACCGCATTCTCATGGGGCCGCAGGTCCGAGTCATCAAGGAGTCCATCATGTCAGCAACCGAATGGCGCCAGATCGTCGTTGCAGTGCGCTCGCCGGAGCAGAAGCGCCAGGCCGCCATCACCAAGGCCGCTGAGCTCGCGCGCCGCTGCGGCGCCAGGCTGACGTTGCTGCACGCCTTCTCGATGCCGTACCCGCTGCCCAGCCGCATTCCCGCGAACAGCGACGACATCCTGGAAGTGGTCGCCAACGAGCGCCGCAAGCAACTGGCACTGCTCGCCAGGCCGCTGCGGGCCTCGGGACTCAAGGTCGACTGCAAGGTCGTGTGGGATTTCCCTTCTGCGGAGGCGATCGTCCGCTATGTGCTCGCCAACAAGCCCGACCTGCTCGTGGCGGAGTCCCATCGGCATAGCCGGGTGGGCCGCTGGTTCCTGGCGAACACGGACTGGGAGCTGATCCGTGAGGCACCGTGCCCGGTGTGGTTCGTGAAACACGAGCGCTTTCCGAAGGCGATCAAGTTCCTGGTGGCGGTGGACCCGACCCACGCCCGTGCCAAGCCGACCCGTCTTGACGATCGTCTGATGGCCGCCGCGTCCACGGCGATGCGACAACTGGGTGGCAAGGCCGCACTCGTGCATGCAGAAGATGTCATGCAGGTGCTGCCCAAGGGCTTCCTGGCCGAAGTGATGATTCCGCAGGCTGCCGTCCTTGCCTCCGAGCGGGCACGTACCGCGGTTCGCGCAGCGATCGCGAGGCTGGCCGCGCGCCACGGCCTGAACGACGCGGAACAGGTGGTGCGCCCCGGACTGCCTGCCGAAGTCATCGCCGGCGCCGTCAAGGCAGTCAAGGCCGATGTCCTCGTGATGGGCGTCGTGTCGCGGCGCGGCCTCAAACGCTCGTTCGTCGGCAATACGGCGGAAGAGGTGATCGACGCCGCCGACAGCGACATCCTCGTCATCAAGCAGGCCGGCTTCAAGACCGCCGTGCCGCGGCGCGGGCCGACGCTCGGGAGCTGAGTCCCGCTACCGGCGCTGCTACGGCTTCTGGATGGAGCGCAGGTAGTCGACGAGCCTCGCGACGAGCAGATCGCCGGTCGCGAGGTCTGGCGTGCCGTCCTTCGCCACCGTCGCGAACTCCCAGCCCCAGATCGGCATGTCGCGCGAACCGTGCGGCGCCGGGACCTGACGACCGTCGATGATGCGGTGGATGCGCTCATCCGGGAACTTGCCGCCCTGCCGTTTCGCGATGCGCGTGAGGTCGGGAACCATGATCTTGAACGACGCCGCCACGGGGCCGTCGCCCTCTGCCGTGGCGCCATGGCAGGCACTGCAGAAGCGCTTGTACAGTTCAGCACCCGTGTAGGATGAAAAATCCGGCGCCTGTGCGGCATTGGCCGTCGCCCCCAGCGTGGCGAGCAGGACTCCAGTGACAGCGAGTGGAATACGCATGGTCCTCAGGACTCCTAGGGTAAGACGCGGGCCGTCGTCGGCCGGGCGCCAAGGCGCGAGATGTAGTCCGCGACGCCGGCCATGTCGGCTGCAGACATGTTGTCCAGCATCAGCGCGAGGTCGAAGTCGACATTGGTGAAGCGGTGACCCGAGGCCATGCCGCGGATCTGCATGAGCAGGTACGAATAGTGCTGTCCTGCAAGCACCGGCACACCTACGCTGTCGTCGCCCAGGCCGTCCTCTCGATGGCATGACGCACAACTGTCGCGGTAGATGCCGGACCCGTTGTCGAGTCCCTTGCCGTCCCCTCTCTGCGGCCGCGGGTTGATCGGCAGCCTGGCGAGGTAAGCGGCGATGTTGCGCCATTGCTGCTCGGGCGCGACCCCTAAGCTCGCATTCGCGCGGTGCATCTCGACGGCATCCCGGTTGAGTTCGGCGAAATCGATCAGCTGCGTCAGCAGGTAGCGCTCGCGCTGTCCGGCCAGGGCCGGGATCGAGGAGTCGCCAACGCCCCAGGCCTTGTCGCCGTGGCAGCCGGCACAGTTCTTCGCATAGGCCTGTCCTCCCGCGTTCGCGTTGGCGGAGAGCGACAGCGCCTTCGCAAGGAGCTCCTTGGCGCGCTCGGCTGCCGTCACCGACAGCGGCAGGCACAGGAGGAGGGCTGCGGCGGCAGGCCAAAGCGCGCGCCAGCGACGGCGCCGGACCAGCAGGCGCAGCCGTTCAGGTGCGGCGGACGGGATGACAGCAACCATCGTGGAGAATCCTCGTTCCATGACGCCAGCATCGCTGCACGGACTGTACCGCGTAATACGCAGTTGGCGCAGCCCCTTGCGGCAACAACAGCCTGCTGCCAAGGTTAGCCGATGGATGTCCTCGCGCTCAATTGCGGCAGTTCTTCGATCAAGGCTGCCCTCATCGATACGGACAGGCAGCGACGCCTGCTCGACGTTCGCGTGCTGAACCTCGGCAAGGCCGGCTGCGAGCTGCGCATTGGCGACCGCTGCGAAGGGCTGAGCCCCGCGACCTCGCCGGATGCTGCGCTCGCGCGGGTGTTGGCGGCTGTCCGCGACCATGGCGCGGCGAGTGCCTTGCAGGCCGTGGCGCATCGGGTCGTCCACGGCGGCACCGAGTTTGCCGCACCCACGCTGCTTGACGACAAGACAGTCGACAAACTGCAGCGGCTTGCCACGCTTGCGCCGTTGCACAACCCGCAGGCACTGGCGGCCGTCGCCGCCGCCCGGCTCGCATTTCCACGCCTGCCCCAGGTCGCGGTCTTCGACACGGCTTTCCACGCCACGTTGCCCCGCCGGTCGAGGGAATACGCGCTGCCTGTCGAACTGACGCAGCGATTGGGATTGCGACGCTTCGGCTTCCACGGCATCAGTCACGCGCATGTGGCTGCCGTCGCTGCCGACTACATGCAGGTGCAGCCGGTGGCACAGCGGGTGATCTCGTGTCATCTCGGCAACGGCGCCAGCGTCACCGCCATCGAATACGGACGCAGCGTCGAAACAAGCATGGGCATGACGCCGCTGGAGGGCCTCGTCATGGGCACTCGCGCGGGAGACCTGGATCCAGGCGTACTGCTGCATCTGCTCGATTCGGGCGAATACAACCGCGAGAGCCTCGGCCGGCTGCTCAACCAGGCGTCGGGACTCAAGGGACTGGCGGGCACCGAGGACATGGCCGACATCGAACGCCGGGCGGCGGAGGGTGATGAAGGGTGCCGCCTCGCCATTGCCGTGTTTGCCCACCGCGTCCGCAAGTACATCGGCGCCTACGCGGCAACCATGGGCGGTGTCGATGCGATCGCCTTCACCGGCGGCATCGGCGAGCACAGCCCGCTGATCCGCCATCGCATCGCGCAGCGGCTCGATTTCCTCGGTGCCGTCATCGACGAGGATCGCAACCGCGATGCCCGCCCGAGCGCGACGACGCCGGTGATCGACATCGCCACGGATCGCTCGCGCGTGCGGCTGCTGGTCGTCAGGGCCGACGAGGAAGCCGCAATGGCAAAGGCCGCGGCCGGGTTGCTGCAAGCCGAGCTTGACTCGTTGCGGACGTTCACGCTGCCGGTGGCCATTTCGGCGCGCCACGCCCACCTGAGCCGGAAGACGATCGATGCACTCTTTGGCGCAGGTTACGCCCTGCAAGTGGCAAGGCCGCTGTCGCAGCCGGGTCAGTTCGCGGCGCAGGAGACCGTGACGCTCATCGGGCCACGTGGACAGCTCGACAAGGTGCGGGTGCTCGGTCCTCCGCGCGCTGTGGATCAGGTGGAAATCTCGCGCAGCGACGAGTTCGTACTCGGGGTCGATGCGCCGGTGCGGCTGTCAGGCGATACGGCCAACACGCCCGGGATCATCATCGTGGGTCCTGCGGGACGGGTCGCGCTGCAAAACGGCGTGATCTGCGCCCATCGCCACATCCACATGCATCCCGACGATGCCGCGCGGCTCAGGCTCAATGACCACGACAGCGTCGAAGTCCGCGTTGACAGCAATGGCCGCAGCCTGACCTTTGGCGACGTGATCGTGCGGGTGTCGACGGCATTCCGCCTCGAGATGCACATCGACGTGGACGAGGCGAATGCAGCCGGCCTCGATCCGGGCGCGAGCGGGGAAGTGCTGCTGCCGACCAGCGCCGTCGCCCACGCGACCAAGCGCTGACCGAAGCGCGGTCAGGGATTACCGAGCGCCAGTTTCATGCGGACGAGGTGGGCAACCGAGCGGACGCCCATTTTTTCCATGACGTTGGCGCGGTGGATTTCCACGGTGCGCTCGGACAGCCCCAAGTCGATGGCGATGACCTTGTTGGCGCGACCGTCGACCAGCATCTCCATGACTTCCACCTCGCGCGGCGTCAACGACTGGAAGCGATGTTTGATGTCGGCGTGCTTCTCGAGCGATGCACGGTTCTCCGCGTCCATCTTGAGCGCCCGGTTCAGGCAGTCGATGAGGTCCTGGTCGCGGAAAGGTTTCTGCAGGAAGTCGAACGCGCCTTCCTTCATGGCCTGCACGGCCATCGGCACGTCGCCGTGGCCGGTCATGAAGATGATGGGGAGGATCGAGCCGGCCTTGCCGAGTTCCTGCTGGAGTTCCAGCCCGCTCATGCCTGACATGCGCACGTCGAGCAGCAGGCAGCCAGGCTGGTTTTCGTCGTACGCCGCAAGGAACTCGCGCGCCCCGGAGAAGGCGACGGGCGAGTAGCCGACAGTCTTGATCAGCGTCGTGACGGCTCGACGCATGCTGTCGTCATCATCGACGACGTAGACAACGGGTTGGCTCTTGTTGTTCGTGCCTGTCTTGTCATTCATCCGTTTGCTACCGGCAGCCTAAACCAGAATCTTGTACCACCGCCGGCCGCGTCGTCAAAACCGATCGTACCCTGGTGGGACTCGATGACGGTCCGGCTCGAGGCCAGACCGAGACCCGTCCCGCCGGTCTTCGTCGTGAAGAAGGGATGGAAGATCTCTGACCGCAGTGCGGCAGGGATCCCGGAACCATTGTCGATGACGGCCGTCTGGACAGTATAGCCGTCGCTACTGGTCTCGATGCGCACCAAGGGGCTCGCGCTCGAGCGGCTGGCCTCGATGGCATTTTGCACCAGCACGAAAAGGACGTGCTGGATCTGCCGCTGGTCGATCGATACCTGCGGCAGGTTCGCCGTCTGGGTGACGACCAGACGGGTGCCTGATCGGCCGGCCAGCAGTTCAAGGACCGGCTCCAGTTCGCCCAGCACTTCGGATAGCCGACGCAACACGCGCTCGCCCTGATCCTGGTTGAACAGCCGACGAATGCGGCGCAAGCCTTCTCCCGCCCCCATCGCGGCCTGGTTGATCTGCTGCAGTACCTCCACGGCCCCGGCCACCATGGGTTCCGGCCGCGACAGCATGCGCTCCCCGGCCTGCGAGAAGGTCGCGATGGCGCCCAGGGGCTGGTTCAGTTCGTGCGCAATCCCGCTCGCCATTTCCTCAAGGGCGGACGCGCGGGCAATGTTCAGCAATTGCTCGATAAGCTGGGCGGAAGGAGGGCTGTCTGACATGAGGGAAAGGGAGGAATCCCGTCCTTTGCGGTTGTAGCTTGCCGGGTCCAGCATACTCAAAACCTCGATGAGTCTTGAGGGGCAAGAGTGCCGGAAAGCAAGGCCAAGCGACCTCAGAAAAAGCCGCAGTTGCCTGCGTCAGGCCCCTAGACCCCTGTCGGTGGCGCGTGGGTACACTGGCGGTGAGCGAAATCCTCTCACGGAAACCCCATAATCAAATGACACCTGTAGCCATCGATGATGTCCGGAATCGCCTCCTGCGCCTCCGCGAGGAACTGAAGGTCAGGCAGGGGCGTGCCGAGCGCGACCTCCGCCACGGGTTGGAACCGCTGGTCGCCGATGCCCCGGACCAGGCGATCCAGCTGCAGAACGATGAAGTCCTGCGGGAGATCGACAGTGCGGCCCTCGTCGAAGTGGCCCAGATCGACGCGGCACTCGCACGCCTTGATAAAGGGCTGTACGGCATCTGCAGCCGCTGCCAGGGTGCCATCGATCCCCGCCGGTTGGCGGCTGTCCCGCATGCGGTGACATGCGTGGCCTGCGCCGGCTGAGGACGCTCTGCGCCTGAGCAGAGGTTCGCTAAGGGAGCACTCGTGATAGTCTCCCGGCCGGTTGCAGCTTAGGACTCCGGCCGGAACGGAATGGACGAACTCGGCGAAATTACCCAGCACCTGCTGCGCTTTTCCCCCGACGCCCTGTTGGTCGTCGACGGGGAAGGCCGCATCCGTTTTGCGAACGAAACGCTGACGCAGCTGTTCGGCTATGCGGCCGCCAACCTGGTCGGCCAGCGGATGGACATCCTGCTGCCCGAACGGCTGCGCGGTTCCCACCACCACCATTTCAGCAGCTACGCGCTGAACCCGCTGGCCCGCGAGATGGGGGCCCGCATCACCGACCTGTTCGGGCGCCGCGCCGACGGCTCCGAATTCCCCGCCGGCATCCGGCTGGCCCCGTTCCGCATCGGTTCGCAGCTGTTCGTGGCCGCTGCCATTCGCGACATGACCGAGCGGCGCCGGATCAACGAGGCGCTGATTGCCGCGCGCGAGGAGGCCGACCGGGCCAACCGCGCCAAGAGCCGGTTTCTCGCCACCGCGAGTCACGACCTCAGGCAACCGCTGCAGACCATCCGCCTGCTCAACGCCGCCATGATGAAAGTGCCGCGCCCCGAGCTGCGCGACATCCTGCAGCAGCAGGCGCAGGCCATCGACAGCATGATCCGGCTGCTGAACTCGCTGCTCGACATCAGCCGGCTGGAAGCGGGCGCCATCACGCCCGAGCTGGTGCCGGTCGATCTCGAGGAGATCCTCGAGGAGCTGCGCGCCGAGTTCCAGACGCTCGCGCAAACCCGCGGGCTCGAATTGCACATCGTGCCGGTCAAGGCCGTCGTGCAGACCGACCGCATCCTGTTCCACCAGTTGCTGCAGAACCTGGTGGGCAATGCGCTCAAGTACACGGATCGCGGCCAGGTGTCGGTCAACTGCTCGCTCGGCAAGGACACGCTGACGGTCAACGTCGACGACACCGGCATCGGCATTCCGGCCGACAAGCTCGATCGCATCTTCGACGAGTACTACCAGGTCGACACGCATGGCACCAAGCGCATGGGCGTCGGTCTCGGCCTCGCGATCGTCCGCGAGGTGGCACAGCTGCTGAAGTTCAGCGTCGCCATCGCGGCCCGCCCGGGAGGCGGCACGCGCGCTACCGTGAGCATTCCGCGGCAGTTCCTGACGACGGTGGTCCCGGTGCTCGAACCGACGATCGTCGCGGCCCCGGCGGAGACCGAGAACCGGCCTCGTATCGTGCTGGTGGAAGACAACGACGCCGTGCGCGTGGCCACCGAGCTGTTCCTCAAGTTCGAGGGCTTCGAGGTGATGAGTGCCGGCTCGTCGGAGGACGCCGAGCGGCTGTTCTCGTCGGTGCGCCCGACGGACGTCGTCATCACCGACTACCATCTCGACGCCGACAACACGGGCCTCGACCTGATCAGGGACTTGCGGCGGCGCCAAGGGGTCGAGATTCCGGGCATCATCCTGACGGGCGACCTGCCGTCACTGCTGCGGCGTTCCGGCACGACGCTGCCAGCGTGCCGCTTCCTGCCCAAGCCCGTCGATACACAGGCCCTGATCCATGCGATCAACGACTTGAGCGCCAAGGCCCGCGAAGCACAGGCAGCGACCGCAAGGGGATGAGCATGCGCACGACTGCACCAAGCGTCGGATTCACAATGCTGGTCGCGACGGCCCTCGTCTGCGGGTTGCTGCTGCAGTCCGCACACGCCGCCGAAGCAGTGGCCGATCGCGTCGAGCGAGTGCTGCGCCTGCGTGCCGACACGAACCACGGCCGCACGCTCTATTCGCAGTACTGCGCCAACTGCCATGGTGCGACTGCGCTCGGCGACGCGGCAGGCACTGTCCCGTCCCTTGCCGGGCAACGACCCAATTACCTGCTGAAGCAGGTGGCCGACGTGCTCGAGAACGATCGCTCCGTGCCCGAAATGCACCAGCTCATGGGGCGCTGGCAGTTCGAGGACCCGCAGTCGCTGCGCGACGTGGTGAGCTGGCTGGCGGAGCTCGCGCCCAACCCGAGACCGGGTGTCGGCAGCGGCACGCAGGTGGCCGAGGGCACGCGGATCTACCAGGCCGATTGCGCGGGCTGCCACGGCCGTTTCGGTGAGGGGGACAATCCTTCCTATGTGCCGGCGCTGCGTGGCCAGCACTACAGCTATCTCAGAAGGCAGATGGCGGCGCTCGCGACAGGGCACCGCACGGGCATGGATGGCGAAGGGCGGCAGCGGCTGGGACGGATTTCGCTGACGCAGCTGGACGCCGTGGCGGACTACATCTCGCGCCTGCCGAGCGAGCGCGACGCGGTGCCCGACGGCAATCCGTTCGCGCCAGGCGCCCAGTGATCCGCGACCGTTAGCGGATCGACCCGACCGGCCCGCGCGCGATCAGGCGCCGCCGAGTTCCGGCGGAGCACGAACCAGCAGGACAGGCACCGTGGCGTGGCGCACCACGTACTCGGCATCGCTGCCCAGCACGATCCGCTTCAGCCCCTTCCGTCCGTGCGTCCCCATCACGATCAGTTCGGCCGGCCATTCCTGCGCCTGCTCGATGACCAGCACGCCCGCCTGGCCACCCACGCGTTCGAGCAGTACGGCTTCCGCTGCAATGCCCTTCTTCTTGCAGAGGGCAAGGCACTCGTCGAGCAGCTTGCGTCCCTGCTTGCGGAGCTGTTCGATCAGCTCGCCGGCAAAGATGGCACCTTCGTACATCGGCATCGTGATCAGGTCGTCCACGACGTGGACCAGCCGCAGGCGGCTCTGGTGTTCAGCGGCCAACGCCAATGCCTCGTTCAGGCCCGCATGCGAGGCATCGCTGCCGTCTACGGGCACCAGAATTCGTTCGTACATGGTCCTTGGCCCTCAGGATCGAAGTCGGAAGTAATGAGGAGTGGCACCGTAGTACGGCGCGGCAGGAATGCCCACCTTGCCTTGCCGCAAGGCACTACGTACTTCTGACTATAATGCGGCCAAAGGAACCTCTGACTAACCTATACGCGCTCGCGTTGCGTCTCCAATCCTCTGCTGCGAGGCATCGGACCGCAGGCAATATCGGGAATATTGACAAGGTCCGTAACGACGCAGCAGAGGATTAGAGGCGCAACCCATTAAACGACTATT
>CAIUGU010000176.1 GCA_903898785.1 uncultured Pseudomonadota bacterium | reverse complement strand
GGCCTTTTTCGATCTGGTGTCCGTCAGGACAGTGTATTCAGCTGCGAATCCACGTGTACTTGGCGACCTCGTTGCCGCTTGCGTCCCGGACAAGGATCTCGTTCCCGGTCCGCTCCACCTTGTGCCCCTGCGACTGATGTCGCTGGATGAAGTCCTTGAGGATCGCCAGCGCCTCGGCTTCTGTCTCGTACCACCGGGCCAACATGGTTCCGCTCTTGGGTTCGCACTTGATCTGCACGCTCATGATTGCGTCAATATACACGCTGCACCGTCACGGAGCGTGCCGTGGCACGCAAGCTGGCGGCAAAAGTGCGCAATGCTTCTCTCCTGGCGTGAACACCATCACATGAACGAACCATCAGCCCTTCGCACTACCCCCTTCATCGAAGGCTTCCGTCGACGATTGTCCGGACGTCAAAGGGGCGCCGGAATGCGGACATCGCCGCGATGAACGCGATGGCCCTCTCCCGTCCCAGAAGCTGGGCGCGGCTGCTTGCCTGGGGCGGCGGCGGTCTTCTCCTGATCGTCGTCGCCGCAGTGCTGGCGGCTTATCTGGTGTTCCGGGCCAGCCTGCCGCGACTGGATGGCGAGATCGCGATCCCCGGGCTCCGTGCGGAGGTCGAGGTCGAGCGTGATGCCATGGGTATCCCGACCTTGAAGTCGGCGAATCGCCGCGACCTCGCGCAGGCCATGGGCTATGTCCACGCACAGGACCGCTTCTTCCAGATGGACCTGCAGCGCAGGCTGTCCGCGGGCGAATTGTCAGAACTCCTTGGCCCGTCGACTTTGCCGACCGACCGCAGCCTCCGCAGGCACCAGTTCTCGCGCGTCGCCGACCGGGTTCTCGAACAGGCGACAGCCATTGAACGCGATCTACTGGAAGCCTATGCCACAGGCGTCAACCTGGCGCTCCAAGAACTCGGCGCGAGGCCCTGGGAATACGTGCCGCTGGGCGCCTCTCCTCGCCCCTGGACAGCGCGCGACTCCCTGCTGGTCGCGTTCTCCATGTACATCGACCTCAACGACACCACCGGGGAGCGAGAGATCGCCAATGCGGCACTCAAGGCAGTGCTTCCCGCGGATCTGTTTCCCGTGCTCTATCCCCTTGGATCGGAATGGGATGCCCCGATCGACGGCGGCACCTGGCGCGCGCCGCCTCTCCCTGGTCCTGTGGTGCTGAACCTCCGGGAAGGGCAAGGACGGGTAGCGGCGTTGGCGGCACCGGTGGCGCGGCCCCGGACGGACCACATCGGTGATGTCGCGCTCGGCAGCAACAGCTGGGCCGTCGCGGGCACGCAGACGGCTGATGGCAAAGCACTCCTTGCCAACGACATGCATCTCGGCTTGCAGGTGCCCAACATCTGGTACCGGGCCCGGCTGATCGTCACGTCGACGGAGGGCGCCTCCCTCGACCTGATCGGCGTCACGCTGCCCGGGTTGCCACTCGTCATCGCAGGCAGCAATACGCATGTGGCGTGGGGATTCACCAACACCCATGGGGACTGGACCGACCTCGTCATCGTCAACGTCGATCCGCAAGATGCGACTCGCTACCTCACGGCGCAGGGGCCGGCGTCGTTCGAACACGCTACCGAAGTCATTCAGGTGCGCGGTCAGTCCCCAGATACGCTGATCGTTACGCGTACGCAGTGGGGCCCCGTCGTCGCGCAGGACTCGATGGGGAGACCCCTCGCGCTGGCATGGACTGCGCATCGTCCGGAGGCTACCAACCTCAAGATGCTCGGCTTCGAGACCGCCCAGACCGTCGAGGAAGCCCTGCAGGTGGCGAACCAGTCCGGTGCCCCCGTGCAGAACTTCGTGGCTGCAGATGCGACAGGCAGTATCGGGTGGACGCTCTTCGGTCAGGTTCCCGTGAGGGAAGGCTACGATTCGCGCTTTCCCTCTGACTGGAGCAAGCCTGCAACGGGCTGGACACGGTGGCGTACCGCCGATGAGATGCCCCGCGTGCTGAACCCGCTTGGTGGGCGAGTGTGGACCGCCAACACGCGCACGATCACGGCGTCGACCTGGCTCGATTTCGTCGGTCCCGGTGCCTATGTGCTCGGCGCAAGAGCGGGCCAGATCCGCGATGGCCTGCTGGGACGGAAAGCCGCAACGGCGCAGGACATGCTGGCGATCCAGCTAGACGATCGTGCGCTGTTCCTCGCGCGTTGGCGGGACCTGCTCCTGCAGACTCTGGCGCCTCCCGCGATCGAGGGGCACGTCGGGCGGCAGGCGGCACGGAGACTGGTGGAGGACTGGTCGGGTCACGCGGCAATCGACGATCCCGGCTACCTGATCGTCAGGAACTTCCGCCGCTCAGTCCTGGCCGCGACCTTCAATGCACTCGTTGCACCGGCTCGCTCGGCGTATCCGGGCCTGCAATTCGATCCCGGCCAGCAGTTCGAAGGGTCAGCGTGGCAGCTCGTGACGGAGCGTCCCCTACACCTGCTTGATCCGCGGTACACCGACTGGGACGCAGCGTTGCTGGACTCGCTCGACGGCACGCTTGCGGAGATCAAGGAGGCCTGTGGTGCCGTGGCAGAGTGCGGCTGGGGTCAGAGCAATGTACTCGCCATGCGTCACCCGCTGTCGCGCGCGATGCCGTGGGCGGCGTGGCTGATCGACATGCCGGGAATGCCGTTGCCGGGAGACAGCAACATGCCTCGTGTGCAGGGACCGCGACAGGGAGCGTCGGAGCGATTCGTCGTGTCTCCCGGTCGCGAAAGCGAGGGGTACTTCCAGATGCCGGGGGGGCAGTCCTCGCATCCCTTGTCTTCGTTCTACCGCGCCGGCCATGAAGCGTGGCTGACAGGAGCGCCGCATCCGCTCCTCCCGGGAACGGCAGCGCATGTGCTCATCCTGCGCCCGGAGGCGATACCTTAAGTCCCGGGGCGAATCCTGGGGCGAGAGCAATCATCCGAGGGCGGCATGACGGCCTGTCGCCCCGTGTCCACAGATCCGCATGGCCCTCAGGATGTCTTGGCATCACCAATGGGCGACGTATCGAAACCGATTGCCACCAGCAGGGCGGTGCTGGTGATGAGGAAAGCTGCGGCGAGCGTGATCATGATGCGAATCTCCCGTGAGTAGATGAATTTGTCGGGAGTCATCATGGAATCCGCACCTGTCAACCTCAATGCAGGGATCTTCGAGAAATGTATGAGATTTGTCGGGGCGCCGCGGTCGATTGTGAAGCCGAGGCGACATACCCGTAGATCAGCTGCAAGCTCCGGTTGGCACGCTCCGGAGTGGCAGGTGAGGGCTCAGCCTGTTTTCGCAATCAGGTGGTCAAGAGACAGTTTTCCCGGCCCGTGCACGACCAGCGCCAATGCCATCGCAGCCCACGGGAGATGAAAGTTGGCCCACCCATCCGGGATGGTCAGCTGGATGATGATCGTCATGAACAACAGCCCGAGCGCTGCAAAGCGCGTTGCAAGTCCCAGCGCCAGCAGGATGGGTAATGCGATTTCAAAGATGCCCGACAAGAGCGCCACCAGGTTTGGCGCAGGGTAGGGGATGCTGCTGCCGAACAGATGCAACTGGAACTCCTGGGTAAATAGATAGATGGCGCTGTCGGACAAGTGGAACCAGCCATCCCATTTCGTGAGTCCCGAGCGATAGAACGGCACCGCGAGTGCAAAGCGCAACGCCAGTTGGGGAATCGACGGCGGAATCCGGCTGAGCAGCCCGTTTGCCAATGTCACGAGCGACACAATCCCCGTTGCGGGGGCAGTATCTTCAATCGAAGCGGGGGTGCGCATCAGCAGGTTTCCGTAGTGGCTTGGTTCGGAGTGTCAAGACCAGCGATGGCGCCCCAGGAAAGGAGCGACACCAATGCATCTCCCGTATCGAAGTCGACGACATCCTGCAGGACGGTGCTCGCCGCCGCTGCGATGCACCGGCCTTCTCGCAGCGCCGTGACAAACTCCGCGTAACCCGGCTTCAAGGCGAGGACCAGTACTTCCGCATCAGGTCGCAGCACCAGTGCATCTTCTGCTTCCCAGGAGAGAGCCGGGTCACGCGAGGGTGATCTGTGCAATTCCCAGATGGACGCCACGGGAAAAGACGAACGCACAAGCTGCAGCGATGCATGCAGGGCAACCCTAGTGACGGCTAGCGCCTCGGCAGTCAGGCCCCCCAGCGCCGAGGGTTGCAGAGAGCCGCTTTCAGCTGCGTGATACGCGTCATTCCATGCGGCTTCGAGTCGCGCGACATCGGCCAGGTAGGGAACGGCCGCAGCAGGTTCAAACTGGCTGATGAAGGCAGGGAGCTCCCCTCCATACTCGATCAGCACCGGCGATCGCGGCGGACAGGAAGTGACGAAGACGTTGATCAGCGCGGCAAAGAACTCATCGCCGACCAGCTGGGCGGTCACCGGGTACGTGACCCGGAGCGCCTCCTGAAGGTTGACCCGGTAGTTGTTGCGGTACACCGCGAAAGCGCGCGCCGCTCGAGGCGCCGCGGCCTCGCCGAGAAAAGCGGGCGTCGGCAGCTCGCGATCAAGCACTGCGGCAACAAAAGCGGATTCCACGTCAGCGCGCTCCACCTGCGCGGGCCGCTACGGGGCCAGGCGAGGTCCGCACCGACGCAACAACTGCGTCCGCCTTGTGGGCTTCGGCAAGCAAGGCCTGCAGTTCAGGGACTTCGTTGTCCCATTCGATCAGTGTCGGGGCGGTCGGTGCGCGCGACACGACATCGGCATAGAGCTGCCAGACATCCGCGTGGACCCGGTCTCCATGGTGGTCGATGAGCAGTCGTTGGCCGGCCGGATCGCGCGTCTCTGCGAAGCCGGCGAGGTGGAACTGTTCGACATGCTGCAGCGGGTACCGATCGAGATACTGCGCTGGATCGCGCTGCTGGTTCACCGACGACACGTAGGCATTGTTGACGTCCAGCAACAGTCCACAACCCGTCCTTCTGGCGATTGCAGCGATGAACTCCTCCTCTGTGAGGGTGCTCTCGGCAAAGGTGACATAGGTCGACGGGTTCTCGAGGAGCATTCGGCGACCGAGGAATGCCTGCGTTTCGTCGATGTGGCTACAGACGAGATCGAGCGTTGAAGGAGTATAGGGTAGGGGCAGCAGGTCATTGAGGAACGTGCCTCCGTGAGATGACCAGGCGAGGTGCTCGGAGAACAGCTCGGGTTGGTAGCGGTCGAGCAGTTGCTTCAGTCTCTGCAGGTGCAGTCGGTCGAGCGGCTGGCTGCCGCCGATGTTGAGGCCGACTCCGTGGATCGACAGCGGGTAGTGTGTCCTGATGGCCTCCAGATATCGGTGCGGTGGCCCGCCCGCACCCATGAAATTCTCGGCGTGAACCTCGAAGAAGCCTGCCGCGGGCCGCGAGTCCAGAATGGTCTTGTAGTGCTGCGCCTTGAGGCCCACGCCTGACTTGAGGTCTCCAGTCGAGCCTGCGCTTCGCGTGGTCATTGATGTTCCGGGTGGTGGAAGGGCGAGATGCCGAACAAGCGGCTGCGACACCCGCACGCCATGAATGTGCACGGGAATCGCAGCCGGGACGCATCAGGCCTTCGGCACGTCGCGGGCAAGTTCCGTCAGCGAACCCTTGCGGCCGCCGGGGAGTTCCATCGTCGTGCATGTGCCCTTCGGAACGAGCTTCCAGGCATTGCCCTGATAGTCGGCTTTGGAAGTGCCGGCGCAGGTGGTGCCTTCGCCTGCCTTGCAGTCGTTTTTGCCCTTCAGCGCGACGCCAAAGCACTTGTCCTGGTTGGCAGCATCAGCCGCATGGGCTGTAACGGCAGTACCAATGGATGCGATTGCAGTGGCGAGCGAGCCGATAAGGGCGAGATTGATCGAGCGGCGGTTCAGCATTGTAGATCTCCTCTGGTGTTACAGGCCGTCGGGATTGGCCTATGATGACTCCGTCGCATGCCATCCCGCACTTGTTACATCGAATACCACGAATTGTTCTCCGGGACCCGTCCGGAGCGCGACCGTGCGCCCGTTGCGACGGCCCTGTAACAAAATGACCAATGGGAACGAAGGACAGAGGGGGAACCCTGCGCATGCTGCAAGGGAGCTCGAATGGACGCAGCTGATGCTCGCGGCCATTGAGGGTGACAGCCAGGCTTACTGTCGGTTGCTCATCTCCCTGACCCCCGCATTGCGCGGTATGGCCAGGCGCGGGTTCGAGCGAGTTGGGCTCGGGAATGCCGAAATCGAGGACGTCGTGCAGGAAACATTGCTGGCCATCCACCTGAAGCGCGGAACGTGGGATCGGACGAGATCCCTGGGGCCGTGGGTGACGGCTATTGCGCGCTACAAGCTTGTCGACTCGTTGCGGCGAAGGGGGAGGAGTACCGACATCCAGATCGATGATCTTGCCGACACGCTGGCCGACGGCGCCGCGAACGAGGGTTCTGCGCACCACGATGCCGAGAAAGTGCTGGGTTCGCTGAACGACAGGCAGCAGGAAATCGTCCGCTCGATCTCTATCGATGGCAAGCCGGTGCGCGACGTGGCGGAGAAGCTCGGCATGACCGAGGTCGCCGTGCGGGTCAGCCTGCATCGCAGCCTGAAGCTGCTGGCCGAGCGCTACCGGGGTGGGTGACAGCATGAAGACGACCGACCTGATTGCTGCACTGTCTGCCGATTCATACGCGGGCATGGGCTCCACCCGGCGACGCTTCTATGGATCGGTGCTCGCGGGTGCGGTGGTCACTGCCGGCATGTTCTTGATGTCCATGGGCTGGCGTCCCGATATCGGCACCGCAATCGGCACGATCCGCTTCCCGTTCAAGTTCGTGGTCACGTTGGCCATCGTCATGTCGACGGCGCCATTCCTGGTCCGCATGGCCAGTCCGGTCGATGGCGGTTCGCTGCCGCATCGAGCGGTGGGCGCTGCCCCGCTGCTGATCCTGCTGGCCGTCGTTCTGGAACTGCTGGCACTGCCTGCGGATCGGTGGTGGGACAGCCTGGTGGGGTCCAATGCCTTTCTGTGCCTTGGCGCGATTCCACTGCTTTCGGTACCGTCCGCGGTGGCGTTGATGCTGGCGATGAAGCGAGGGGCGCCAGCACGTCCACGATTGGCGGGGGCTGTCTGCGGGTTGGTCGCTGCCGGCATTGGGGCAACGTTCTACGCGCTGCATTGTGATGACGACAGCCCGCTGTTTGTTGCGGTCTGGTACACGCTGGCCGTGGCCATCGTGACCTCCGTATCAGCCGCCATAGGCGGCCGTGTGCTGCGCTGGTAATTGGCCATCGATAGGCCTTGCGCACTTGCAGCCGGAGCGTAACCGGCAGTTGTCACAAGCTCGCGCGAACCACGTAAACTCCACGATACCGATCCGGTATCGCTCTCTCCCGCGCCCATGTTCCAGCAACTCGCCCCCGTTACACGGATCCTGATCATCGCGAATGTCCTGGTCTACGTTCTGCAGAACGTGATCGGCACTCCGATGGTCGTGGGTTTTGCGTTGTGGCCTCTCAGCCCCGGACTGTTCACGGACGCACCGACGTTCCAGGTCTGGCAGCTCGTTACCTACGGGTTCATGCACGACACGAGCAACCTCGCGCATATCTTCTTCAACATGTTCGCGCTGTACATGTTCGGATCCGAGATCGAACGGTTGCTGGGCGCCAGGCGTTATGTTGTCTACTACTTCGTCTGTGTCGTGGGAGCGGCCGTGGCGCAGCTGCTGGTCATGCAATGGATGGGCGGCGATCCGTACCCGACTGTCGGTGCGTCCGGCGGCGTCTTCGGCCTGCTGCTCGCCTTCGGCATGGCGTATCCGCACCGGAAGCTCATGCTGCTCTTTCCGCCGATTCCGATGCCTGCGTGGTTGTTTGTCTCGCTGTACGGCATCCTTGAACTCGTGCTCGGCGTGACCGGCACCCAGCAGGGCGTAGCACATTTCGCCCACCTGGGTGGCATGGCTGCCGGATTCTTCCTGCTGCAGGCCTGGCGCCGGCGGAGACGCTGACTCCGGCTCAGCCCGGTCGGTCAACCGTCGGGCATCTGCCGCGTTGTACCCCCCTGAAGAATCACTTCCGAGGGGTAGGTCCGATGCGAGCCATCAAGTCATTCAGAACCGTCGTCTTCGGCCTGGCGGCCCTGCTGGGGCTGGCTGCTTGCGGCGGCGGAGGCGGGTCGTCCGGCGCGAGCGCTACGCCCGGCATTACGTCAACCTGCAGTTCCCCGGCCGGGTGCGGCAGCGTGTATGTCGCCGTCACCGATGCCGATGGGGATTTCCTCAGCTACACGGTGGATGTGCTGTCGCTGTCCCTCGAGCGGGCGGACGGAACCACGGTGCAGGCCCTTCCCGTCAGCACCCGCGTGGATTTCTCCCAGTACGTGGATCTCAGCGAATTCCTGACCGCCGCGACGGTGCCGCTCGGCACGTACGTGGCGGGCACGCTGCGACTTGACTACACGAACTCGGACATCAGCGTCGAAGTGAGCGGCCAGCCGCAGGCAGCGCGCGCAGTGGATGCGGCAGGCACTGTGCTCGGCATTCGCGACGTCCGCGTGGTTCTCGACAATCGCGGCCGCCTCGTCGTCGCGCCCGGGCGTCCCGCGCTGCTGACGCTGGACTTCGACCTGACCGCATCGAACAGTGTCGATCTTGCGACGAGTCCCGTGACCGTGACGGCGACGCCGGCACTGGTCGCCTCTATCGCACCGGTCGACGAGAAGGAACTGCGGCTGCGTGGGCCGCTCGTGAGCGTCGATACGGCGGCGAGCGCTTACGTGGCCGATGTGAGGCCCTTCAATCATCCATCGGCGCGTCTTGGGCAGGTCACGGTCCATACCAACGCGAGCACCGCATTCGAAGTGAACGGACAGACCTATACGGGCGCAGCCGGGCTCGCGGCATTGTCGGCAGCGGGCGCAGGAACCCCGACCATCGCCTTCGGCACGCTCACGACTGCAGAACGTCGCTTCGATGCGGCCATCGTCCAGGCAGGCAGCAGCGTGCCTGGGCTGTCGCAGGACGTCGTCACCGGCAGCATCCTGTCGCGCGTGGGCAATGAACTCATCGTCCGGGGCGGCACGCTCGTGACTCCGAGCGCAACGTCGGACGCATCGCGGTTCGTTCGTGAAGCCATCAAGGTGCGGATCGGCGCTGGCACTCGCGTCTTCAAGGACGGTCCCCGGCCCGTGGACGTACTCGGTCTCGAGGCCCTGTCGGTCGGACAGCGTATCCAGGCGTTCGGCTCGGTGACGACCGAGAATGGCCAGCGCGTGCTCGACGCGACGCAGGGCCGAGTCCGGATGCACCTCACCCACCTGCTCGGAACGGTCGCGGCAGCGGTGCCCGGCCAGCTGACAATGCGGTTGGGCGCGATCGACGGCCGCGAAGTCAGTGCCTTCAACTTTGCGGGTACGGGCGTGACCAGCTCCGTGGATGCGGACCCGACTGCTTACGAGGTAGCCACCGGTCTGTTGCCCTTGAACACCCTGATGGCCGGCGATCCCGTGCGTGTCTTCGGCTTCGTGACGCCCTTTGGCGTCGCACCGCCCGACTTTGCAGGGCGCACGGTGGCCGACTACTCGCAGGTCCGTTCCGTGCTCGCGATCGGCTGGGGAGCCACCGGGACGACGGCGCCCTTCCTCAGCCTTGGCAGCGACGGCCTGCTGCTTGACCTCGCCAATCCGGCGATCGGCTTGCGCCACACCTTGCGTGTCGGCCCTGTCGTGAGGGACCTGCGCGCGTTGCCCGCGCCCCCCCGCATCGTTCCTGCTGCCGGCGTGAGGGCCAGCTTCGTGGTGGTCGCGCAAGGGACAAGCCGGATGTACGCGGATTTCGCGGAGTTCGTGGCCGACCTCACGTTGCGCCTGAACGGCGCGACCCGATTGAGAGGGCTCACGGCGACCGGCCAGTATGATGCCGGCCTCAACGAGTTCACTGCGCAGACCGCCGTGGTGATCCTCGACTGAGTTCCTCCCCGCGTTGAAGTCCTGTCCGGACCCAAGGCCCCACGCTGCAAGGCGTGGGGCCTTGGCGTATTTGATGCCATCATAGGGGCCATGGATTCATCGGCCCAACTCTCTACCGGCCAGGCTACCGGCGCAGTCTCGGCCGCCGTGGCCCGCGAACAGCGCAACGGCTTCGTCGCCGCCGTCGTAGCCCACGCCATCTGGGGACTGCTGCCTCTCTACCTGCACCTGCTGGCAAGCGTTCCCGCCCTGCAGATCATGGTCCACCGCCTCGTATGGTGTTGCATCGTGGTCATGTCATGGCTGTTGCTGCGGGGTGGACTCGGGCCGGTGCGGGCGGCACTGCGCGATCCGGGCACGCGCTGGCGGCTTGCCGCTTCCGCCGCGCTCATCAGCATCAATTGGCTGGGATTCACGTGGGCCGTCAACAACGGTCATGTCGTGGAGGTCAGCCTAGGCTACTTCATCAACCCGCTGCTCAATGTCGCGATCGGAGTGGCTTTCCTGGGGGAGAAGCTGACGCGGGCCCGCTGGTTTGCGGTCCTGCTGGCAGCGGCGGGGGTGGCTTACCTGACGGTCATGCAGGGACGGTTTCCGTCGCTCGCCTTGGTGGTCGGGATGTCGTTCGCCATCTACGGCGTGATCCGCAAGGTCATTCCGGTGGAGGCTATCGACGGCCTGGCTGCGGAGACCGCGCTGCTCATGCCGATCGGCCTCGCGTACCTCGCGTGGTGCGAATGGGCGGGGACGGGCGTGATAGGAAACGGGGAATGGTCGAGCCTGATGCTGCTCGCCGCGAGCGGCTTGATTACCGCCGTACCGCTTGGCCTGTTCTCATACGGCGCACGCCGCATTCCGTATTCGACGATCGGCCTGATCCAGTATCTCGGGCCGTCTATCCAGATCGTGCTGGGGGTCTTCGTGTTCCGGGAGACGTTCAGCCACGTGCAGGCCGTGAGCTACGGGCTGATCTGGATTGCCCTCGCGCTGTATGCGGCCGATGGGCTGCGGCGCTCGCGCACCGCAGCCACCTGATCCAATCAGCGCAGGACTTCCTCGAGGAAGTTGAGCAGCGACTTCCAGGAGCGGCGATCGGCAGCCGAGTTGTAGAGCGTGCCGAAGGCCGGATTGTTCGCCTCAGGGTTGGTGAACGCGTGCATCGTGCCGCCGTAGTTGTGCAGCTGCCAGTCCGCCCCCGCAGCCGACAGTTCCTTGCCGATGGCCACCACGGCTTCGGTCGGCACCATCGGATCATCGTTGCCGTGCAGGATCAGTACCTTCGACGTGATTCTGGCCGCTGGCAGCCCTGAAGGCGGCAACAGACCGTGGAAGCTCGCGACGCCGCGGACATCTGCCCCGCAGCGAGCGAGGTCCAGGACGCACAGCCCGCCGAAGCAGAAGCCGATCGCGGCCACGCGACGCGCATCCACCTGCGGCAGCGCCTTCACCGTGCTGACGGCCGCCTGGATGCGGGTTGCTAGCTTGGCGCGATCGCCCATGAAGGGACCGATCAGCGCCTGGCATTCCTCGACGGTCGAGCCGCGCTTGCCTTTGCCGAACATGTCGAGCGCAAACGCGGCATAGCCATGCCACGCCAGACGATGCGCCTTGCGCGCTGCGAACTCGTCACGGCCGTTCCAGGCGTGGCTGATCAGCACCGCGGGCAACGGCCCAGGCCGCGAGTCGTCGTAACAGAAGACGCCTTCGAGGACGGTGTCGCCGTCCCGGTACTCGATGAGCTGCTCGCGAATTGCCACGGATGTGACCTCCACAGAAGAAGAGTGACGAATGCGGGTAGCGTCCGTGAGTGCCGGACGCGGGGGAGGATTGTAACGGTATCGGATCCGCTATTGCAGGCGCGCGACGAGCCACTCGCTGATGTCGGCGATTTCCTCGGCGCAAACCTGGTGCTGCATCGCGTAGCTGCGCCATTCGATCGGGAAACCGAGGCCTTTCAGAATATCGCGCGACCGTTCGCCCAAGGTCGCCGGCACGATGGGATCGGCCGTGCCATGGCACATCAGGATGGGCAGGTCCCGGTTTGCCGGCGAGACTTCCTGCGCAACCAGGTCTCGCAGCGGCAGATAAGTCGACAGTGCAAGGATGCCCCCCAGACGCGTCGGATACCTCAGGCCGGCTTGCAGCGCCACTGCGCCACCTTGCGAGAATCCGGCGATCACGACCTTGCTTGCATCGATACCGCTTGCGATCTGTGCATCGACATACGCGCGGATCTGCTCGCCCGAGGCGCGAATGCCGGCGGCGTCCTCCATGCCGGGCCCCGCCAGCGCGCTGCTGGACAGCACCTTGATGTCGTACCAGGCCCGCATGGCGAACCCGTTATTGACGGTGACCGGACGGACCGGTGCATGGGGAAACACGAAACGCACGGCCAGGGAGTCGGGGAGCGCAAGCTCGGGTACCAAAGGCACGAAATCGAACCCGTCGGCACCGAGGCCATGCAGCCAGATGACGACCGCTTGGGGGTCGGAGGCAGGGGTCAGGGTGACGGCTTCGGCCGTTTCGCTTTGTCGGTAGCGCATGGGAGTGAGGCGGGCGTGCGGTTAGGCGGCGAAAACCCGAGTCTAGCAGGCAGGCGCCCCCCAACTGCTCGCGCTGCGCCATGTTTCGTCGCCCAAAAAAAAGGACGGGGCTCAATGACCCGTCCTGCGAGGGCCCATCTTTCGACGGGCGGGGTAATGGCCGCGCGTTGGCGCGACCACTGGGAACCCTCTCCAAAACCGTAACCAACTGTAACCGGGCAGGCCCCGGACGAAGGTCAATGCGATGAAAACTTGAGTGAAGATTCGTGAAGCCACGTGCTGCAGGGGGGGCGCTTCGAAGTCCCGTGACACTTTACTTTTCTTGGCACACTTCGATGCTGTCCTGTGCCAAAGTAAGCTCCGCATCCGGCGATCTGGCCAACCGATTCTACCTATTACAAAAGATGTCTCGCCCATGACTGCCGAAGCTTCCTTGCTGATCGTCGACGACGACCGCGAGCTCAGCCAGATGCTCAACGAGTACCTGTCGGGCGAAGGCTTCCGCATCACGCTCGTCGGCGATGGCGCGCAGGCGATCGAGCGCCTCGCAGGCGAAACGTTCGATCTCGTGATCCTCGACGTGATGCTGCCTTCATTGAATGGCTTCGAGGTGCTGCGACGGCTGCGGCAGACTCTGGCGCTGCCCGTGATCATGCTGACCGCCCGCGGTGCGGACGTCGACCGCATCGTGGGACTCGAACTCGGTGCCGACGACTATCTGTCGAAGCCGTTCAATCCGCGTGAACTGGTCGCACGAATCCGGGCCGTGCTGCGACGCCTCGGTGCCCGTGAAGCGGACGACTCGAACCAACCGGTGACCGTCGGTCCCCTGCGTCTTGATCCGGGTACCATGTCCGCCTACGTGGAAGGGCAGGCGGTGCGGCTCACCGGGACGGAGTTCCGCGTGCTCGAGATGCTGATGCGCGCGTCGGGGCAGGTGCAGTCGCGGGAACTCATGACCGAGCGCGTGCTCGGCCGTCGCCTGACGCCATACGATCGCAGCATCGATACGCACGTCAGCAACCTGCGTCGCAAGCTCGGCCTGGGCGAGGAGCCGTTGCCCGAGATCCGCAGCGTGCGCGGAGCGGGCTACGTCCTCACCGCGCAGAGCGAAGAGGCGCCATGAAAACCCTGTTCCTGCGGATCTTCCTGTCCTTCTGGCTGGCGATGGGCCTGATCATCGCGACCAGCATCATCGTGTCGGCGACGGTTGCGTACCAGCGGCTGCAGGCCCTCGATGCCGTCGAGCCCAGCGACCTTGCCGACCAGGCTGCGGCCCGCCTCGCGAAGGAAGGCAAGCCAGGACTCTTTGAGTGGATCGGTGAAGCGGAAAAGACCCACGGGGGACTGCGCATCTATATCGTCGAGTCCCATGGCGTCGATATTCTCGGCAGGCCGTTGCCGGAGCGCATCCAGCGCCGCGTCCATTCGATCGAGATGTCCGGGGCGTTGGGCGGCAGGGACGGCAAGCCGGTACAGGACATGGCGCGGCGCGTGCCGCAATTCATCGGCCCGAATGGGGAAGTGCTGACGCTGATGACGACCTTCGCCGGGTACCCGCCGTTTGCCGTGTTGCGCACGCCGGACGTGAACCTCACGCTGCTCGCGATCGCCTTCCTGTTCAGCGGCCTCGTGTGCTGGTGGCTGGCCCGGTACGTCAGTACGCCGGTCGCGCGGCTGCAGGATGCCGCCCGCTCCGTGGCGGCCGGCAACCTCGACGCCCGCGTCAGCGACCAGTTCGCCACTCGCAATGACGAGCTCGGCGTGCTCGCACGAGATTTCGACCGGATGGCGGAATACCTGCGCTCGCTCATTGCGTCGAAGGAAACGCTGCTGAGCGACATGTCGCACGAGCTGCGCTCGCCGCTCGCGCGTCTGCGGGTCGCACTCGGGTTGGCCCGGCGCGAGGGTGCAGACCTGCCCAAGCAGCTCGGGCGCATTGAACTCGAGGCGGAACGGCTCGATGCCCTGATCGGCCAGATCCTGCACCTGTCGACGCTCACGAGCGGCGAACCCAAGCTGCACCGCGAACGGGTGGATCTCACTGCGTTGCTCAACGATGTCGTCGAGGATGCGCGGCTCGAAGCGGGTGCGGCCGGCAAGCGCGTGGAGTGGACGCCTGCGCGTCCTGCGGTGCTGGAGGCAGATCCCCAGCTGTTGCGCAGTGCGATCGAGAACGTGCTGCGCAATGCCGTGCGCTTCACCGCCGTCGATACGGCCGTCGATGTGTCGCTGAAGCACGATCATGGCATGCTCGTGCTCATCATCCGCGACCAGGGTCCGGGCGTTCCGAGCCAGGATCTCGCGCGAATCTTCGAACCCTTCTATCGCGTGGCCGATGCCAGGGATCGTGACAGTGGCGGGACGGGCCTCGGACTTGCCATCACTGCACGAGTCGTGTCGCTTCATGGCGGCAAAGTCGAGGCGCAGAACAGTCCTAGCACCGGGCTGATCGTCGAGATCCGCTTGCCCGCGCCCGCACAATAACCTGCGAAATGGGCTGCCCCTGGCCCGTCAGTGGGCGTGGTCGCGCGAAGCCTTGAGCGCGAGCGCATGATTCCGCAGCAGGTCGGCGCGATTCCGCGCCGCGTAGATGTCGGTGATGTCGGGCTTCATTGCAGTGTCATCCACCGTCTTGCGGGCCGCCAGCATTTCGCCGGTGTCGTCGAAAGCGAAATCGAACTCGACCTGCTGCTTGCCAGCCGCCCCGGTTCGCGTCCCGAGCTCGATGTAACGCAGCAGCCTGCCTTCCTTGAATTGATACTCGGCGCCTGACTTGCCGGCGTCGCCCGCGTCGCGCTCTTCCTGGATGCTGACCAGCGAGCCGTTCCTGAAGGAAGCCGAGTATTTCGACGTCACGCTGCCGCTCACGAGCGAGCCTTCGACGGGACGTTCCGCGGGCGCAGTCGTCGCGGCAACGACCTCGGCGGTCTCGCCCGCACCGATGGCCACCACGGCAATGTCGATCGTCTTCGGATGGCCTCCGGTGATCACGGGGTAGGCGGTATCCGTGGCAAAGGCCAGCCGCTCGCCTTCGCGAATCCGCGCCTGCACCGTGTAGCGGTGCGTCGGATCGATGCGGTCGGGTGCATAGTCGAGCTTGAAGTGCACGGGAAACGGCCCGGGATTGCGGATGCGCTGCGAACTGACGATGTCGGCAGGACCGTCTGCCACGGACACGTCCGCCAGTTCCACTTCCACGACCGCTGCGTCGCTCAGCGTGGCGAGGTCGGTGTAGCGAAGGGTCCCCGCAACGGACTCGATGCCGGCCTCCGCGGGTGCGGCAGCGTCCTTGGCCGAACACGCCGCCAGCAGCACCGCGGCGATGCAGCCCGCAGCCAGTGCGGCAATATGTTCAAGGGAGCGGGCGATCGGGCGCGACGACATGGTGGTTTCCGCACGCTGCAGGAGTGGAGGCAAAGCATTCCGGATCGGTCAGGTGAAGGCAAGCACGCGAACGTGATCTGGCTCACGCGGACACGTCGTCCCTTCCACTAGTCTGCACGGCGTCAGCAGCCTCTGCCGCATTGCGCCCAACGGAGATCCCGATGACCACCGCCAGCCCCCTTCAGCACAGACAGACCGCAAGGCAGCCGGGTTTGGCCGGGATGCCCCGCACTGGGCGCAGCGATCAGGCCCCTGCTGCCCGGGCACTGAAGCGCGTGCCGCTGTTCACGGAAGCGAGCCCCTCGGAGGATGACGAGTTCAAGATGAACCTCGGCGACCTCCCGCGTACTCAGCCGGGCTTGCATGTCGACGGATTCCAGCCTTCCCTGACCTCGCGCGTCCTCGATCTCTTCGATCGCCTGCGCAAGCGCTAGACCCTTCCCGCGGCCCGACGGGCCGAACAGGTTCCCCAGTGTCATAATGCCGGGGGTGGCACCCTCGTGCCGCGGGGTCGTCGCCCGTAAAGAGTCTTCCTGGGGAGTTACGCTCATGAGTTGGATCGTCCTTGGATTGCTCGTCTTCTTCCTGTTGTACCTGGTCAGTGCGTACAACCGCCTGGTCACGGCCCGCAACGGTTTCAAGAACGCCTTCGCGCAGATCGACGTCCAGTTGACCCGCCGCCACGACCTGATCCCGAATCTCGTCGAGACGGCCAAGGGCTACCTGAAGCACGAGCGGGAGACCCTGGAGGCCGTCATCGCCGCACGCAACACGGCGGTCGCGGGGCTCAAGGCCGCCGCAGCAAATCCTGGCAGCGCATCCGCCGTCGAGCACCTCTCCGGCGCCGAGACCGCCCTGAACGGCGCGCTGGGGCGCCTGTTCGCGTTGTCCGAGGCGTATCCCGACCTCAAGGCCAATACGACGATGATGCAGCTGTCCGAAGAGCTGACGTCCACCGAGAACAAGGTGGCCTTCGCACGCCAGGCCTACAACGACTCGGTCACGGGCTACAACAATGTCCGCGAGACCTTTCCGAGCAGCGTCGTCGCCGGCATGTTCGGCTTCGAGGCCGCGGCGCTGCTGCAGATCGAGGCGCCCGCGATGCGTGAGGTCCCCAAGGTCAGCTTCAGCTAGGCCGCGCCCTCGCGGGACCTCCTCCGATGGACTTCTTCGGCCGCCAGGTCGAGACGCGCCGACTCTCCCGCAGGCTCGTCGTCCTCTTTCTGCTGGCGGTTGTCATAGTGGCGCTGGCCGTCACCAGTGTCGTGCTCGTCGTCGTCCGTTTACTCGATCCTGCGTCGAACGGTGGAACCTTGCTGGACCCGCTGTGGGTGGACGAGCACCTGTCGCTCGCCGTCTGGACCCTGCTGACGGTACTCGGTGTCATCGGACTTGCCAGCCTCTACAAGACCGCGATGCTCAGCCAGGGAGGCGGAGTCGTCGCCCAGTCGCTCGGAGGCGAACTGGTCGCGGCCGACACTTCCGATCCGCTGCGTCGACGTCTGCTCAATGTAGTCGAAGAGATGGCGATCGCCTCTGGCGTGTCCATGCCGCAAGTCTACGTACTCGACCACGAACTGGGGATCAACGCCTTCGCTGCCGGGCACAATCCGGCGAACGCCGCCATCGCCGTCACCCGCGGCGCGCTGACGCGGCTGTCGCGTTCCGAGCTGCAGGGCGTCATCGCCCACGAATTCAGCCATGTGCTGAATGGCGATATGCGGCTCAACATTCGCATGATGGGCCTGCTGTTCGGTCTGCTGTCGATCGCTGTGATCGCGCGCCTCGTCCTGCGGCACGCGCCGCGTAGCGGTGGCAGTGGCAAGAAGGGCGGTGGCGCGGTAGCAGCGATCCTGCTGGCTGCGCTGGTCGTCATGATCGTGGGTTATATCGGCCTGTTCTTCGGCCGACTGCTGCAGGCGGCGGTGTCGCGGAGCCGCGAGTCGCTCGCGGACGCGTCGGCCGTCCAGTTCACTCGCGACCCTGAAGGCTTGCGCGGCGCCCTCGTGAAGATCGGTGCCTTGTCTGCGGGTTCAAGGCTGCTCGACGCCGATGCGGAAGAAGTGGCACATATGCTGTTCGCGCCGGGCGTCGATCGCCTGTTTGCGACGCATCCGCCGCTGTTTGACCGGATCAAGGCGCTGGATCCCTCGTTTACCGAGCGAGCCTTCGACGCTGCACGGGCCCGCATGCTCGCGGAGGAAGCCAGTGCCCCCGTCGAAGACGCCCCGGACGACTCGCTACGTCGCGAGCCGCTACCGGCCAGCCTGTCATCCGTCGATGTCACGCCGGCGGGCGTCGCGCAGCTCGTGGGCAATCCCGGCACCCCGCATGTGCGCATCGCGCAGCAACTGCGACTGTCGTTGCCACCGTCGATGGTCACTGCGACTCAGGTGCCGAGGCAGGCCGTTGCACTGGTGCTGGCCTTTGCCGTCGACACTGACGCGGTGGTGGGCGCGAGGCAGGTCGAATTGATCCGCAACCAGCTCGGCGTGCGGGCGGCAGAGACGGTGCAGGAGTGGCTACCGCAGCTCAACGCGCTCGATGCGATGCAGCGGCTGCCTGCGTTCCTGCGCCTGTTTCCGGCAATTCACCGATTCTCGAGGCTGGAGAAGCAGCGCCTGGCGGCCTGCCTGCGGGCCTTGCTCCGCGACGAGGGGCGGCAATCGCTGCATGCGTATGTGCTGGCCAAGCTCGCCGAGGTCCAGCTGCAGGATGAGCTGGATCCCGCAAGGCGCAGTCGGCGTCTGACGCTGGAGGGCGTGAGCGGATCGCTGTGCGTGTTGTTCAGTGTGCTGGCCAGGCACGGGCACGACAATGAGGCGTCGGCGCGGCGAGCGTACGAGGTCGGCATGCATCACCTGCTGCCCAGGGATCGCCCTGCCTACGGCGTGCCGACAGGGTGGCAGAAGCACCTCGACGAAGCCCTCGGCAGGCTCGATGACTTGCAGCCGGCAGCGAAGGAGCAACTCGTCGAAGCGCTGGTGAAGGCCATCGCCCATGATCTCAGGCTGACCATCGCAGAAGCCGAGCTGCTGCGCACCGTGTGCGCGGCACTGCATTGCCCGCTGCCGCCGCTGCTTGCAGAGGGCGCCGGCGAAGTCAGCGCTTGAGAGGGACGTCCGTCGCCGGCGTCAGTCGGATCTCGAACAGCTTGGGCCAGAGCTTGCCGGTGACGAAGAGGCGGTCGTTGGCGCTGTCGTAGGCAATGCCGTTCAGCACGGCTTCCGCATGCGGGAGCAGCCGCTGCGGGATCAGGCCGGACAGATCGATCCAGCCCAGCACTTCTCCCGTTGCCGGTGAAATGCGGGCAATCCGGTTCGAATGCCAGACGTTGGCGTACACCTCTCCCTTGATGAATTCCAGCTCGTTGAGGTCCTGTACCGGGTTGCCGCGATCGCGGACGACCACGCGACCGATCTCGCGGAACGAGTCGGGATTCAGGAACCGCAGGTTGGCGGTGCCATCGCTCAGGATCAGCCGGTTGCCGTCATGCGTGAGGCCCCAGCCCTCGCCTGAAAAGTTGAACGTGCCCTTCAGGCGCAGCGTCGACCGGTCGTAGATGAAGCCGATCCCGGAACGCCATGTCAGCTGGATCAGCTTGCCGTTCCACTCCGCGAGCCCCTCCGCGAAGTGCGCCGGATCGACCGCCTGCTTCTGCAGCACCTTGCCCGTCTCGAGCTTGACCTGGCGGACGGACGACTGCCCGTTCAGCCCGGTGCTTTCGTACAGGGCGCCGTCGACGTAGACGAGTCCCTGCGTGAACGCGGTGGGATCGTGCGGATAGGCCTTGATGACCTGGTAACCGGCGACGCTGGTGGTGACGGCGCGCGCAGCCTGGCCCCAGCCGGTTTGTGATAGGGCCAGCAGCAGGCAGAACGCGACGAGACGGCGCATCACGGCGACTTCCTGCCTGCAGCTTGCGGCGCGGGGGCCGGCTCGTCGGCCGTGTCTGCCTCGGAGAAGTCGATGCGGCCTGAAAAATCGAAACGGGTCATCAGGACGGCCCCGTCGTCTCGCAGCGAGCGGGCGGGCTGGATGCAGAAGCCCCTCGCCGTGACCTTGTACAGGCGGTTCCGCAGCGGGATGCCCGCAATCGGATCCTGGCGCACTTCGTCGAGCGTGCACTTGTCGTCGCCCTGCGTACCGTAGAACTCCCCGGTGCCCTGGCGGATCAGGGTGACATTGACTGGCAGTGCCTTCGCCGATGCGCCCTCCTTGAGTCCGGCGATGCCGAACAGCAGGACGAGACGCTGCCCCTCGGCGTAGATCGGCCGGCTGAAGCCGAGCCGAATGCCGCCATCGGGCCTAAGCGCCCCGGTGCACTCAGTGCCTTCATTGCCCCAGTCCAGATCGGCCTTGAGGCTACCTTGCAGCCTTGCCCGAAAGAATCCCTTGCCATCTGCCAGGCAGTTTGCGGCGACCGGCGGCGAAGCCGCCGCTGCGTCCGGGCGCGGCGTCATTTCCTGGGCCAGCGCGCTCAGCCAAGGAGCCAGGCTGGCGCAGACAAGAGCCATGCAGCCCACGCGGCAGAGGCCAGTTTGAATTTTAAGAACCAAGTTCTCTTACCAGAGCAGCCTGCGGAAATCGCGACGTAAAAAACCTGAACAATCGTGAGGCTCGCCGCGAGTATAGCCAGTTTGCGCGGACAACCGCAGCGTCGGCAGGTCTTGCCGGATGCGGTGAACCGCGACTTCCACCCAGGCTGCTGCCGATGACTTCCTGCGCACGGACGCGGCAACCCTTGCCGCACTTCCCTGTGATTGACCCGAACTGGTGCCGAAAGTGCCTGCTTACCGTCCGCCATGCGCCCAAAGAGTGCGGAAATCCGCCACTTTCTACGCATAACGTGCAACTTCGCGCCGCCCGCAATTTCCTTCGGCTAGTATTGGTTCGGCGCCACAAAAAAGCGTGGCGGCGATGCGGTACACCCAAGGCACGGGACTTGAATCCAAAGATGAAGCCGAGCAACAAGACGTCGGTGCGGAAGGCGGCGACAGGTCGTCGGTACGTCAGTCGACTCACCCAGAACACGCTGGCGGTCATCATGGCCGGCGGCCGCGGTGAGCGCCTCAAGCAATTGACCGATCACCGCTGCAAGCCGGCCACGCACTTCGGCGGCAAGTTCCGCATCATCGATTTCGTGCTGTCGAACTGCCTGAACTCCGGCATCCGGCGCGTCTCGGTACTCACTCAGTACAAGTCGCACTCGCTGGTCCAGCATATCCAGCGCGGCTGGGGTTACCTGCGCGGCGAGTTCGGCGAGTTCATCGAGATCATTCCCGCCCAGCAGCAGCTCGGCCAGCTCTGGTACCGGGGCACCGCCGACGCGGTGTACCAGAACCTCGACATCATCCGGCTGCACCGTCCGCGGCACGTGCTCGTGCTCGCGGGCGACCACATCTACAAGATGGACTACGGTCCGATGATCGCCTACCACGTCGAGAACAAGGCCGACATCACGGTGGGTGTCGTCGAAGTGCCCAAGGAGCAGGCCGCCGGTGCGTTCGGCGTGATGACGGTCGATACGCAGAATCGCGTCCTGCGCTTCGCCGAAAAGCCGCAGAACCCCGACGGCATTCCCGGCAGGGAGCATCTTGCGCTCGGCTCCATGGGCATCTACGTGTTCAACGCGCGGCTTCTCGAGAGGATGCTCGACGAGAACGCGCAGAATCCCGAGACGTCGCACGATTTCGGCAAGAACATCATCCCGGCGGCGCTCGACAAGATGAAGGTCTTTGCGTATCCGTTCCGCGACGTGCGAACGAGGGCGCAGCAGTACTGGCGCGACGTGGGCACCGTGGACGCGTACTACGAAGCGAACATGGAGCTCGTCCATGTTCACCCCGAGCTCAACATCTATGACGAGCAGTGGCCCATCTGGACGTACCAGCGGCAGCATCCACCTGCGAAGTTCGTGCTGGATGACGACGGCCGTCGCGGCATGGCGGTGAATTCGATGGTCTCGGGCGGCTGCATCATCTCGGGCGCCCAGGTCAACGAATCGCTGCTGTTCTCCAACTGCCGCGTGGATGAGCGCAGCGTCATCGACCGCGCCGTCATCCTTCCCGACGTGCGCGTGGGTGCGAACTGCGTGGTCAGGCACGCCATTCTCGATACGGGTTGCGTGGTGCCGGACGGCATGCAGATCGGCGTGAACCCGGAGGAGGACGCGAGCCGCTTCCACGTGAGCGAGAAGGGCGTGGTGTTGGTGACCCGCGACATGCTGCTGAAACTGCGTCGCGCAGAGGTTCCTTAGGTTACGATTCGGGCCTCGACCAGTCGCATGAGGAGAGGCCTGTCATGACCGCGACCTTCAAGGCCCTGCTGGCCATCGCCCGCAGCCGTGCAGCAGTCGTTCTTGCGGTGCTTCTGCCGCTTGCCGGGTGCGCCACGATGGCCCCGAAGCTCGAGCCACCTCGCCTGACGGTAGTCAGCATCGGCATGGTCTCGGCCGACATCTTCAGCCAGCAGTTCCGGGTGCGGCTGCATGTGCAGAATCCCAACAGCCGCTCGATCCCGATCAAGGGCATCGACTACGAACTCTTCCTGGAAGGCGACAGCTTTGCGGAAGGGAACACCAGCGAGCCGTTCGTCGTGCCGGCACGCGGCGAGAATGAATTCGACATGACCGTCCGCACGAACTTCGTGAGCAGCATCGGCCGGCTGCTTTCCCGCATGAACGGTCGAGACAACAGCAAGGTCAGCTATGCGATCGCGGGGAAGGTCGCCGTCGACATCCCCTTCGTCAAGGCCATTCCGTTCCAGGATACGGGCAGCCTCGACCTCGGCATGCTGCGCTAGGAGCCCCCGGCGGCCATCTGGTCGTAGAGGCGCTCGTATTCCCTGCCCTGGATTTTCCACGAGAAGTCGCGCGTCATGCCGTTGCGCATGATCCTTCGCCACGTTTCCCGGTCCGCGTACAGGTCGAGGGCGGTGCCGAGCGCCCAGCGCATGGCCGGCGCGTCAAAATCGTTGAAGACGACGCCCGTGCCCTGGCCGCTCTGCGGATCCCACATCTGCACGGAATCGGCCAAGCCGCCTGTCTTCCTGACGATCGGCACGGTTCCATATTTCAGGCTGTACATCTGGTTCAGTCCGCAAGGTTCGTACAGCGACGGCATGATGAACATGTCGCTGCCTGCCTCGATCAGGTGGGCGAGTTCCTCGTGGTACCCGGTGTGGAATGCGACGCGACCCGGATAGCGCTTCGCCAGGTCCGCGAAGAAGCTGACATAGCGAGGTTCCCCGGTGCCCAGGATGGCGAGCTGCAGGGGCCGCGAATCCAGGATGCCGGGCAGGGTGTCGAACAGCAGGTCGAAGCCCTTCTGGACAGTCAGCCGGGACACGATGCCTGCCAGGGGTACGGTGTCTTCACCCTGCAATCCGAACCGTGCCTGCAGATCGGCCTTGAGCAGGCGCTTGCCCTCAGGCTGGTCGGCACTGTAATGGCGTGAGAGCAGCCGGTCGTTCTCCGGATTCCATTCGTCGTAGTCGACGCCGTTCAGGATGCCGATCGCAGGTGCGGCGCGTGCGCGCAGCGTGTCGTCGAGTCCATAGCCGCCTTGCGGCGTGCAGATTTCCTGCGCATAGGCCGGACTGACCGTGGAGACCGCGTCTGCCAGGAGCAGGCCCTGCCGCAGCCAGTTGATGTTGCCCCTCGAGAGCTCGCCTGCATCCAGCAGTCCCGGCGTCGCGTCGAGGCCCAGTTCCGTTACCGTGGCCGCCGGGAACACGCCCTGGTAGCCGATGTTGTGGATCGTGAGCAGTGTACGTGTGCGTGCGAACAGGGAGTCCCACGCATAGCGGGTGAGCAGCAGCTGGGGCAGCAAGCCGGTATGCCAGTCGTTGCAATGCATGACATCGGGCGCAAAGCGCAGGCGCTGGCAGGATTCGAGGATGGCGAGCTGGAACAGGAAGAAGCGCAGGTGTTCGTCCGCTGCGTTGGTGTAGAGCGAATCGCGTGCGTACAGCTGCGGGCAGTGCACCAGGTAGACGGGAACGTCCGAGCCGGGCAGCGTCGTCGCGTGCAGTGAAAACTCCACCTGCTGGCGCCCCAGCTGCACTTGCACCTGCTGCGCTTCCGCCACGGCGGTGGGAACCTGACCACGCAGGTCGATGGTCGAGTAGTACGGCATGAAGAGCCGCACGTCGTGACCCCGCTCGTGCAGGTAGCGGCCGAGAGCACCGGCCACGTCGGCGAGCCCGCCGGTCTTGGCGAGCGGTGCGACTTCGGAAGCTGCAAAGCAGATCTTTCGCGACATGAATCCGCAGTCTAGCAGAGCGCTGTGGCGCTCCTGCCGTCCAGGGCCGGGCGGGGACTCAAGCCTGGGAGTGGCCCTTGTCGGTCTCGGCAGTGCCGTCCTTGTCGTCGCGAGGCGGCTTGAACGCGGAGAACATGCTGCCCTGAAGCTTGTTCCAGGCCTCGAGGTTCTGCCTCGTCAGTTCGGCCATCGTGTTGAGCGGTGCCGCAGTCATGATCTTGCTCACCTGGGCCTGCATGACGTCCTGCTGCTGCATGAACGTCTCGATGCTCTTTTCGAGATAGCCGCTGAGGAAGCCCTGCATCGCATTGCCGTAGTAGCGGATCAACGATTCGAGCACCTGCGTCGACAGGATCGGGCGACCGAACTGCTCCTGGTCCGCAATGACCTGCAGCAGGATGTGTCGCGTGATGTCCTCGCCCGTCTTGTCGTCGATGACCTTGATCTTCTCGCCGCCGATGATCAGCGTGCGAATATCGTCCAAGGTGATATGGCGGCTCTGCGAGGCGTCGTACAGGCGACGGTTCGCATACTTCTTGATCAGGCGTTCTTCGGTCATTGGGCACTCTGTGGTCTGGCGAACTTCAGGACTCCGCGGACAACCTCGGGGGTCGGAAGTCCTGCCTGGTCGCCCTAGGATAGGAGAGACTCTGCCGCATCGCAAAAGTGCCGTGTGTGAAGCGGGCAAAAAAAAGGACAGCGACCGGTGGGCCGCCGTCCTTCAGAGGGGGATTCGAACAGAGGACAGCAATAAACTTGAAGCGAAACTCTAGAGTGGGGGTGGCTTACGCGACCTTCAAGGCAGCCGTTTCATCGACCCACTTCGTGAAGCCCGCCTGGGCGTCAGCGGTAATCTTCGAGAAGTCCTGCGAGCGCTTCGTGAGCTTTTCGACGAGGTTCGACGCCAGCTCGCTCTGCTTGGACACCAGTTCGCCGACGTCCTTGGTCTGCGACACGCTCTGCAGCTGCTCGAGGCCGAAGTTCAGGTAGTCGCCGGCCAGCGAGTACTGATAGCGGGCAACCTGCTCGAGCGTCTTCACGGCCATCTCGTTGAACTTGATCGCGGGAGTCAGCATGCGCTTGGAAAAATCGACATAATCGGTCACTGCAAATGGGGTGGTCATTCTGTATTCCTCTGCGGTTGGGACTCGGGTGTGGTAATCCGCGCCTCAAGGGAGGAATTACCGGGTGCGACTAGACTGTATCCCAAGTTTATACCGCAGTGCAATAAACTTTTGCGGTGCACTAGTCCGGGCCGGTGGTCGGCCTGTACCAGGCTCGTGCGGGCGCTTTTATTATATAAATATCAATTACTTGACCACATGACTGATTCGGTAGAAAGCCGATTGGCAGAGAGGCGGGGTGGCGAGGTCAGGTGCCGACGCGCGCAGATTTTTGCAACGCGAGAGCGGGATCGTGGCGGCAATGAGTAGCGCAAGCGGACCCGCCGGCGACTGGATCCAGGCCTGGATCGACGGGCAAAAGGCAGCGCTTGCCCAGTGGAGCGGCGAACGACAGCCCGCGGGAGCAGCGGGACGCGGCCCGTTTGCGGACCTTTTCGGGCCGGCGACTGCGGCCGCGCAAGCTGCTTTCGGGGCCGCTGCCGCCAGCAGTGCCACGACCGCACATTGGCCGCTCTGGAAGATGCCGTCAGCGGCCACTTCCGGCGGCCCGGGGACCTGGTGGGACCTCCCCGGCATCGGGCCGCTGCGCGAACAGCACGCAGCGGCTCAGGAAATGGCCGCTGCGCTGGCTGAGGTCGAGCGGCTGACCGTCGAGATGGGCAGCGTCATGGCCAGGGTCCACGCCGAGACCCTCGATCTGCTGGCGCGCCGTGCTGCCGAACAAGCCAATGAAGGGGTCCCCCTGAAGGATGCCAAGGCGCTGCACGACCTGTGGGTCGAGTGCGGGGAGGCCACGTATGCGAAGGTGGCACACAGCGATGCGTATTGCCGCTTGCAGGCCGATCTGTGCAATGCCGGTATTCGCTTCCAGGCGGTGGAATGCCAGCAGGTGGAACGCTGGCTGAAGCTCCTCGACCTGCCGACGCGTTCGGAGGTCAATACGCTCAATCTGCGGATACGCGAGTTGCAGCGCCAGCTGGAGGCAGCGCCCTCGCCAGCGCCTTCGCGGCCCAAGGATCGCGTCCGCAAGCCGGCCAGGAAGTCGGCGGTCGCTCCCGCCGCGCCCAAGCGCAAGTCGCGTCCGAAGACCTGATGGCCAGGACCGAGCAACCCCAGGGAGTAGCAGGCCTGCCCGGCGACGAGTCCGCACCGGGCGCGGCGTTTGCAGCCGGCCTGAATGCCCTGCGAGGGATCGGCGATGTCGATGTCGCTCCGACGCCGCGGGACGCAGTCTATCGTGAGGACAAGCTCGTCCTCTACCGCTATCGGCCTCTCGACAGCGCCGCAGCCGGGGTGCCGCGCATCCCCGTGCTGATCTGCTACGCACTGGTCAACCGGCCCTACATGCTGGACCTGCAGGAGGACCGTTCGCTGATCCGCGGCCTGCTCCGGCGCGGCCTCGATGTCTATCTCATCGACTGGGGTTCGCCGGATGGCGCGGACCGTTACCTCGAACTCGACGACTACATCAATCGCTACCTGCATCACTGCGTCAGCCACGTCGCGACTGCCCACGGCGTACAGAGCGTGAACCTGCTGGGGGTGTGTCAGGGAGGTACGTTCAGTCTCTGCTATGCGGCGCTGCATCCCGAGCGCGTCAGGAATCTGGTCACGATGGTCACCCCCGTGGATTTCAGGACGCCGGACAATCTCCTTTCCAAGTGGGTCCAGGGCGTCGATGTCGATGCCCTGGTGCGGGTGTCGGGCAATATCTCGGGCGAGCTGCTGAACTACGCCTTCCTGTCGCTGATGCCGTTCCGGTTGATGAGCCAGAAGTACGCGGGCGTCGCCGAGCTCGCGCGCGATCCGGCGCAGCTGCGGAATTTCCTGCGCATGGAGAAGTGGATCTTCGACAGTCCCGACCAGGCGGGCGAGGCGTTCCGGCAGTTCATCATGTGGTTCTATCGCGAGAACCGCCTGGTGGCCGGCACGCTGAGCATCGGCGGCAAGCCGGTTCACTTGCGCAATCTCGCCATGCCGGTATTGAATGTCTTCGCCACGCAGGATCACCTGGTGCCGCCAGCGGCCACCACGGTGCTCAAGGACCTGGTGGGCACGGCGGACTACACGGCTTATGCTTTCAGCGGGGGGCACATCGGCATCTACGTGAGCGGCCGTGCACAGAAGGACCTGCCCGCCGCCATCAGCGACTGGCTGAAGTCCCGCTCCTGAAACCAAGAACGTAACCAGCGCATCCCGGAGACCACGCCCATGATCTACGACAGCATTCTCGGCACCATCGGACGCACTCCTGTCGTGCGGGTCAACCGGCTTGCCCCGGCGCACGTCACGCTGTACGTGAAGTGCGAATTCTTCAATCCCCTGAGCTCGGTGAAGGACCGCCTGGCGATCGCCATCATCGAGGATGCCGAGCGGCGCGGCGTGCTGAAGCCCGGACAGACCGTCGTCGAGGCCACGTCCGGCAATACCGGCATCGCGCTGGCGATGGTGTGCGCCGCGAAAGGCTATCCGTTCGTCGCCGTCATGGTCGAGACGTTCTCCATGGAACGTCGCAAGATCATGCGGGCCCTCGGTGCCAAGGTCATCCTGACGCCGGCCGCCGAACGCGGTTCGGGCATGGTGCGCAAGGCCGAGGAGCTGTCCGTCAAGCACGGCTGGTTCCTCGCACGGCAGTTCGAGAATCCGGCCAATCCGGAATACCACCGCAATACCACTGGTCCTGAAATCCTGAGCGATTTCGCGGGCCGCCGGCTCGACTTCTGGGTGACGGGATGGGGAACGGGAGGCACGCTGAGCGGCGCGGGCGACATGATCAAGAAGGCTCGCCCCGGCGTCCGCGTCGTGGCAACCGAGCCGGTGAATGCCTCGCTGCTCGCGGGCAAGGAATTCAAGCCGCACAAGATCCAGGGCTGGACGCCTGACTTCGTGCCGGCAGTACTCGACCGCACCATCCCCGACGAGATCGTTCCGGTGACGGACGAGGAAGCCCTGGGAACTGCGCGCGACATGGCTCGGCTGGAAGGCATCTTCTGCGGCATTTCCTCTGGCGGCACCGTGGCGGCAGCGCTCAAGGTGGCCCAACAGGCGCCCGCAGGGTCGGTCATCCTGGCGATGCTTCCCGATACGGGAGAGCGCTACCTGACGACGGCACTTTTTGAAGGTATTTCAGAAGGTTCCGACGCCGAAATCTAGTTTCGGTCGCGTTCCGGCGGACGGCAGCCACCCGGGCGACGGCGCCTGGGTGCTGGCGTTGGTCTTTGCGAATCTTCGCGTTTCTTTACAACCCCCTGCAGGGGTTGTCGCTATCCTTTGAATCGACTGGAATCCTCGTCGCCCGGATCTCGAATTCTCCCACGACGAACCCGCGTTCCATTGTGCAGTGCAGCCAGTCGGGCTCCGGGGTAAACTTGCGAGTTCTCGATCGACGTCAGATTGCCCGCTTCGGGCAGTAGCAGCAGGATTTCCATGCTTCCCAGTTCGCGCCCTACGATCATCGCCGGAGTTGTCGCTATTGCTGCCTTTCTGGGGCTGGCGTGGTACGTCGTTGCCAGCAAGTCCACCACAGGCCCGGGCGGCGGCGCAGGCGGGCCCCCGGCGGGCGCGGCAGCGGGAGGCCAGCGGCCACAGGGCGGTCCTCCTCAGGGAGGGGGTGGCGCCCCGACCGCGGGAGCCCGGCGTCCTGAGGGTGGCGGTGCCCCGGGCGCAGGCGGAGCCCGGCCAGGCAACGGCGGCGCCGGCCGGCCGGGAGGCGCGGGCGGACCGGGCGGCGGCCCACCGCAAGTCGTCGTCGTCACGACCACGTTGAAGGAATCCTCTTTCGCCGACGCCGTCGAGGCGCTCGGGACCGCAAAGGCCAACGAGTCCGTCAACATCACGGCGAAGACGGCCAATCGCATCGTGTCGATCCGCTTCACCGAAGGCCAGCAGGTCAGGAAGGGCGACGTGCTGCTCGAGCTCGACGGCGTCGAGGCGTCCGCGGATCTCGCCGTTGCCGAGGCCGCGCTCGCCGATACCCGCAGCCAGTACAAGCGCAGCACCGAGCTGTTCGCGACCAAGGCACTCTCGCAGGCCCAGATGGACCAGATCCAGTCGACGCTGCGGCAGAACGAGGCGCGAGTTTCCGCGGCGCAGGGCCGCATGAACGAAACCATCATCAGGGCGCCCTTCAGTGGCCGCGTCGGCTTGCGCAATGTCAGCGTCGGCAGCTACGTCACGCCTGCCGCTGTCATCACCACTCTGGACGACACCAGCGTCATCAAGCTCGACTTCTCGGTGCCGGAGACCTATCTCACGATGCTGGCCAACGGTCTCGAGATTGAGGCCACCAGTACGGCCTATCCCGGCGTGCAGTTCAGTGGCAAGGTGGCGAGCATCGACAGCCGCATCGATCCCGTCAGCCGTTCGGTCATCGTCCGCGGCAACATCGACAACCGCGACAGCCGCCTGAAGCCCGGCATGTTCATGACTGTCCGCCTGCTGCGCGCGGAAGACAGGGCGCTCACGCTGCCCGAGCAGGCGCTCGTGCCGGAGGCGGATCGCCAGTTCGTGTTCGTCGTGCGCGACGGCGAGGTCAAGAAGACGGAGATCACCGTCGGCCGCCGCCGTCCGGGCGAAGTCGAAGTCCTGAAGGGCCTGAAGGGCGGCGATGTCGTCGTCACCGAAGGCACGCAGAAGCTCGTCGACGGCACCAAGGTGCGCCTGGAGGGTGAAGAGCCGCAGGCCGCGGGTCCCGCGGGTGCAGGTCGGCAGAGACCGGAGGCCAGGTCATGATTCTTTCCGAGGTTTCGGTCCGCCGTCCCGTCTTCGCGATGGTGATCAGCATGCTCCTGCTGCTCACCGGCATCATGGCAGCGCAGAAGCTCGCCATCCGCGAGTACCCGGACATCAGCCGCCCCGTCGTCAACGTTTCCGTCACCTATCGCGGCGCCTCCGCGACGGTGGTTGAATCGAAGGTCACGCAGCTGCTCGAGAACCAGCTCGCAGGCGTGGAAGGCATCACCAAGCTCACGTCGTCCAGCCAGGACGAGCGCGCGCAGATCAACCTCGAGTTCAGCCAGGATCGCGATCTCGAATCCGCTGCCAACGATGTCCGCGACCGGGTGTCCCGCGTGGCTTCGCAGCTTCCGACCGAAGCAGACACACCACGAATTGCGAAGGCGGATTCGAACGCCGGCATCACGATGTTCGTCAACGTCGTGGGCGAAGGCATGTCGCAGCTCGAACTCAGCGACTACGCGGATCGCAACGTCGTGGACCGCTTCTCGATCGTTCCGGGCGTTGCGACGGCAAGCGTCATCGGCGAGCGTCGCTTTGCGATGCGCGTCTGGCTGAACCGTTCAGCGCTGGCCGCGCGCCGGCTTACAGTCCAGGATGTCGAGGCGGCGCTGCGCGCCGAGAATGTCGAACTGCCAGCCGGACGGCTTGAATCCGAGCAGCGCGAATTCATCCTCAATACCGACGCGGGGATGGCCAGCGAGGATTCCTTCCGCAACCTCGTGATCGGCCGTGGCGCCGACGACTACCTCGTCCGTCTCGGCGAAGTCGCCGAGATCAAGGTCGAAGCCGAAGATTTCCGCTCCATCTACCGCGCGACAGGACAGAATGCCGTCGGCGTCAGCATCACGCCGACCTCTACAGCCAACGTGGTGGACATCTCCCGCGGAATCCGCGAGGAGATCGAACGCATGAAGCCGAACCTGCCTCCGGGCATGGATCTCTTCGTGTCGATCGACAACACCGTGTTCGTGTCGGAGTCCCTGACCGAAGTCGAGCACACGATCTTCATCACCCTCGGGCTCGTGCTGATCGTTATCTACGGTTTCCTCGGCTCGGCGAGAGCCACGATCATCCCGGCCGTCACGATTCCCATCTCGATCATCTCCGCGTGCCTGGTGATGTCGTGGTTCGGCTATTCGATCAACACGCTGACGCTGCTCGGCGCCGTGCTCGCGGTTGCCATCGTGGTCGACGACGCCATCGTGGTGCTGGAGAACATCGTGCGGCGCATCGAGGCCGGCGAACCCGCCTTGCTGGCGGCGGTCGACGGTTCGCGCGAGATCGGATTCGCCGTCATCGCGACGACGCTCGTGCTCTGCGCAGTGTTCCTGCCCATTTCGTTCATGGAGGGCAACATCGGCCGGCTGTTCAGCGAATTCGGCGTGACCATTGCAGCAGGCATCGCGTTCTCTGCGATTGTCGCCCTGTCGCTCGTGCCCATGATGAGCTCCAAGCTGTTTGCCAACGGCATCCAGCACGGCAAGGTGTCGAAGTTCATCGATGGCGCCTACCAGCGTCTGTCCGGTGCGTATGAGCGGTCGCTGCGCACCGCGACCCAGACGCCCTGGATGATTGTCGGCATTGCCGCGGCCACTATCCCGCTGGCCTATGCGCTCTTCACCGCGCTGCCGAGCGAGTACGCACCGCAGGAGGATCGTTCGCAGCTGATCATCCGAGTGCAGGCACCCGAAGGCGCCAGTCTTGCGTACATGGACCGCTACCTGCAGCAGGTCGAGAAGATCGTCCAGTCCGAGATCGACCTGGGCAATGCCGAGCGCATGATCGCCCGTACTGGCGGTTTCGGTGGTCGCGGCGGCAGCGACGTGACGTCGGGCATGATCTTCCTGCCGCTCAAGTCATGGGACGAGCGCAAGGATGCTGCTCCGGTGATCGCCCAACGACTCAGGCTGCAACTGAATGACATCCCCGGCGTGCGCGTGAACGTCATCTCGCCCGCGAGCCTTGGCGTCGGCGGCGGTGGCCGGCCGGTGCAGCTCGTGCTCGGCGGCGGCACTTACGAAGAACTCGTGAGGTGGCGCGACATCGTGCTCGCGAAGGCCGCCGAGAATCCCGGCCTGCAGAACATCGACTCCGACTACTCCGAGCGCTCCCCGCAGATCAAGATCTCGGTGGATCGCGACCGCGCCGCCGATCTCGGAATTACGCTGACGACCGTGGGCCGCACGCTCGAGACCATGATGGGTTCGCGCCGGGTCACTACGTTCCTGATGAACGGCGAGGAGTACAACGTCGTCCTGCAGGCTCGCGAGAGCGATCGTGCCACGCCCTCGGACCTCGACAACATCTACGTGCGCTCGACGACGGGCGGTGGTCTCATTCCGCTGTCCAATCTCGTGAAGCTGGAGGAAGTGGCCGGACCGCTTGAGCTCAAGCGCTTCGACCGACTGCGCTCGATCACGATCCAGGCGGGGCTTGCTCCCGGCTATTCACTGGGCCAGGCGCTCAACGACCTCGAGACGATGGTTCGCGCAGAGCTGCCTCCGGAGGCGCAGATCAACTATGACGGCGAGTCGCGCGAGTTCCGCCTGTCGGGCGGTGCGTTGTACACCACCTTCATGCTTGCGCTGGTCATCGTGTTCCTCGTGCTCGCGGCGCAGTTCGAGAGCTTCAAGCACGCGTCCATCATCATTTCCACGGTGCCGCTCGCCGTGACGGGCGCGTTGCTCGGCCTCTGGTTCCAGGGTAGCTCGATCAACGTGTTCAGTCAGATCGGCGCCGTCATGCTCATCGGTCTCGCAGCCAAGAACGGCATCCTGATCGTGGAATTCGCCAACCAGTTGCGCGACCGTGGTACCGAGTTCGCCGAGTCGATCATCGGCGCAGCGATCATCCGCCTGCGTCCCGTGCTCATGACGAGCCTGTGCATGGTGTTCGGCGCGATGCCGCTGCTGCTCGCCGCCGGCGCCGGCGCGGAAGCCCGCAAGTCGCTGGGCGCGGTGGTGATCTACGGCGTGGTGTTCTCGATGCTGATGACGCTGTACGTCGTCCCCGCGATGTACCTGCTGATTGCGCGCAACTCGAAGTCGCCGCAGTACGTCACCCGCATGATCGACCGTCTGCGCGGCGCGAAGCCCGCACCGGTCGGCGAGCCCGCGGCGCCGGTCGCCCACGGGTGACGCGTACACGATGGCAGTGATGCAGCATGCGCATCCTGATGATCGAAGACGATGCCGACACTGCCGAGATCGTCTGCAGCGAGTTCAGGGAGCACGGCTACGACATAGCCCATGAGTCCGACGGGCGCGAAGGCTTGCGGCGCGCGATGAGCGACACGTGGGACGTCATCATCGCGGACCGGACGTTGCCGGGCATGGAAGGGCTGTCCATCGTCAAGACGTTGCGCGCGGCCGGCAACGCGACCCCCATCCTGGTGCTGAGTGCGCTCGGCAACGTCGTCGATCGCGTCGATGGCCTGCAGGCCGGCGGCGACGACTATCTTCCCAAGCCCTATGCGTTCGTCGAGCTGCTCGCGCGGGTCGAGGCCTTGTTGCGCAGGGGCGCGCGCGGTGCCGATACCCCAATGCGCCTTGAAGTCGCGGACCTCAAGCTGGATCTCGTCAACCGGCGTGCGCAGCGAGCGGGGCGGGACATCGACCTGACGGCGCGCGAATTCCGGTTGCTTGAGTACCTGATGCGCCATTCCGGGCAGACGGTCAGCCGCAAGATGCTGCTCGAGCACGTCTGGGACCTGCACTTCGACCCCAAGACCAACGTCGTCGAAGTCCACCTGAGCCGGCTGCGGCAGGCCGTCGACAAGGGGTTCGACGAGCCCCTCATCCATACGGTTCGGGGCGAGGGGTACGTCGTGGGTCCGCGGAAAGGCGGGCCCCAGGGTGGGCCGGCGACCGCGAGATAAAAAAATGGCCGGAGGCATTCTTGCCACCGGCCAGGGGTGCAGCAGTTGCAGGGGGATTTAGCGCGCCCACTCGAAAGTGGCCCTATGAAAGCACATTCCCGAGGGGCCTTAACCCCGCATCCCGTTTAAGTTTTTGTAACCTTCCCGAGGTCACCCGGGTGGCCCCTTGCTAGAATCCGCAGACCTTGCGGGGGGTTGCGGGCATCCCGGACCCCGGAGGCCGGCCCCCTTACCAGACCGACACACCCTCATGGCGCTGACGCCTTACCAACAGCTCGAGCAGGAGTTTCGCAGGCTGCATGCCCTGCAGGGGGCGGCCAGCCTGCTGCATTGGGATGCCGCGGTCATGATGCCGAAGGGCAGTGCCGAGGTGCGCGGCGAGCAACTGGCTGCGCTCGAGACCGAATGCCATGCGCTGCTGATTACCCCGAAGGTGTCCCGCCTTCTCGAGCGGGCCCAGGCGAACGCGCAGGGCCTTGAACCCTGGCAACTGGCCAACCTGAAGGAAATGCGCCGGGCCCAGGACCACGCGCTTGCAACGCCCCAGTCCCTGGTGTCGAGGCTCGCGCGCGCGACGGCCCGCGCCGAGGCGAGGTGGGCGGAGGCGCGGCAACAGAGCAACTTCAATGCATTTGCACCGCACCTCGAGGAAGTGGTTGCCCTCACGCGCGACAAGGCAAACCTGCTGGGTCAGGCGCTGGGTCTCGCGCCTTACGATGCGTTGATCGACGAGTTCAGTCCGGGTCTCACCTGTGCGGAGATCGACCAGATCTTCACGGCCCTCGGCCGGCGGCTGCCCGGGTTGATCCAGAAGGCCATCGCGGCGCAGTCCGCCACGCCTACGTTGCCGATTGCGGGCCGCTATACGGCCGCGAAGCAGCGGCAGCTGGCGCTCGAGGTCATGAAGGCGCTGGGTTTCCCGTTCGACCGCGGCCGCCTCGACGAGAGCGAGCATCCCTTCACGGGCGGCGTCCCCGGCGATATCCGCGTCACCACGCGCTTCGACGTCAACGATCCCTTCCCCGGCCTGATGGGAGTCCTCCATGAGACGGGCCACGCGATGTACGACTTCGGCCTGCCCGAGGCGTGGCGGGGACAGCCGGTCGGGCGCGATCGCGGCATGGCGATGCAGGAAAGCCAGTCGCTGCTGCTCGAGATGGTGATCGGCCGGAGCCGACCGTTCATGCGCTACCTGAAGCCGGTGATGGAGCGCATCTTCGGCGTCTCGGGCCCCGAGTGGGAGGCCGACAATCTCTATCGCCACCTCAATCGTGTGCAGCGCGGTTTCATCCGGATCGACGCCGACGAGCTCACGTATCCGCTGCATATCATGCTGCGGTTCGAGCTGGAGAAGGCGATCCTCGCCGACGAGCTCAAGGTGCAAGACGTGCCAGCGGCCTGGAATGCCGGCATGGAGCGACGGCTCGGGCTCACGCCGACCAGCGATGCCGAGGGCTGCCTGCAGGACGTGCACTGGGCCGTCGGCTCGTTCGGCTATTTCCCGTCGTATGCGCTCGGCGCGGTGATGGCGGGGCAGCTGCACGAAAGCCTGCGCAACGACCGTCCGCACCTCGATGACGAACTCGCCCAGGGACAGTTCGAGGGTCTGTTTGGCTGGCTCAGGGAAAACGTGCACGGACTTGCGGCCAGCGTCGGCACGCCGGAACTCGTGAAGAACGCCACGGGCAAGCCGCTGTCGGCGGCCTCCTGGCTGCGCTACGTCGAAACCAAGTATCTCGATTGAAGGTGCCCGTGGAAACAACAGTCGCAGTGGCCGACGTGCTCGCACAGTCGCCGTCCAACAACGCGCGGCGGCTGCAGTCCCGCCTGCGTGGCCTCGTGGGCAAGGCGATCGCGGACTTCCGCATGATCGAGGCCGGCGACCGTGTGATGGTGTGCCTCTCGGGCGGGAAGGACTCCTACACGCTGCTCGACATCCTGCTGTCGCTGAAGCGCAGCGCGCCGGTCGATTTCGAACTGCTCGCCGTGAATCTCGACCAGAAGCAGCCGGGCTTTCCGGAGCACGTGTTGCCCGCCTACGCCAGGTCGCTGGGAGTGCCCTTCCACGTCATCGAGCAGGACACGTACAGCGTCGTGAAGCGGGTGATCCCGGAAGGCCGGACGATGTGCGGGCTGTGTTCCCGCCTGCGGCGCGGCGCGCTGTACCGGTTCGCCGCGGAGAACGGCATCACCAGGATCGCGCTCGGACACCATCGCGACGACATCGTCGAGACGCTGTTCCTCAACATGTTCTTCGGCGGCAAGCTGAAGGCGATGCCCCCCAAGCTCAAGTCCGAAGACGGCCGCCACATCGTCATCCGGCCGCTCGCCTATGTCGCCGAGCGCGACATCGAGCGGTACGCGCGCACGCGGAACTTCCCCATCATCCCCTGCCAGCTCTGCGGATCGCAGGACAACATGCAGCGCGTTGCCATCAAGCGCATGCTGCAGGAATGGGAGCGCGACAACCCGGGTCGCATCGAGACCATCTTCGCCAGCCTGCGGAACGTCGTGCCGTCGCATCTCGCCGACCCCGCGGCATTCGATTTTGCAGGGCTGTCCGGCAAGGAGGTCCCGGGCAGCGCGGACGCGTGGCTCGACCAGGCGCAGGACGACCCCGCCTGACCATGGACATGAAGGAACCCGCACGTGCAGGCGCCACGGCTACCCGCCCTGCGGACCGGCCGTTGCCCAATACCTACTGGATCGAGACAGGCAGGCTGCTTGCCGGCGAGTACCCGGGCGCAGTGCGGGACGCCGATGCCGAATCGCGGTTGCGCAAGTTGCTGAACGCCGGCATCGACTACTTCATCGACCTGACCGAGGCACACGAGCTGCCGGAGTACGCGTCGGTGCTTGCGAGCCTGCGACCGGATGCGAGCTACCGCCGCTTTGCGATCGAGGATCACGGCCTGCCCGATGGGGCCTCGCTGGTGGTGGCCGCACTCGACTGCATCGACGAAGCCCTCGCTGGCGGTCGCAAAGTCTACCTGCACTGCAGGGCGGGCGTGGGCAGGACCGGCACGGTGCTCGGCTGCTATCTCGTTCGCCACGGGGCGGAGCACGACGATGCACTCGATAGACTGGCAGAGTTGTGGCAGCAGTCCGAACGATCGCGGGGGATTCCCCAGATCCCCGAGACGGAGGCGCAGGCAAGCTATGTGCGCTTCTGGCATGAATCCGGGGAAGCGGCACCCGCACGTCTGAGGGCGAGCGAATCCAGTCGCGTGGAGGGCGCCCTGCTCGGACTTGCGCTCGCCGAGGCTGCGGCCGGCCAGGGCAAGGCCTGGGGTGCCCACACGGCGATGACGCTGTTGCTGGCCAACAGCCTCGTCGCGTGCAGCGGCAACGATCCCGATGACCAGATGCAGCGCTATCAGCGTTGGCGCAAGGAAGGGTGCATCGCCGGCGCCACCGTGCCCGTCGCCGTCCCGGCTCCCGTGAGCCGCGCCGTCGCGACGTGGCAATGGTCGCGCAAGCCGTTTGCAGGCCCGCACGACCCGGCCAACCTCGATCCCCACACGCTGGTTCGCACGGTCGCCGTGGCGCTTTACCTGCGACATCGGCCTGCGCAGGCGATCGAGGTGGCGGCAGAAGCATCGTGCACGACGCACCAGGCCCCGATCGTGCTCGATTGCTGCCGGTACTTCGCCGCGCTGATGCTGGAGGCTGTCGCGGGAACGCCCAAGCCCGGGATCCTGGCCTTGTCCGGCAACGCGTTGCACGAGCGCAAATTGAAGCCCGAAGTCGACGCCCTGAAGTCGACGGCCTGGCACGCAGCCGCGCGACCCGCGACGGCAAGTACTGCAACAGCCATATTGGCGGCGGCGCTGGCCGCGTTTGCGCAGTCGCAGGATTTCCGGTCGGGGCTCGATCTCGCATTGCGTACGGCGGGCGACTCCGCCAGCGTTGCTGCGCTGTACGGTGCACTCGCCGGTGCGCACTACGGCGTGCGGGGCCTGCCACCGGCCGCAACAACAGGCGTCGTCGACCTTGCTGCGCTCGAGTCCGTCGCCCGACTGTTGTCCAACGGACCGGGCGCCGCGTGATGGCTGCGCGCAGTCACGCTGCACGGAGCGGGGAGCGCCACAAGCGCAGCCGACCGGCGTGGCTGACGCTTTCTGACGAGGAACTGCTGGACCTGCGCTTCTGCGACCTGCGCCTCACCATCCGCGGCTCCTTCGTCGAGCCCCACCTCGATCGCCTGCGCGACGAGCTCGAGCAGCGAGGCCTGCGTTTCCAGCCGCATGCCTGGCTGGCCGACGAGTGGTTCTCTCCCGACGGCATCCCCGGCATCGCGATTCCGTTCTACCTTGCCCATCCGCGATTGATGCAGCTCGAACGACGCTTCATGCACGAAGTGGAGGGAGGCAACGTCAACTGGCTGATGCGCATCCTGAGGCACGAGGCCGGCCATGCGGTGGATACCGCCTTCCGGCTGCGCCGGCGCAAGGAGTGGCGCCGCGTCTTCGGTCCCGCATCGCGGCCGTATCCCGACATCTACAAGCCGAGGCCGACGAGCCGCAACTTCGTGCTGCACCTGAGCCACTGGTACGCGCAGAGCCATCCGACCGAGGACTTTGCGGAAACGTTCGCGGTGTGGCTGAAGCCGCGCTCGCGCTGGCGGACCGATTACGCCGACTGGCCCGTGAGCCGCAAGCTCGAGTATGTCGATGCAGTGATGCACGAGCTGAAGGGCGCGCGGCCAGTCGTACGCACCCGCGAAGTCATCGAGCCGATCAACAGCAATCGCCGGACCCTGCGCCAGCATTACGAACAGCGCCTCAAGCGCTATGCGTTCGATTCCGTCGATGCGTACGACCTGCGGCTGAAGCGGGTCTTCGGCAGGCGGACCGACCAGCCGCGGCGGCAATCGGCCAGCAGCTTCCTGAGGCAGGTCCGTCCCCAGTTCATCCGGTTGCTTGCGCGGCGCAACGACCTGCATCCTTACGTGGTGTATCACGTGATGCGCCTCGTCATCCGTCGTTGCCGCCTGCTGCAGCTCGTCGTGACAACCCCCCAGCGCGACGCCAAGCGTGCCGCCCTCGGACTCATCGAGCGGATCATGCTGGACGTCCTGCGCCGCGATCGTGAGAAGTACGCGCTATGAAGCCACTCCGTGTCCTGGTCCTGATGCACGAAAGCCTGGTGCCCCCCGACACCCTCAAGGGCTATTCGGAGCGGGAGATCGACGAGTTCAAGACCGAGTACGACGTCGTCGAGTACCTGCGCAAGTCCGGCCACGAAGTCCGGGCGCTCGGGCTCGGCGACAGCCTCACCGACCTGCGTGCTGCGATCATGGAATGGAAGCCCGACGTGGCCTTCAACCTGCTGGAGGAATTCCAGGGCATCGTCAGCTACGACCAGCATGTCGTGGCCTTCCTCGAACTCATGCGCCAGCCGTACACCGGCTGCAATCCGCGCGGGCTGATGATCTCGCGCGACAAGGCGCTGTCGAAGCAGATCCTTGCGTACCATCGCATCCCGACGCCGCGCTTCGCGGTCCTGCGACGCGGCCAGCGCTATCGCGTGCCGGCCAAGCTCAAGTTCCCGCTGTTCGTCAAATCCGTCTCCGAGGACGCGTCCCTCGGAATCTCGCAGGCCTCCGTGGTGCACGACGTGGACCATCTCAAGGACCGCATCCACTTCATCCACGACCAGACGCGCTCGGATGCGCTCGTCGAGGAATACATCGAGGGCAGGGAGTTCTACGTCGGCGTCATGGGCAACCAGCGGCTGCAGACGTTCCCGGTGTGGGAGCTGGATTTCGGCACGCTGCCGGAACTTGCCGGCATCGCCACGCGCAAGGTGAAGTGGGATCGCGCGTACCAGAAGAAGCACGGCATCCGTACCGCCGCAGCGCACGCGTTACCCGACGGGATGCCGGGCTACCTCGACAAGCTCACCAAGCGGATCTATCGCGCCTTGAGCCTGAGCGGCTACGCGCGCATCGATTTCCGCATGCGTCCCGACGGCAGCGTGTTCGTCCTCGAAGCCAATGCAAACCCGAACCTGAGCCTGGGCGAGGACTTCGCACAGTCGGCCAGGGTGACGGGCGTGGACTACGGCGAACTGCTCGGGAGGATCATGCGGCTTGGCATGAACTACCAGTCGCCCTGGAGAATGCAGGACGTGTGACCGGCCTTGCCGGATCCTACTTGCGGCTGCGCGGCCCCACGGTCCCGAAGACGCTCGTGTGGCCGTGCACGTACGTCGTGCCCTGGATCGGGCCGATCTCCCCGCCGCAGAAGAAACCGCCGACGGGTACGTCGGCCACGATGCGCCTGTAGGCATTGCTGTCGTGGTCCGGCTGTCCGTAGAAGGCCGTGCCGCGGCTCACGCAGGAGAACAGCAGCGCGGCACTCGGCTCGTAGCCGGACAAGGCCTGCCTGTGCGCCCGCAGGCTCCGCTCGATGTCCTGCGCCGCGGACAGCGCGTCGCGCACATGCAGCTGCACGACGGCGTTGGGCTCGACCTGGTCGCCGATCCACAAGGCGCCGCTCTTCGGGTCGAGGCCGAGGATGCTGCGGATGAGGAAGTCGCCGCTGTGGTATTCGCTGCGGTCGCGCGCGGCGCCGATGCCGAGATACAGCGCCTCGCTGAACAATTTGCGGTCCGCGGCCGGCAGCTGCTCGAAGACGGCGCCAAGCACTTCCCGTGGAATCCGTCCGTCCAGCTCGCGTATCAGGTTGTCATGCACGCCCGTGACGAACATCGGATCGCCGATCGGCCGGCTGCCTTGGGCCAGCGTCGTGCTGACCTTGATGTCTCCGGTCATCGACAGGATCACTGCACCGGATCGATGCAGGCGATCCTGGAGGTACAGCGCCGTGGTGCCCGGCTGCCGTCCGCCGCTTGCAAGGCCCCCGATCTTCGCGCTGCCGGGAAAGGCGCGATCGAGTCCCCGAAGCAGCGTATCCGCCGAGAACGTGAAAGGATCGGCGAGCAGCAGGAACGCGGGATCCTCGTGGGCCCCGACCTGCAGCGTGTCCTCCCACATGCGCCGCTCGGCGAACACGGGCGGCACGTCTGCAGTCTCGACGTGGAGACCGCGTACCTTGACGTTCGGCAGTACGGCCGCGGTCAGCGACAATGCGGGAAGGTCTTCCAGCTCGCGACCACCACCGATCACGCCGCCGGCACAGCAACCGAAGACGAAGGCGGATTCGAATTCGCGTGCCAGCAGTGCGCCGAGCGCCGCGAACCCGGCTGAGTGCCCTGCGCTGACGAAGGCGATGATCAGGTCCGGCTCCTGCCGATCGAGGCCTTCGAAGACCTGGCCGGCCGCCTGCTGCACGGCCGTCGCGAGATCCGGATGGGTGACTGCAGTCGAGGTCCACTTCATGACGCGCATCCTGCCGTGCCTCAACGGGGCGCAGCGCATTCCGCCAGGGCATCCGCCAGCCAGGCCTTGAGGCAGGGATCCGCCAGTGTGGTGGCCACATAGCCTCGTGCGGCCGGGGACAGGTCGGCTCCGTAGGTATTGAAGCGCAGCACCACGGGGGCATACATCGCATCGGCGATGGTGTAACGACCGAACAGCCACGGCCCTGCACCGCCGTGGCGGTCCAGCGCGTCTTGCCAGAGGGCATTGATACGGGCGACATCCGCAAGGCCGGCCGAATCGAGCGGCACGCGCAGCACGCTCGTCGCCTGCATCGGCCATTGGGTCCGCAGCGCCGCGAAACCCGAGTGCATCTCCGCGCTGATCGCACGTGCAAGGGCGCGCGCGGCAGGATCCTCGGGCCAGCCGCGACCGCCGGCCAGCTCGTTCGCGTACTCGCAGATCGCGAGCGAGTCCCAGACCTTCAGCGCGCCATCGATCAGCACGGGAACCCGCCGCGTGGGCGAATGGGCACCGATGCGCTGTTCGAAGTCGGGGGTGTCGAGGCGCAGGCAGACCTCCTCGAAGTCGATACCCAGGTGCTTGAGCAGGATCCACGCGCGCAGCGACCAGGACGACAGCTGCCGGTCCCCGATCACGAGGGTCAGCGGGCTGCGGGAGGGCATGCTGGTCATGGGAAAAGGCTACGCGCAATCACCGGGCACTGCCACCTGCGACAGCTTCGGCTATAGTCGTCACCCTTCACGCGACGAGTGGGCGCGTGCCGCGATGCTGCGCGCCCGAATTCCACGATCTGACAGTCCGGCAGGCTTGCGACGTACCATGACCGAAGACGACTTCCACCTCGCCACGCTGGCCATCCGCGCGGGCCAGACCCGCACGCAAGAGGGCGAGCACTCCGAGCCCATCTTCACGACGTCGAGTTTCGTGTTCAAGAGCGCGGCCGACGCTGCGGCCCGCTTCGCCGAAGGCGCGACCGGCAACATCTACTCGCGCTTCACGAATCCGACGGTGCGCTGCTTCGAGGAACGCCTTGCTGCAATGGAAGGCGGCGAGTCCTGTGTGGCGACATCTTCCGGCATGGCCGCGATCCTCACGATGGGCATGGCCTTCCTCAAGGCCGGTGATCATCTCGTCTGTTCCGAGAGCGTCTTCGGTTCGATCATCACGCTGTTCAATCGCTACTTCGTGAAATTCGGCGTCGAGGTCACGTACGTGAGGCCCGACGATGTCGGCGCGTGGGAGCGGGCCGTGAAGCCGAACACGAAGCTGTTCTTCCTCGAGACCCCGTCGAACCCACTCGCGGTGATTGCGGACATCGCCGGCATTGCCCGCGTGGCGCACGCGCACGGCGTGCTGCTGGCGGTCGACAACTGCTTCTGCACGCCGGCGCTGCAGCGTCCCATCGCGCTCGGCGCGGATCTTGTCATTCACTCTGCCACCAAGTACCTGGACGGGCAGGGCCGCTGTGTCGGCGGGGCGATCGTCGGCTCGAAGGACCTGGTGGGCAAGGAGGCCTTCGGTTTCCTGCGGACCGCGGGCCCGAGCATGAGTCCGTTCAACGCCTGGGTGTTCCTGAAGGGGCTCGAAACGCTCGAGCTGCGCATGCGTGCCCACTCGGCGGCGGCGCTGGAGCTGGCGCGCTGGCTCGAGCAGCAACCGGGCGTGCGCCGGGTGCATTACGCCGGCCTGGTCTCGCATCCCCAACACGACCTCGCGGAGCGGCAGCAGTCCGGGTTCGGCGGGATCATTGCGTTCGAAGTCGAAGGCGGCCAGGGGGCAGCCTGGGCGTTCGTGGATGCCACCCGGATGGTGTCCATCACGGCGAACCTCGGGGACGTCAAAACCACCCTGACCCATCCGGCGACGACGACGCATGCCCGCATCACGCCCGCCGAGCGGGAGCGGGCCGGCATCACCGAAGGACTGCTCCGGCTGTCGATCGGGCTCGAGGATCCGCGGGACCTCAAGGCGGACCTTGAACGGGGTCTTGCGGCGGCGCGTCAATTCTGAGGGCGGGCTCCGGCTGTCTCGGCAGGGGCAAAAACAGGCCATTTTTCCCGCATTCTGGCGCCAATTCGCGCCTGCCCTTGAATTGCTTTGGCTATTTCTTTGGCGTAACCTGCTGCCGTTCGTTGCCTTTGCCGTTGTTTCTCTGGTCTGGCCAGCCGGGTCGCAAGACCCAATGTATCGGGCCAACTCCTGAAAAATCCGACGAGACCGCGAACGTAGGCCTGGGGCCGCACCTCGGGGCGCCGCGAGTCTTGTTGAAGACACGGTCGCTCTGCGGGCGGAGCCCGATTGTGAACCAGGCCTCGCTGTTGTCGATCCTTTGGGGGAATCGAACTCGAGGCTTTTTCAGAGAGATCGTATTGTCATGACTAAAATCTACGTTGGTAACTTGCCGTTCTCGGCGAATGATGCAGAAGTCCGCGCGCTGTTCGAGGCGCACGGCACGGTTGACTCCGTTGCCCTGATCAATGACCGCGACACCGGCCGCCCCCGCGGCTTCGGCTTCGTGGAAATGCCCCGCGCTGACGCAGCGCGCGCCATCCAGGCGCTCAATGGCAAGGACATGGGCGGTCGCCCTCTCCGCGTCAATGAAGCGCAGGAGCGCACGGGCGGTGGTGGTGGCGGCGGCGGCGGTGGCCGTGGTCCCCGTTCTGGCGGCGGCGGTGGTGGTGGTGGCGGCGGCGGCGGCGGCCGCTGGTAATACACCAGCCCTGAAGCTGTGAAGCTTGAAGCCCCGCGGAGCGCAAGCGCCGCGGGGCTTTTCATTTCCGGGGTGGAGAATGCGCGACCGGTTACGCGGCCACGCCAGGCGGGAATCGCAGTATCGGATGCGCAGCCGCAGGCTGCGCTACCCGCTCACTTGCCGGCGCCGAGCTTCTTCCTGAGTTCAATCCACTTGGAGAGTTCGCGCATGTCGCGGGGCTTGCGGGCGACCTTGCCGGCCAGCTGGCCGCTGTCGTACGGGTTATAGCCCGTGCGTAAACCGGTCGCGTTCGCACGGATGGTCGAGGAATCGGGGGGGGCATCGTCCACGATTGCGAGAGACGGATGTTCTAGTGCGCGCTCGTGACTCGAATATGCGTCGCGATCGCTGTCGCCATGCGGGGCAAACTGCCAGACGGCATTGCCGAGCTCGTCGAAGGCGACATTGTCCTGGTTTCCGGTCTTGAGCCTCGCAAGCTGCCGTTCGTCCAGGAGTGGAGTTTCAACTGTATCGACCACGGCACTCTCGGTTGATCCACGTTCTACGCCACACCGCTAGGAGACCAGATTTCCTGCACCGAATTCGGGCGGCAGGTGAAACTTGTGGGACGCGTCACCTTTCGGCCGAGGTTGCGGCTGAGTGTGATTCTCTAACTCATTGATAAAAAATGGAAATAGCCACGCCGATCGGGGCCGAATAGCCTAAAGCCGCCCCAGGTGTCGCAGGCTGCGCAACAGGCCCGAAACACTCTTGCCGTCGGTGATCACCCCGCACTCCGCCATCTGGACGGCCCGCTGCCAGGCAACCCACGTCACCGCAAATACCTCGTGTTCTTCCGGGGCCGCAGGGACCGGGGTCAGGTTCGTGGCGAGGTACAGGTGCACGACCTCCGTGAATACCCCCGGGGAACTGAGGATGCCGCCCAGCGACAACCACTTGCCGGCGCTCATGCCGGCCTCCTCGGCGAGTTCGCGCCGCGCAGTGACGATGGGTGGTTCGCGGTCATCGATTTTGCCGGCCGGCAATTCCCAGACCCAACCTTGCGCGGCGTGCCGATACTGCCTCAGCAGGCAGACCCGACCGTTGCTGTCGAGCGCGATGATCGCAGCGCCGCCCGGATGATGCGCAATCTCAAGGGTAGCGGTGCGTCCGTTCGGGAGCTGCACCCGCTCCACGTTCACTTCCAGGATGCGTCCCCGGAACATTGTTTGCGACGACTCGATCATGACGTGCCCTGCGTACGTGACGCGGGGGCCGTGGTACCTGCCGTGCTCCCCTCAGCGTCCATCCACGGGATCGACATCGGTCTGTCCGGTCAGGCGGCGATTCACGTGCGACCACGACATCCCCACGGCCAGGATCAGGGACAGAACGACCAGCGCGATCCAGACCAGAGCGCGTGTATTGCGCAGATCAAGCCAGCCTTGGGAGACGAGCAGCCAGAGCAGCGCGGCGAAAAGCGCAGCCGCCAGCAGAATGCCGATGCTGCCGATCGATCGCAGCGTGGCACCGATGAAGACGATCCAGCCGACCAGCAGCAACAGTCCGCAGACGGCGACCGCGGGCGTGACCTTGGGCAGGCCCGCCGCCAGCCAGTGGTAATACGAGTAGCCCGCCGGATTGAATGTCAGCAGGACGAGCGCCAGTGCGAAGAGCCAGCGCAGCAGGAAGCCCGAAGCAGTGAATCTTTCCATGATGCTGACGAGCCAGTGGGGGTGGAGGGAACGAGGTGGGCAGGCGAACCGCGGCCTCGCAGGGCAATGTATCGGCCAGGCGAACTGCGATGAACTACACCGGCCCGACAGCCGGGGAATCGAGGACGCCCCCCCCATCCGATGCAGGGGCGGGGAACGCGCAGCCGGCTGTTACCAGCTGCCGCCCTGGCGAGGCGGGCGGGCTTCCCGCTCACGCGCCTCGTTGACGCGCAGCGGCCGGCCACCCATGTCGAAGCCATTCATGTGCTGGATGGCGGTTTGTGCGTCGCTCGGCGACATGTCCACGAAACCGAAGCCGCGGGGGCGGCCCGTCTCGCGATCATTCACCAGCTTCACCGACTGGACTGCACCGTGCTTCTCGAACAGCGCGCGGACATCGGCCTCGGTCGCGCTGAAGGGGAGGTTTCCAACGTAGATCGTCGTCATCGATTCAAACACCTTGTGAGCGAACCGCGGCCGATACTACGTCAGCGTTTTTTGGCTTGCAATCGGCTGCCGCAGCGGCAAAACACGGATCCGATCGACTTCGGCCTCCGCCTGCCGGGATGCCGCGGAGCGTCAATCCGGCTCGAGGTACGTGTAGCCGTTCAATTCCGATTCGTAGAACCGCTTCAGGGCCTGGCCTTCGTTCAACGTCATCAGCCCTTCGCGGATGGCCCGTTCGCAGTCGCGCGCAAAGCGCGGGTAGAGCTGGTCCACGTCGTACTGCATGTAGCCGAGTACCTTGCTTGCCGTGTCGCCCTTGACGATTTCCTCGATCCACCAGCCGCCCTGCTCGTGCAGCCGGATATGCACCACATGGGTGTCGCCGAACAGGTTGTGCAGGTCGCCGAGGGTTTCCTGGTAGGCGCCGACCAGGAACGCACCGATGTAGTACTCCTCGCCGGCGCGGGGTTCGTGCAGTTCCAGCGTGCGCTTCACCTCGCGCTGGCTGACGAAGCGGTCGATCTTGCCGTCGGAGTCGCAGGTGATGTCCGCGAGCACCGCGTTGCGCGTGGGCCGCTCGTCGAGCCGGTGGATCGGCATGATCGGGAACAGCTGGTCGATGGCCCAGCTGTCGGGCAGCGACTGGAACACTGAAAAGTTGCAGAAGTAGGTGTCCGACAGGATCGCCTCGAGGCCACCGAGTTCGTCAGGCACCTCGCCGACGCGGCGGCAGAAGTCGCGGATGCGCGCGCAGGTCGCCCAGAAGAGCCGCTCCGCGAGGCCGCGGTACTCGAGCGTTAGGTAGCCGAGGTTGAACATCTGCAGGACCTGGTCGCGTGCCTGCAGCGCGTCGTGGTAGCACTCGACCAGGCGGCGTTCGGAGACGCTGCGGTACGCCTCGAACAGGTCGTGCACCGGCGCAGGCAGGTCCTCCTCGCCATGCTGCTCTTCCTCGATGGTCCCCGCGATGCGGAACTTGTCGAGCGCCGATGCGCCGAGCGCATTGAAGACGAGCACGCTGTGATGCGCCGCGATGGCACGTCCCGATTCGCTGATGATCACCGGATGGGCGATGCCGCGGGCATTGCAGATGCTGGCGATGCGGTACACCACGTCGCTTGCGTACTCGTTCACGGTGTAGTTCATCGACGATTCGAAGTTGGTGCCGCTGCCGTCGTAGTCGACGCCGAGGCCGCCGCCGATGTCGATGTACCTGAGTCCCGCCCCGATGCGGCTCAGTTCCGCGTAGACGTACGCGAGTTCGTTGATCGTGTCCTTCACGCGGCGGATGTCGTGGAGCTGGCTGCCCGGATGGCAGTGCACGAGCTCCAGGCAGTCGAGCATGTCGTGCTGCTTCAGCACCGCAACCAGCTCGAGGATCTCGCTGATGAACAGGCCGAACTTGGACTTCTCGCCGGCCGAGCCGCGCCAGCGTCCCGCGCCCTCGGTCGCGAGCTTGACGCGCACGCCGATGCGCGGCCGCACCTGGTAACGCTGCGCGTACTTCAGCACCAGATCGAGTTCCGTGAAGTTCTCGATGACGGGGATGATGGTGCGGCCGAGCTTGGTCGCGAGGATCACGGCCTCGATGTAGCTGTCGTCCTTGAAGCCGTTGCAGATGATCATGCGGTCGGGTGCGCCTTCCGTCAGTGCCATCACGGCGAGCAGTTCCGGCTTGGATCCCGCTTCGAGGCCGAAGTTGAATTCCTCGCCGCAGCGGTAGACTTCCTCCACCACCAGGCGCTGCTGGTTCACCTTGATCGGATACACCGCGCAGTAGCGGTTGCCGTAGCCGTTCTCCGCGATCGCCTGCGCGAACGCGTCATGCAGGCGTTCCAGCCGGTGCTTCAGGATGTCTGAAAAGCGGATGACGACGGGCGTGTTGAGATCGCGTGCCTTCAGTCCCTCGACCACTTCGAGCAGGTCGATGCTGCGCTTCTCGTCCATGCCGGGTTGTACGACGAGATGCCCGGCCGCATTGATGTTGAAGTAGCCCTTGCCCCACTGGCCGACCTGATAGGTCTCGAGGGCGTCCTCAATCTTCCAGTTCAGGTTGGGCACGGTCTTGTTCATCGGGACTCTCGGGGCGTCGGGCCGAGCGCGATCGGGCGGGCGGGATCGCGGATCCATTCGCTCCAGGAACCGGCGTACAGCCGCGCTCCCGTGAGCCCTGCGACTTCCAGCGCCAGCAGGTTGTGGCAGGCCGTGACGCCGGAGCCGCACATCATGATCGCGCGTTCCGCAGGCACCGTGCCCAGGGACTGCTGCAGCTGGGACTTGAGCTGTGCGGCCGGCAGGAAGCGGCCGTCAGGCCCGAGATTGTTCGTGAACGGGTAGTTGTGTGCGCCGGGAACATGGCCTGCCTTCGTATCGAGCGGTTCGACCGCGCCGGCATAGCGTTCCGGCCCGCGCGCATCGAGCACTCGCCATGCCGGATCTGCGGCTGCCTGGCCCACGCCCGCCGCGTCCAGCAGCATCGTGTCGCGGGGCTTCGCGTCGAACCGGGTGGCCATGACGGTCGGCAATGCGGATGTCACGGGCAGGCCGGCGTCCGTCCACGCCTTGAATCCGCCATCGAGGACAGCGATGCGCTCGGAGCCCAGCCACCGCATCAGCCACCACAACCGCGACGCATAGGCGCCGTTGCCTGCGTCGTAGGCCACGACCTGGGTTTCGTTGTCGATGCCGAGACTCCCGAGCGTCGCGGCCATCGCACGCGCATCGGGAAGCGGGTGCCGTCCGGTCTGCGGCGTGATCTTCGCTGACAGGTCGTCATCGAGATGCGCATAGCGTGCACCCGGGATATGCCCGGCCGCATAAGCCTCGCGGCCGCTGGCCGGGCGCGCGAGATCGAAGCGGCAATCCACGACGACCCACTTGGGATCGTCGAGGTGACGGGCCAGTTCAGCGGCGGAGATCAACGTGGTATGCATGGGATGACGGTGTTTGGCGACGGATTTCGGGGGCGGACTGCCTGCGAGACTACTGCCCTGCTGTCTGCTTGAGAAGCGCGGATAGAATTGTCGTCCGCGATTCTACCAGCGTGAGACAATGGGCCATGGCAATTGATCTTTACTGGGGCAGCGGCAGTCCGTACTCGTGGCGGGTGCTGCTCGCGCTCGAATACAAGAAGCTGCCGTACACGTCGCACCTGCTGCAGTTCTCCAAGCAGGAGCACAAGTCGGCGCAGATGCTGAAGATGAATCCGCGCGGCCGGGTCCCCGTCCTCAAGGACGGCCAGGGAGACAGCGCTTATGTCTGCTTCGAGTCGCTCGCGATCCTGACGTATCTCGACCGCAAGTATCCCGAGCCGCCGCTGTTCGGCCGCAGCGCCGAGGAAGCCGGTACCGTGATGCGCGTGATCTGCGAGTACCAGGTGTACGTCGAGGAACACATCACCCGGATCATCGCGGCGATCTTCTTCCAGGGCCTCGAAGGCAAGCTTGACGACATCGCGAAGGCCATGCAGGTCGTGGCCAGCGAGGCGCGAACCATCGAGAACCGCCTGGCGCAGTCCGCGTGGCTGGTCGGCGAGTCGCTGTCCGCGGCCGATCTCGTCGTCTATCCGGGAATCCAGCTGCTCCTCCGCGCGCTCGAGCGGCGGGAGGCGCAGGAGCTCAAGGCGCGGTTCCTGCCGCTCGAAACCCACTATCCGGCTCTGGCCGCCTGGATGCGCCGCGTCGAGGCACTGCCCGGCTACGAGCGCACTTTCCCTCCGCACTGGCGCGAGTCGCTGGCGCCGGAGTAACGCCCGCGCCGCTGCATTGCCGGCGTTCCGGGCGCGGTCGGGAGCAGGCGCGCCGCAGCGGCTGCGCGGCCGCCGTGCCGGGGTCGCCATGGCGGCAAAAATCAGTACACTTCCTTTTCCGTTTTCTCGTTCCCCAAGGTTCGGCAGGTCGTTAAATAATGCCCCAGCATCGCGTCCACGTGGATTTCCCGGGCCGGCTCCTGATCGTCGGGTTCGGCAGCATCGGCCAGGGAGTCCTGCCTCTGATCCTGCGTCATGTCGGGATCGCGGCCGATCGCATCACGATCATGACGGCCGAGGACGCAGGCGGCGCCGAGGCCGCCGAGTTCGGCGTGCGCTTCATCAAGCAGCCGATCACGCGCGACAACTACAAGCGCGTGCTCGATCCGTTCGTCGGCCGCGGCGATTTCCTGCTGAACCTGTCGGTGGACGTCTCCAGCATCGCGCTGATCAAGCTCTGCGCCGAGAAGGGCGCGCTGTATCTCGATACCTGCATCGAGCCCTGGCCGGGTGGCTACACGGACCCGACGGTCCCGCCGTCGAAGCGGTCGAACTACGCCTTGCGCGAGGAGGCGCTCGCGCTCCGGGAGCAGTTCCCGCGCGGGCCGACGGCGGTGCTCACTCATGGCGCCAACCCCGGCCTCGTCTCGCATCTCGTGAAGCAGGCGCTGCTCAACCTCGCGGCTGATACGGGCGTCGATGCCGGTGCCCCCGCCACGCGGCAGGCGTGGGCCGCGCTTGCGCAGCAGCTTGGCGTGAAGGTCATCCACATTGCCGAGCGCGACACGCAGGTCTCGAACGTGCCGAAGCGGCTGAACGAGTTCGTCAATACGTGGTCGGTCGACGGTTTCGTCGGCGAGGGCGCGCAGCCCGCCGAACTGGGCTGGGGCACGCACGAGAAGAACTGGCCGCGCGACGGCAAGCGCCACGAGTTCGGCCGGCAGAGCGCGATCTACCTGCTGCAGCCCGGTGCCGGCACCCGCGTGCGCACGTGGACGCCGCGGGCCGGCATGTTCCATGGCTTCCTGATCACGCATAGCGAAGCCATCTCCATTTCCGACTACCTCACGGTCCGCGACGGCGACAAGGTGACGTACCGGCCCACGGCCCATTACGCCTACCATCCCTGCGATGCGGCCGTGCTGTCGGTGCACGAGTTCGCCGGGCGCAACTGGAAGGTGCAGGATCACAAGCGAATCATGAACACCGAGATCGTCGACGGCATCGACGAGCTCGGCGTGCTGCTCGCCGGCCACAAGAAGAACGCGTACTGGTACGGCTCGCAGCTGTCGATCCACGAGGCGCGCAAGCTCGCCCCTTACAACAGCGCGACGTCGTTGCAGGTGTGCGTGTCGGTACTGGCCGGGCTCGTGTGGGCAATCGAGAATCCGAATGCGGGCGTCGTAGAGCCGGATGAGATGGATTACCGGCGCATCCTCGAGATCTGCACGCCGTACCTCGGGCCTGTCGTGGGGGCGTATACGGACTGGCACCCGCTGGTCGAGCGGGGCCGCCTGTTCGAGGAAGACCTCGACCTCACGGATCCGTGGCAGTTCAAGAATATCCGCGTCGTCTAGCGACGAGCGACCAGCGATTGGCGATTAGCGCCTGGGCAAGGAGCAAAGCGGAAGGAGCGACCCCCCTTCCTGCCAATGGCTAGTCGCTCGTTGCTCGTCGCCACTCACTCGGCGTACCAGATCTTCACGACGGTAAACGTCTTCCTTCCGGCGGGCAGCTCGATGCTGAACTCATCGTCCACGGCCTTGCGCATCAGCGCCTTGCCGAGCGGCGAGTCCATGCTGATGAGTCCCTTCGGCAGGTCGAACTCGTCGGGCCCCACCAGCCGATAGTCGGTCACGTCGCCGGCGTCGTCCTCGACCGTCACCCATGCGCCGAAGTACACGCGTGCAGGATCCGACGGCGGCTTGTCCACCACCACCATGCCGTCGAGCCGCTGCCTGAGGAACCGCACCCGGCGGTCGATTTCCCTGAGCTGCTTCTTGCCGTAGATGTATTCCGCGTTCTCCGAGCGGTCGCCTTGTGCGGCCGCTTCGGAAACCGCGCGCGTCACCTCGGGCCGCTTCTCCCGCCACAGGAAATCGAGTTCCTCCTTGAGCACCCGCGCTCCGTCGGGGGTGATGAACTTTGAACCACGCACGGTCGGCGGACGATAGCGACTCATTCCCTGCAAAACCTCGGGGCAGACGCAGCCTGATGGCCGGAATTCTGTGGACATCATCACGGACGGGTCCCGCCACCGCCATTACTTTCGGTCCCCATGAGCACCAAGTACTACACCCATTTCCTCTACGAGGAGCCCGCTCCGAAGGGCCTGAGTGAATTTCGGGGCGTGGTTGAGGTCAACAGGGTGCTGAAGCGCGGCGACTTTCGTGAGGCGGCCGCGGTCCTGGCCCGGAATTTTGCATGCAATGCCAATGACATCAAGGTGTTGCAGTGGTCGAGGTTGCATTAGGTTGTTTCTGACTGGCGCTGTATCGATCCCCTAGCGGATTTTCACCACCCTTCGTGAAATCCGTCTCTCAAGGCTCCGGGCCCTAAACCCGGGGCCTTTTTTTTCGCCCGGTGTTCGCCCACGGAAGTCAGGGCGATTCCAGATCTCCCCAGCGGCCGGATGGAAATCAGGAAGGTTCCCGATTTCCGTCCCGCAGGAAGGTCCCGGTTGCGGCCCTTCGCTGACGCTTGGCCATGGCCGAGAACTCTCGGCTATTCTCCGGACTCTCAAGGTGCTGCCGCCCGCTCCCGTTCGTCGCCCCGTGGCCGAGGTGTCCATGAAGCCGTTGCTCGTTTCCGCCGTCTCGCTCACCCTGCTGGCCGGTCTCACCGCCTGCAGCCGGGCGCCCGAAGCCGAGTCCCAGGCCGCCGCACCGCCGCTGTCGTCGGGGGTCATCCAGGCGAACATCGATCCCGCGGTGCGTCCGCAGGACGACTTCTACCGGCACATCAACGGCAAGTGGCTTACGACCACCGAGATCCCGGCCGACCGTTCCAACTACGGAACGTTCACGTCGCTGGCCGATGCGTCCGAAGCCAACCTGAGAGCCATCCTCGAAGAGGCCGCCGCCAGTCCGGACCGCACGCCCGGATCCGATACGCAGCGCATCGGCGATTTCTTCGCGAGCTTCATGGACGAGGAGGCCATCGAGGCCAAGGGCTTGAGCCCCCTTGCCGACGAGTTCAAGAGGATCGACGCACTGGCAACCCCGGCGGATATCGCCCGTTACATCGGCCACACGCAGCGCATCGGTGTCAGCGAGCCGATCGGCTTCTACGTCGCCATCGACGAGAAGAACTCGACGTCGTATGTCAGCTACGTCGTGCAGAACGGTCTCGGCATGCCCGACCGCGACTACTACCTCGCGAAGGAACCCAAGCAGGTCGAAACGCGCAAGAAGTACCAGGCCTATGTGCGCGACCTCCTCGCGGCCGCCGACGTGAAAGACGCCGAGGCCGCAGCGGCCCGGATTCTCGCGCTCGAAACGCGCATGGCCGAAGCCCAGTGGACCCGCGTGCAGAACCGCGACGTGGAGAAGACCTACAACCGCTACGAGCTCGCCGCCGCGGGCTCGCTGTCGCCCGGTCTCGAGTGGCCGGCGTTCCTCGACGGCGCGGGGGCGGGCAACGTCACGACGCTCATCGTCTCGCAGCCGAGCTTCTTCACGAAGCTGGGCGGCATGATCACGTCCGTGCCGGCGAGCCAGTGGCGCGAGTACTTCAGGTTCAAGCTGCTGAACGCGTATGCGACGTACCTGCCGAAGCGCTTCGTCGACCTGCATTTCGAGTTCAACGGCCGCGCATTGTCCGGCACTGCGGAGATCAAGCCGCGCTGGAAGCGGGGCGTGGCCACCGTCGAGGGCGCCATCGGCGATCTCGTGGGCAAGGTCTATGTCGAGCGGCATTTCAGGCCGGAAGCCAAGCAGCGCATGGACCAGCTCGTCGGCAACCTGATGCAGGCCTATGCCGTCGGCATCGATGCGCTCGAGTGGATGACGCCGGAGACGCGCAAGGCGGCGCAGGCCAAGCTCGCGACCTTCACGGCCAAGATCGGCTATCCCGAAAAATGGAAGGACTGGTCGGCCCTCGAAGTGCGTCGCGACGACGTGCTCGGCAACGTGCAGCGGGCAGCCGCAGTGGAACATGACCGTGCGCTCGGCCGCCTCGGCGGGCCGATCGACAAGACGGAGTGGTTCATGACGCCGCAGACGGTGAACGCCTATTACTACCCGCCGGCCAACGAGATCGTGTTCCCGGCCGCCATCCTGCAGCCGCCGTTCTTCGACGTGAACGCGGACGACGCCGTCAACTACGGTGCCATCGGCGCCGTCATCGGCCACGAGATCAGCCACGGCTTCGACGACCAGGGCCGCCACTACGACGGCACCGGCAACCTGCGCGAATGGTGGACCGACGCCGACGACCAGGAATTCCGCAAGCGCACCGCCGGCCTCGTCGCACAGTACAACGCGTACAGCCCGCTGCCGACGCTCACCGTCAACGGCGAGCTCACGCTCGGCGAGAACATCGCGGACCTCGCGGGCCTGACAGTGGCCTATCGCGCGTACCGCCTGTCCCTGGGCGGCAAGGAAGCCCCCGTCATCGACGGCTACACGGGCGACCAGCGCTTCTTCACCGGCTGGGCCCAGGTGTGGGCGCGCAAGCACCGCGACGACGACATGCGGCGGCGGATCCTGACCGATCCGCACAGTCCGAGCGAGTACCGCGCGAACGGGGTCCTCGTGAACATGCCGGAGTTCCAGGCGGCGTTCGCGCTGAAAGAGGGCGATGGCCTGTATCGGAAGCCCGAGGACCGCATCAAGATCTGGTAAGGCAGGCTGCGACAGGGCGCCGGAGCCGGCCGGCGTGCATGGGTCGCGCGGCGCCCTTGTGAATCCGGCGCGCGTCCCCATCCAACTGCGTGGGTGGCGGTGGCACTTGGGTGCCGCCGCGCGTATCGTTCCGACAAGGCCCCTTCTCCAGGAATCACTGCCATGCGTCCATTGAAGCTCGGGTTGGTTGCACTCGTTGCGGTGCTGCTGTCGGGTTGCGGCTATAACACGCTGCAGTCGCAGGACGAGCAGGTGAAGGCGTCGTGGGCCGAGGTGCTGAACCAGTACCAGCGCCGCGCCGACCTCATCCCGAACCTCGTGAACACGGTCAAGGGCGCCGTCGCCGCCGAGCAGGGCATCCTCGAAGCGGTCGTCAACGCGCGCGCCAAGGTCGGCACGATCCAGGCGACACCCGAACTCATCAACGACCCGCAGGCGTTCCAGGCCTTCCAGGCCGCGCAGGGCGAACTCGGCAGCGCGTTGTCGCGGCTGATGGTCGTCGTCGAAAGGTATCCCGAGCTCAAGTCCATCCAGGGCTTCACCGACCTGCAGGCGCAGATCGAAGGCACGGAAAACCGCATCACCGTCGCGCGCAACCGCTACATCGAGTCGGTGCAGGGCTTCAATGTCACCGTGCGCTCGTTCCCGTCCAACCTGACGGCGAAGGTGTTCGGCTTCTCCACGAAGCCGAGCTTCACGGTGCAGAACGAAGCCGCCATCGCCACGCCGCCGACGGTCGATTTCGCGGCGCCTGGCGCTCCGGCCCCGGCGACGCCGCCCGCCACCAATTGAGCGCGGCTGACGCGGCATGAGCGCACTCCGCTCCTTGCGCTCGGCGGCCTGGACGGCAGGAGCTGCCCTCTGCCTCCTGCTGCTCGGTTCGGTCGCCCATGCCCTGGTCGATGTGCCCAAGCTGACGGCGCGCGTCACCGATCTCACGGCCACGCTCGATGCCGGCCAGAAGCAGTCGCTCGAGCAGACGCTCGCCGCGTTCGAAGCGCGCAAGGGCGCGCAGATCGCCGTGCTCGTCGTGCCGACCACGCAGCCGGAAGCCATCGAGCAGTACTCGATCCGCGTCGTGGAGGAATGGAAGCTCGGCCGCGCCAAGCCGGATGACGGCGTATTGCTGCTCGTCGCGAAAGACGACCGCACGCTGCGGATCGAGGTGGGCTACGGCCTCGAAGGCGCTCTGACCGACGCGACGGCCAATCGCATCATCGAGGAAGACATCGTGCCGCGCTTCCGCGCCGGCGATTACTACGGCGGCATCGCTGCCGGTGTGGACAGGATCATCCGCGTCGTCGACGGGGAGGCCTTGCCGGCCCCCCCTGCAGCGCAGGGATTGCCCGCTCGCAACTTCGAACCCGTGCTGCCGATCGTGCTGATGGTCGCGTTGATCGGCGGCGGCATCCTGCGCCGACTGTTCGGGCGCGACGGCGGCGCCGTCACCACCTCCGTGCTCGTCGGCGGCATCGTCTGGTTCATCGTCAGCGTATTGGGCATCGCCGTGATCGCCGCGGTCATTGCCTTCTTCATCACGCTGCTGGGTGGCGGTGGCGGCGGTGGCTGGGCCAGTTCGCATCGCGGTCGTCGCGGCGGCTGGACGTCGGGCGGTGGCCTGGGTGGCGGCTTCGGCGGAGGCGGCGGCTGGAGCGGTGGCGGAGGGGGCGGTTTCGGTGGCGGCGGCGCCTCGGGGCGGTGGTAATGAACCTCGACTTCGGTCGCCTGCTGCGGCATCTCTTCACGTCGCCGTGGGCCGTGAAGCAGACGTTCCCCGCGTCCGCGCTGCAAGCCATCGAAGCAGCCATCGCGAACACGGAGCGTCTGCATGGCGGTGAACTGCGCCTCGCCATCGAAGGCAGCCTCGACGGTCCGCAGCTGTGGCACGACATCACGCCGCGCGAGCGGGCCGGCGAAGTGTTCTCGCAGCTGCGCATGTGGGACACCGAGGCCAACAATGGCGTCCTGATCTACGTGCTGCTCGCCGACCATGCGGTCGAGATCATCGCGGACCGGGGGTACGGCGACATCTCTAGGGACCCGGACTGGCTGGCGGCCTGCAAGACCATCGAGGCCTGCTTTGCGAAGGGCGATTACCAGGGCGGCGCCGTGCGTGGCATCGAAGCGGTGGGCAAGCTCATCGTCCAGCGGTTCCCGGCGATCGACCGCGACGAACTGCCGAACGTCACCGTGCTGCTGTAAGACGGAAATCGGCGCCTTCTGTCGGATTTCGCCGACAGGTGGGTGGGTACGCAAGTGCTCGATTCTTGGTCATAATGCGACCATGAATGCACACAACCTCTTGCGGTCTGCGGCAGTACTTCCTGTCATCCTGCTGGCCGGTTGCCAGTTCATGCAGCGGCAGCCCGAGGCACCGCCGCCTGCGGTCGTCGAGCCGCCGCCGCCCGTCGTGTATGCCCCCACGGCCACGCATCGGTTCCAGTTCGATCCGGCAACGACGGAGGTCGTTGGCCACCTGCAGCTGACGAAGGTCGGTCCGGAAGACACCATGTCCGACATCGCCCGGCGCTTCAACCTGGGCTACGAAGAAGTGTTGCGCGCGAATCCCGGTGTCGATCCGTGGCTGCCCGGTGCCGGTCGCGAGATCGTGCTGCCGACGCGTTTCGTGCTGCCCGACGCGCCGTATGAAGGCCTGGTCGTGAATCTTGCGGCCCTGCGCGTTTACTACTTCCCGAAGCGCAAGGAAGGCGAGCTGCAGACTGTCTATACATTCCCCATCGGCATCGGCAAGGTGGGCTGGCAGACGCCTGAAGGCGTGACCAAGATCGTGTCGAAGCGCCGCGATCCGGTCTGGACGGTGCCGGCGTCGGTCCGTGCCGAGCACAAGAAGAACGGCGATCCGCTCCCCGCCAGGGTCGGCCCCGGTCCCGACAACCCGCTGGGTGCGTTTGCCATGAACCTCGGCTGGCCGAGCTACCTCGTGCACGGCACGAACAAGCCCTACGGCGTCGGCATGCGGTCGAGCCATGGCTGCGTGCGCTTGTACCCCGAGGACATCGCGCCGCTGTTCCACATGATGTCGGTCGGCACCAAGGTGACGGTCGTCAACCAGCCCATCGCGTTCGGCTGGGAAGGCGATGCGCTGCACATGCAGATCTTCCCGATCCTCGAGGACGATCCCCGCCAGCAGGGCGACGGCGCGCAGAAGCTGCTCAACGAAGCGCTGACCGTGCACATGGAGAAGCGTCTCAAGCAGCACGGCGTGGCCGCGGACCTCGATCTCATCAAGTCCATCGCCGCTGCTCCGCGTGGCATCACCGTGCCCGTGTCGAAGCAGGGCGTCACGGTCGACGCCGTGCTTGCGAGCACGCGGCGCGTGGAGAACCAGCTCCCGGCGGGCTCGATGTGGGACGGCAAGAAGGAATTGCGCGTCACCGCCGCCGAGTTCGAGGCGCTGCTCGCCGATGTCCCGGAAGTGGCCAAGCCGACGCCGGCGAAGCCGGCTGCCAAGCCGGCCGCCAAGCCCGCATCGACGACCCCTGCACCCAAGGCCGGCGGCACGACTTCCTGAGTCGCGTGGCGCGCGCGTGCGTGCCGGGCAACTGGGCTCGGTGCGCTGCGCCGCCATCCTGGCGCCCTCGCTGTGGCTTCCCGCAGGTCGGGGACTAATCCGTCTTCGCTACTGTTAAACTGCGACCGGTTCTTCTCACAGACCGGGATCCGCGACATGCCGACCGAGTGGCTCAAGATCATGCTGGAGGAAATCCAGCGTCGACGCGATGACGCCCGCCGCGCCCGCGAAGAGGAAGACCGGCGTCGCCAGGAGCAGGCAAAGCCCGCTCCCGCCCCCCAAGCTGCACGGTGAGTCGCGGATACTTGAGCCCATGACTCAAGGGATCGAGATCGACGAGATTCCCACGCCCGAGCAGCCCATCGGACTCGTCGCCTCTGCCGTGACGGCATTCGTCGGCCGCACGCTCCGCGGCCCCGTCAATGCGCCCGTTACCCTGCACAGCTTCGCGGACTACCAGCAGGTCTTCGGCGGCCTGTGGCAGCCGAGCCCGTTGTCCTACGCCGTGGAGCAGTTCTTCGAGCACGGCGGCCAGCACGCCATCGTCGTCCGTGTCGTTAACGGCGCCGCGCCTCCGACCATCACGCTGTTGTGCGGCACCGAGACGCTGACGCTGGCGGGCCTCGCGCCCGGCACGCGCGAGTTCCTGCGCGCCGCCGTCGACTACGACAACATCGGCGACAACGAGGAGGACCGCTTCAATCTCGTCATCCAGCGCCTCAGGGTGCCGGGGTCCGAACGCATCGACGCGCAGGAGATCTTCCGCGGCCTGTCCGTCGAGCCCACTGCCCAGCGCTTCGTCGGCACCGCGCTGCTCGAATCGCAGCTCGTTCGCGTCCGCGGGCGAGTACCGGCCCTGCGTCCCGATGCGACGGCCCATCCCGGCGCGCGCGTGTCGGTGGGGCAGGCGCTCGGCTACGTCAGCTCCAACCCCGACGGCGACGACGGCAGCCCGCTCAGCGAATACGACGTGATCGGGTCGGGGCGCAGCGCCACGGGCCTGTTCGCACTCAACGCCGTCGAGCATCTCGACTTCGTCCACATCCCGCCCCTGTCTCGCGACGAGGATATCGGGCCGTCCAGCCTCGTCGTCGCCAGCCGCTACTGCCGCGACCGCCGTGCACTGCTCATCGTCGACCCGCCCGCGCACTGGACGACGGCGGAGGAGGCGATCCACGGCTTGCGCGAACTCAACTTCTCGAGTCCCGACGCCTGCATGTTCTATCCGCGGCTGCTGGTCGCGGACCGCCTGCGCGGCACGGCCCAGGTGTTCGGCAATGGCGGCGCGGTGGCCGGCATGCTCGCGCGCGCGGAGGAGCAGCGGCCGGTGTGGGACATCAGTGCGCCCGAGCCCGAACTGCTGCTGCGCCCGGGGACGCGGCTCGCGTGCAACCTCACCGAGCCCGAGCGCTGGCGCCTTGCCGCGAACGGCATCAACGCGTTGCACGTCGTCCGTTCTGCCGCGCCGGTGCGGCTCGTGCCGCGCACGCTGGCGGGCGGGTCGAGCGCTGCGGCGGACTGGGGCTACATCGCCACCCGCCGCTTCGGGTTGTTCGTGCTGAACAGCATCGAGCGCGGCACCCGCTGGGTGGTGGTCTACCACGCGGATCGCAACGCGTGGCAGCGGGTCCGGCGCCAGGTCTCGGCGTTCCTGCGCGACCTGGGCGAAGCGGGCGCCTTTCCCGGTGCGGAGGACGGCAAGGCGTACTTCGTGATCACTGACGAACGCGTGAACACCGCCCGCGACACCTTGCTCGGCCGCATCAGCATCCTGGTCGGCTTCGCCGCCTCGCGCCGCGGCGAGTACCACACGTACCTCATCACCCACAGCACGGCCGGCAGCACGATCAAGCCGGTGGCCGTGAACGCACTCGATTCCTTCTGGACGCACGACGTGCTGCGCGAACCGGAGGGCGACTACGTACCGATGCTGCCGCGTGGCGGCGACGCACTGCCGGGCTGGGCAGGCTGACGGCGTCGCCCCGATGGCCGCAGCCCTCATCGTGATCGGCGCGTTGCTCCTCGTGCTGGCGTGGCGTGCCGGCCGCACGGCCAGCACCACCGAGGACTTCTTCCTCGCGGGACGCAACGTGCAGGCCGGCCTGGTCGCGCTCAGCCAGGTGAGCAATGCGCTGCCGCTGTGGCTGCTACTCGGCGTCACCGGTGCGGCGTACGCGTGGGGGTTTGCCGCCGTGTGGATCCTGTTCACGGCGCTCGTCGGTTACCTGTTCGGCTGGTACTTCGTCGCCCCTCGGGTCCGCGCATGGTCGCTCGCACAGGACCATCTGACGTTGCCGCAACTGCTGACTGGCGACACTGGCAAGCGCATGCGTGCGCCGATCGTCGTCTCCACGACGCTGATCCTGTTCATGGCGCTGCTGGTCGGCATGGCGGCGTACCTGCCGCTGCTCGGCCAGCTGGTGGCACAGCTGCTGCCCGTGGGCGTGCGTGGCGGCATGGTGCTCGGCATCGCGGCGGCCACGGTCTGCACGCTGCTGGGCGGCTACAAGGGTACCGTGGTGAATGACGGTGTCCGGGCCGTTGCGGTGCTGCTCATTGCGATCACCGTGGCGGCCATGGCGCTGATCGCGGCGGGAGGCTGGTCGCCCGTGTGGGTGCAGCTCTCGGACCTTCCCGTCGACGTCGGCCTCTGGACAGGCGAACAGGCTGCGATCCTGGCGCTCACGTTCGCGCTCGGGACGCTGATGCTCGGGCTCGTGCCGTTCGGCCAGCCGCAGGTGGTCAGCCAGTTCATGGCGAGTGCGGATCCGCAGCAGCTCCTGATCGCGCGGCGGACAGCGCTGGTGTGGGTCCTGCTCGTGCTCGGCGCGATGCTCGTGTGTGGCTGGGCGGCGCGCCTGCTGCTGCCCGCGGACAGCAGCCTCGAAGCGGTCTTCACCGGCTTGCTGCAGCACGTGTTGCCCGCGGGGCTCGCCGCCCTGTTCCTGGCCGCGCTGCTGGTGTTTGCAGCCACTGCACTCGACAGCGTCCTGCTCGTGATGGCGGCCGCCGTCTCGGTCGACGTCTACGTGGACCGTGCGCGCGGCTCGCTCAATTGGCCAAAGCCCGCCGTGGTGCTGGCCGGCGCGTTGTCGCTGACGGTCGCGACCGCGGTGCCCGAGCCCTCCTTCGAGCGGCTCGTGCTCGCGTGGACGCTGCTGGGGTCGGCGTTCGGTCCGCTGCTGCTCGTGCGCCTGACCGGCAAGCGCATCCGCCCCGGCTCGACGCTGGGATCCATGTGGGCCGGCTTCATCCTGACCCTGCTGCTGCACCTGTTGCCGAATGCACCGGGGGATTTCCTGGAGCGGGCGCTGCCGTTCGTGGCGGCGCTCGGCATCGCGTTGACGGGAGGCGAACGCCGCCGCGACCCCGACCGCGCCGATCGTTCGCAACAAGCCGTTGCGCCGACGCCGGAATCGTGAGCGCGAAGTCCGTCACCCGGGCCGACCGCGGCGCCGACGATGCCGCCTCGAAGATCTGCGCCGCCATCGCGCGCGTGCCGCGGGGACGCGTGTGTTCCTACGGCGGCATCGCCCGCGTGGCCGGCCTGCCGGGACGCGCGCGCCTCGTCGGGACGGTCCTGCGGAACTCGCCCACGAAAACCCGGTTGCCGTGGTTTCGCATCCTCACCGCCAGCGGCAAGCTCGCGTTCCCGGAAGGCAGCGAGCCCTATGCCGAGCAGCGCAGGCGCCTGGAGGCGGAGGGCGTGCGCTTCGTGAACGGTCGCGTCGATCTGCAGCGCTTCGGCTGGCCCCGGGATGCAAGCCTCGACGAAGCCCTCTGGGGAATGGGCGAAGCGCAGTAGAATGCCGCACCGACGCTGAAGGGACGGGACGATGAGCGAACGATACGTAGTGTTCTCGCATGGCAAGGACGGGGAGCCGTGGGGCAACAAGATCGCCGCCATGGCCGAACTCGCGCGCAACGAGGGCTTCCAGGTGGAGTCCGTCGACTACCGCGGCATCGACAACCCGCAGGACCGCGTCACGCGCCTGCTGGCGTACTGCAAGGACCTGCGCGGCTCGCTGGTGCTCGTCGGGTCGAGCCTGGGCGGGCATGTCTCGGCCGCGGCCTCGTCGCTGCTGCAGGCCCGCGGCATGTTCCTGCTGGCGCCGGCGTTCTACATGCCCGGCTTCGAGCAGTACACGCCGAAGCCCGCGAACTGCCCGATCACCATCGTGCACGGCTGGCGCGACGACATCGTGCCCGTAGAGAACAGCTTCCGCTTTGCGCGCGAGTACAAGGCGACGCTGCACGTCATCGACTCGGACCACCGCATGGGCGACAACATCCGCGACATCAATTACTACTTCGAGTACTTCCTGATCCAGATGGACAAGTACACGTGAACGGGAGCCGCCGCATGAAAGCAAGAACCTCGTCGAGCCTGGTCGTCCTCGCGCTTGCCGGTTGCGTGCTGGCCGCCTGCGGCAGCAGCGAGCCGCCCGAGCCGCCGCCCGTGAAGGACACGGTGTTCGGCGACATGGAGGCGACGAAGGACCGGGCCCGCGCCGTCGAAGACATCACGCTGCAGCAGAAGAAGTCGCTCGACGAGGCCATTGACGCCCAGTCGACCGGCTCCGCTGCGCCGGCGCCCTGAGTCCGCACGCCGGGTCCAGCCGCTTCATGTCGGTCCGCGCCGCGCTCAGCCGCTTCTGGCTCAGCCTCCTTCGCAAGATCATCACCCTCTGGGCGCGCCCGCGCGTATTGCCGGAGGACATCAAGCGCACGCTGAAGCGCAGTGGCGTGCCTGTCTGTTACGTGCTCGAAACCCGCGGCGTCGCGGACATGGTCGTGCTGCAGCAGGCCTGCATCGCCCTCGACCTGCCGCGCACGTCGGCCCCGGTCGTCGCGGGCGAGGGCCAGCGACGCCTCGCCGAGCGCTCGCTGGTCTGCCTCGAGCGCCGCACCGGCTTTCTGGGCAATCGTGTCGATCGCCGCGTGCCCGCCGAGATCCGTGCGTTCGTCGATGCCATCAACGCGGACCCGACGCTCGATGTCGAGTTCGTGCCGGTCAACGTGTTCTGGGGGCGGGCGCCCGCGAAGGAACGCTCGTGGTTCCGGCTGCTGTTCGCCGAGTCGTGGGACCTCGTCGGCCGCTTCCGCCGGCTGCTGGCGGTGATGTTCAACGGCCGCAGCCTGCTCGTGCAGTTCGGCGAGCCGGTGTCCCTCAAGGCGAGCATCGGCGAGGGCGCCAATGCGCCGCGCGCCGTGCGCCGGACGGCCCGCATGCTGCGCAACCAGCTGCGCAACCAGCGCGCCGCCACCATCGGGCCGGACCTGTCGCACCGGCGGACCATCGTCGCGCAGGTGCTGCGGACGCAGGCGGTGCGCCAGGCCGTCGCGGAAGTCATGCGCGACAAAGGCCTCACCCGCCGCGAGGCGCTGCTGGAAGCCAAGCGCTGCGCCGACGAGATCGCCGCCAACTACTCGCATTCGTTCGTCAGCCTGATGGCGCGCGCGCTGTCGCGCCTGTGGAACCGGCTGTACGACGGCGTCGAGTTCCACAACATCGACCGCCTGCAGTCCGTGGCCGAAGGCAACGAGATCGTCTACGTGCCGTGCCACCGCAGCCACATGGACTACCTGCTGCTGTCGTACGTCATCTACGACAAGGGCTACGCGATTCCGCATATCGCCGCCGGCATCAACCTCAACATGCCGGTCATCGGTTCGTTCCTGCGGCGCGGCGGTGCGTTCTTCCTGCGGCGCAGCTTCCGTGGCAGCACGCTCTACACGATGGTCTTCATGAAGTACCTCGGCCACATGATGGCCCGCGGCCATGCGATCGAGTACTTCGTCGAGGGCGGGCGCAGCCGCACGGGACGGTTGCTGCAGCCGAAGACCGGCATGCTGTCGATGACGGTGCGCAGCTACCTCAAGGACCCGCGTCGCCCGCTCGTGTTCGTGCCGGTGTACTTCGGCTACGAGCGGCTGGTGGAAGGCAAGACGTACATCGGCGAGCTGTCGGGCCGGCCCAAGCAGAAGGAAACCGTGCTCGGCATGCTGAAGACGCTGCCGCAGCTGCGCAGCAAGTTCGGCAAGGTGCACGTGAGCCTCGGCGAGCCGCTCAGGTTCGACGAGATCCTGCTGCGGCACGTGCCGGACTGGTCGCGCCGACCGCTCGCCGGCGACGAGCGTCCGCCTTGGCTCGGCCGCGCCGTCGACGAGCTCGCGACGAGCGTGATGACGAACATCAACTCGGCGGCCTGCGCGACGCCGATCAACCTGATCGCGATGGCGCTGCTGCCGACGCCGAAGCAGAGCATGCCGGAGGCGGACCTCGCGCGGCAGGTGGAGCTGTATGCGTCGCTGCTGCGGCAGGCGCCTTATTCGCCGCTCGTGCACATCACGCCGATGGACGGCGCGTCGATGGTCCGCTACGGCGAGAGCATGGGTATCCTCGCGCGGCACAAGCACCCGCTCGGCGATGTCATGCGCATGACCGAGGAGAACTCGGTGCTGATGACGTACTTCCGCAACAACACCCTGCACCTGCTGCTGATGCCGTCGCTGATCGCGTGCTGCTTCCTCAACAACCGCATCCTGCAGACCGAGGACATCCAGCGCCTCGCCTGGCGCATCTATCCGTACATCCGCGACGAGCTGTTCCTGCGCTGGGAGGAGAACGACATCCACGCCGTCGTGCTCGAATGCCTCGACGACCTCGCGAACCACGGCCTGCTCGAATCGCTCGAGAACGGCAGGCAGTGGCGGCGTCCGCCGGTCGACTCCATCGAGGCCGTGCAGCTGTCCGTGCTGGCGCAGACCAGCGTGCAGATCATCGAGCGGTACTACCTCGTCATCTCGCTGCTGCTCAAGACCGGCAGCGGCCGCATCACGCAGGAGGCCCTCGAGAACCAGTGCCGCCTGATGGCGAGCCGCATGTCGCTGCTGTACGAGCTCAACTCGCCCGAGTTCTTCGACAAGGCCCTGTTCAAGAACTTCATCGACCTGCTCCGCGCGCGCAACGTGCTCGGGCTCAATGCCGAGGGCCGTCTGACCTACACCGAACTGCTCGTGGCCGTGTCGCAGGACGCCCAGCTCGTGCTGCACGAGCAGATCCGCAACAGCATCCTGCAGGTCACGCACGCCTGATTGTCTTGCCTCGTCATGGATAGAGAGGGCGCCTGATGACCATCGCCACTAGTGCTGCCTGATCAAGAACCCTGACTCTGCCAGTCGTCGGGTACCTGATCGGATGCGGCGCCGCAGCAGAACAATTCAAAACGGCTGTATTGCCCGGCTTATGACTGGCGGAGCAGAATCCGGGCTCAACCTTTTTCATCAGGGTAGTTAGCTTCATGAGCAATCTCGTGTCCCGCAGCGTTCTGGGTATCCTGCAGTCCAGGCAGCGTGCCGCCTACACCTTATTCTGTCTCGCAGCAGCCGTTTCGCATGATGGCCTGGCCCAGGGCACCAACGGTGAACCAGTGGCGCTTGACGAGATCATCGTCACTGCGCAGAAGCGCCAGGAATCGCTGCAGGACGTGCCGCTCTCCGTGTTGGCCGTCTCCGGCGAGAAGCTCGCGGAATCCGGCATCGTCCGCCTCGACGACCTCAAGGCCTACGTGCCGAACCTGCAGATGACCGAGACGGGCATCTCCAACAACATCTACATCCGCGGCATCGGCTCCGGCCTCAACCAGGGCTTCGAGCAATCCGTCAGTTCCTACATGGACGGTATCTACCGCGGCCGCGGCCACCAGTCGCGCATGCCCTTCCTGGATCTCGCCCGCGTGGAAGTCCTGCGCGGCCCGCAACCCATCCTGTTCGGCAAGAATGCAGTGGCCGGCGCGGTGAACATGGTCGCGGCCCGGCCCGGCGACCAGTTCGAAGGCTCGGTCCGTCTCACCCGTGACTTCGAATACAACGACACCGTCGCCGCCGCGATGCTGTCAGGCCCGGTGTCCGACACGGTAGGCGCGCGCATTGCCGTGCATTACCGCGAGGCGGACGGTTACATCGAGAACCTCACGCTCAACCGCGACGAACCCACCCGCGACGAATACGCCGGCCGCATCATGCTGACGTTCACGCCGTCCGATGCGTTCGATGCGGCCCTGCGCTTCGAAGCCGGCAAGTACGAGACCGCAGGCCGCCAGATCGAGATCTTCGGCGAGACGCCGACGACCAATCCGGCCTTCAGCGGGCTGACCTATTCGCAGATCGTCGCGGGCGGTTCGCTGCCGCTGATCGCCCGGCCTAACGGCTTGCCGCAGGGCACGAGTGCGAGTGCCGCCAACCGCACGATCGACTTCCAGCGCTCTTCGAACGGCGACACCAGCGATCTCACGAACTTCGAGACGGCGCTGACGATGAACTTCAAGTACGACAACGGCCTGACGCTGACGTCGACCACCGGTTACAGCGCCTATGAACTGGCCGAGAACTGCGACTGCGATTTCGTTGGCGCCACCGTGTTCAACGCCGGCGTGACCGAGGACTACAAGCAGTTCAGCCAGGAACTGCGCCTCGCGTCGCGGGCGGACGCCACCGTGTCGTGGATCGGCGGTCTGTTCTTCCAGGAATACGACCTCGACGAAACGGACTACCTGTACGTACCGACCACCAGCCTCGCCATCCCGGTGCTGGCGCTGAATCCGCTGATCGGCGCGAACTCCGCCCTGTTCTCGAACGCGGCCAATCCGCGTGTGTTCAGCCAGGACAGCCAGATGTGGTCCGCGTTCGCGCAGGCGACGTGGAATGTCACGGACTCGTTCCGCCTGACGGCCGGCGGCCGGTTCTCGGATGAAGACAAGAAGGGCCGGCGCACCACGCTGCTGACGAACGGCCTCGGCGGGCCGCTGATCAACTCGGCGTTCTATCCGCTGTTCTCCGCCGCGCTCGGCATCGTGCCGCACTCGCTGTCGGGCGAGCGCTCCGAGTCGAACTTCTCGCCGCTCGTGAACGTGCAGTACGACCTGACCGACAACACGATGGCGTACCTATCCTGGTCGCGCGGCTTCAAGTCGGGCGGCTTCGATGCGCGCTCGAACAAGCCTCCAGTGGCGGGCGGCACGCCGATCACGAGCGGTACGTTCGAGTTCGAGGACGAGCAGGCCACGACGTATGAACTGGGCATCAAGAGCGGCATCGGCTCGCGCGCCGAGATCAACGCGAACGTGTTCTACACGGACTACAAGGACCTGCAGACCAGCGCGTTCGACGGCGCCATCGGCTTCAACGTCGGCAACGGCACGGCGAAGCTGAGGGGCGCCGAGATCGAGGGCCGCTGGCAGGCGACCCGCGACCTGCGCATCACGGGTTCCGTCGCGTATCTCGACTTCGAGTGGACCAAGTACTTCGGCCAGTGCTACTTCGGCCTCGCGCCGCTTGCGAGCGGTCCCAATGCCGGCAACTGCGACTACAAGGGCTTCACGAACCAGCTCGCGCCCGAGTGGACGGGCGTGGTCGGCGCACAGTACGGCATCCCGCTCGGCAGCAGCCTGCGCCTGACGCTGGCAGCGGATGTCATCTACTCGTCCGAGTTCCTCACGTCGCTGACGCTGGATCCGGCCACGAAGCAGGACGCCTTCACGAAGGTGAATGCCCGCGTTGCCGTCGGCGGCGAGTCGCAACAGTGGGAAGTGGCGCTGATCGGCCGCAACCTCACGGATGAAACCGTCGTGGGGTACTCCGGCGATACGCCGCTGTCGAACCGGCTGTTTGGTGCCCGCAGCTACTACGGCTTCGTCGATCCGCCCCGCGGCGTGGCGCTCGAGGCCAGCTACAGGTTCTAGGCGCTTGAGTAGACGGCCCGGCGATCCTCCCTCTCTGGGTGGGTCGCCGGGCCTTTGCTTTTATTGCACTGCGCTCACGTCCTCAGCGCAGGTGACGCGGGCGGTAGAAGCGGCGACAATCGGCGCCGAACCGGAATTCTCGCAGGCCTCCGTCAGCGCCACGCCCAGCGGCCGCCGACGTGTTCAAGATCGATAACATTCAGAGGGGATTCGCATGAAGTCTCAAGCATTGCTCGCGGTGATCGCGGGCTGTCTCGGCACTGCTGTCGCACTCGCGCAGGCGCCTGCCGCGCCGCTGCGCCAGGGTCCTGGCGTACAGGCCGCCAACGACGCGCGGTACGCGGACACCATTGCCAAGTGCAAGGTGCCGCCGCCGCGTCCCGCTGCAGGCGCCGCTCCTGCGGGCCCGCCGCCCGCACCCGCGACCGTCGGCAACCTCACGCCGCGCGAGTACACCGTCACCGCGATCCCCGGCGTCATTGCGGCGGGTGCGAAGTGGACGACCGTGTGGACCACCGCAGGCAACAATGCTGACGGCATCGTCGGCACCGACGACGGCGGCGTGCTCGTCGCACAGAACGACAAGAGCCAGGTGGTGAAGATCGACAAGGACGGCAAGGAGGCGGTGGTTTACCGGGACACCAACACCGGCGGCGCGTTGTCGATCAACACGAAGGGCGAGGTGTTCCTCGCCTCGCGCATCCTGAACCCGGCCGTGGTGCAGCTCGCGCCGACGCGCAAGGTGCTGGCGAACTCGATCAACGGCGATACGCTCGACTGCATCGGCGGCGTACTGAACGACATCACCGCCGACAGCAAGGGTGGCGTCTACTTCACGATGGGCGGTCTGTTCTACGCGACTCCGCAAGGCGTGGTGACTCGCTACGGCGAGAACCTGAGGACGAACGGCGTGATGCTGAGCCCCGACGAGAAGCGCCTGTACGTGACGAACCAGACGCAGCTCGTCGCGTTCGACGTGAATGCCGACGGTTCGCTCGCGAACCAGCGGGACTTCGCGCCGCTGGAAGGCGGCGGCGGTGACGGCATGGCCGTGGACTCCGTCGGCCGGATCTACGTGACGGGCGCAG
>CAIUGU010000175.1 GCA_903898785.1 uncultured Pseudomonadota bacterium | reverse complement strand
GGCCGCGATGGTCAACTACGTCAACGACAACAAGCCCGACCACATCATCACGATCGAAGACCCGATCGAGTTCGTCCACGAGAGCAAGCGGTCGCTGATCAACCAGCGCGAAGTGCACCGCGACACGCTGGGCTTCAGCGAGGCCCTGCGCTCGGCACTGCGCGAGGATCCCGACGTCGTGCTGGTGGGCGAAATGCGCGACCTCGAAACCATCCGCCTGGCGCTGACGGCCGCCGAGACCGGGCACCTGGTGTTCGGTACGCTGCATACCAGCTCGGCTGCCAAGACCATCGACCGTATCGTCGACGTCTTCCCGGCCGCCGAAAAGGAAATGATGCGGACCATGCTGTCCGAGTCGTTGCGGGCGGTGATTTCGCAAACGCTGCTGAAGCGCATCGGCGGCGGCCGCGTGGCGGCACACGAGATCATGATCGGCACGCCGGCCATCCGGAACCTGATCCGCGAGGGCAAGATCGCCCAGATGTATTCCGCCATCCAGACCGGTCAGGCTGCCGGCATGCAGACGCTCGACCAGTGCCTGACCGAGCTGCTGCAGAAGGGCCTGGTGACGAAGGAAGAAGCCCGCTTCCGCGCCCAGAACAAGGACGCTTTCTGATTTGACTTCGGCCCGGGGCTGCGGGCCACTGCCGGGATTACTTAGGATTCGACCATGGAACGCGAGCAAGCAATCAAGCTGATGCAGGACCTGCTGAAGCGCCAGGTCGAGAAGAAAGGCTCCGACCTCTTCATCACGTCCGGCTTTCCCCCTGCCATCAAGATCGACGGCGAGATCCGCCCCCAGTCCGACCGGTCGCTGACCCTCGAACAGAGCGCCGTGCTGGTCCGTTCCATCATGAACGACAAGCAGACGCGCGAGTTCGACTCGACCAAGGAATGCAACTTCGCCATTGCCCCCGCCGGCATCGGCCGTTTCCGCGTCAGCGCCTTCGTGCAGCAGGGCCAGATCGGCTGCGTCATCCGTACCATCAACGCGAAGATCCCGCAGATCGACGACCTGCAGCTGCCGCCCGTCCTCAAGGACGTCGTGATGTCGAAGCGCGGGCTCGTCATCGTGGTCGGCGGCACCGGCTCGGGCAAGTCCACGTCGCTGGCGGCGATGGTCGACTACCGGAACCAGAAGAGCCGCGGCCACATCATCACGATCGAGGACCCGGTCGAGTATGTGCACCAGCACAAGGGTTGCGTGATCACCCAGCGCGACGTGGGTGTCGACACCGATTCGTGGCACACGGCCCTCAAGAACACGCTGCGCCAGGCGCCCGACGTCATCCTGATCGGCGAGATCCGCGACCGGGAAACGATGGAGTACGGCATCCAGTTCGCCGAAACCGGCCACCTTGTGCTCGCCACGCTGCATGCGAACAGCTCGAACCAGGCGCTCGACCGCGTCATCAACTTCTTCCCGGAAGACAAGCGCGAGCAGCTGTTGATGGACCTGTCCCTCAACATCAAGGCCCTGATTTCGCAGCGCCTGATTCCGCGGGAGGGCGGCGTCGGGCGCATCGCGGCGATCGAGATCATGCTCAATACCCCGCTGATCACCGACCTGATCTTCAAGGGCGAAGTGGCGGCAATCAAGGAAGTCATGGCGAAGTCGAATCGCCTCGGCATGAAGACGTTCGACCAGGCGCTGTATGATCTTTACGAAGCCGGCCTGATATCGTATGAAGATGCCCTGAGGAACGCCGACTCGAAGAACGAGGTCCGGCTGCGCATCAAGCTCGAGAGCAAGCGCGAGCTGAAGCTGAGCGACGACGCCAGCGAGAGCCTGCGGATCATGGACGAAGAGGCAGAAGGAACCCGATTCTGATGACCGACACAGCCGCACCAGAAGGCAACGACGCGGATCTCACGGAGCCCGAATCCGGCGAGAAGCCGATCATTCTCAATACCAAGCCGCTGTTCAAGCTGATGGTCGAGAAGCGGGCCTCGGACCTGTTTTTCTCTTCCTATGCGCCCATCAAGATCAAGATCGAAGGGCAGATCATCCCGGTCAACAAGCAGATCCTGTCGCCTGAAGTCGTGCGCCAGGCGTCCTTCGGACTGATGACGCAGGAGCAGATCGAGTACTTCAACGAGGAGCTGGAGATCGATTTCGCCGTGTCCGAGCCGGGACTAGGCCGCTTCCGCGTCAATGTCTTCCACCAGCGCGGCAATCCCGCGATGGTGTTGCGCTACATCACCGCGGACATGCCGCGTCTCGACGATCTCGGCATGCCGGACCTGCTCAAGGACCTGGTCATGATGAAGCGCGGCCTGATCCTGATGGTCGGTGCCACCGGCTCGGGCAAGTCGACGACGCTGGCGGCGATGATCAACCATCGCAACGACAACTCCTCGGATCACATCATCACGATCGAGGATCCCATCGAGTTCCTGCATTCGAACAAGAAGTCGATCATCAACCAGCGCGAAGTCGGCCTCGACACGAAGTCCTATGCCCGGGCGCTGCGCAGCGCGATGCGGGCCGCCCCGGACGTGCTGCTGATCGGCGAGATCCGCGACCGCGAGACCATGGAATCCGCGATCATGCTGTCCGGCACGGGCCATCTCGTGCTCGCCACGCTGCATGCCAACAATGCGGCGGAAACGCTCGACCGGGTCATCAACATGTTCCCCCGTGACCAGCACACCCAGCTGTGCCTCGACCTGTCCCAGTACCTGCGCGCGATCATTGCCCAGCGCCTGGTGCCTGGCAGGAACAAGCGGCGCGTGGCCGCAGTGGAAATGCTGATCAATACCCCGCACGTGCAGGAACTGATCAAGAAGGGTGACGTGATCGGGGCGAAGGAAGCCTTGCGCAACAGCAGCGAGAAAGGCATGCAGCACTTCGACGTGGCGCTGTTCCAGCTCTACAAGTCGAAGCGAATCAGCCTGGAAGACGCGCTGGCCTACGCCGATTCGCGCTCGAACCTCGAAGCGAAGATCAATTTCGGCTGAGAGATCAGGCTTGAGGCTTGAGGCTTGAGGCTTGAGGCTTGAGGAAGAAGGGGGCCTGACAGCCGCTGGCTCCAGCCTCCCGCCCTTTCTTATTCCGGAAACACCGCCCTCGCGTCAAACACCGGCCCGTCCACGCAGACGCGCTTCATCGCCGGGCCCTCTGGCGTCATCACCCTCACAGCGCAGCCCGCGCATCCGCCCACCGCGCACGCCATGAATTCCTCCAGGGACACCTGGCAGGGAATGCCGAAGCGGCTCGCAACCTTCGCTGCGGCCTGCAACATCGGTGTCGGTCCGCACGCGAACATCTCGACCTCGCCAAGCACTTCCTTGTCCAGCGACTTGAGCCAGTCGGCCGCCAGGTCGGTGACGTAGCCGTGATAGCAGCCCGGGAAGTCGCCGAAGCTCGCGAGCCGGCTGGCAATGCCCCAGCCCTCGAGTAACGGCATGCAGGCGATCACGCCGTCCGGGATGCCGGGGGCGAGCACGGTTGAAGGCTTGAGGCGGAAGGGGAACGGGATCTCCGATCCCATCAGCACGAGCGGCGTCCATTTCGCATCGGTGCGCTCCCGCAGGTGCTCGGCGAGGAACACCATGGGAGGAATGCCGACACCGCCGCCGACGAGCAGCGTGCGCGGTCGTTCGGTGTGCGGCGTAAAGCCCTTGCCGATGGGCCCCAGCACGCTGATGCGATCGCCGGGGCGCTTCTGTGACAGCAGCTTGAGCCCCGGACCCACGATCTTGTAGAGGATGTCGACCCAGCCGGCGGCCGCATCCGCGCGCATGATCGACAACGGCCTGCGCATCGGCAGTTCCGCGTCGCACGTGAGGTGGGCAAAGCTGCCGGGCGTGGCAGCTGCCGCCGTGCGGGGCGCATTGACGCGGAGGATGAACTGGTCGCCCGGGAACGCTTCCTGCGACACGATCGTGGCATCGTCCTCGAGGAAGATGGTTCCGCGATGGGGTCGGGACACCGCGGCTGCAGCGTGCGTCATGAATACTTCCGTTGGGCCTGCGCGTTGCGCACGATGGTGGCCAGGACGGCCATGCGGACGGCAACGCCGTTGGTGACCTGTGCCTGGATGACCGACTGCGGGCCGTCGGCGACGTCGCCCGTGATCTCGACGCCGCGGTTCATGGGGCCGGGATGCATGACGATCGCATCGGGCTTCGCGAGCTTCAGGCGCTCGGCGGTGATGCCGAACTCGCGACAGTACGCGGCGTTGTCCGGGATGTGCGCCGCGCTCATGCGCTCGGTCTGGATGCGCAGGCCCATGATGACATCAGCGCCTTTCATGGCCTTGTTGAGGTCGGTGAACCGTACGGCCCCCGGGAATTCGTTGGCGGCCGGCAGCAAGTGCTCCGGGCCCGCGATCCGGACTTCGCCGGTGCCGAGCGCCGAGAGTGCGTGCCACGCGGAGCGTGCGACCCGGGAGTGGGCGAGGTCGCCGACGAGCAGCACGCTCAGATTGCCGAACTCGCCCTTGTGCTGGCGAATCGTCAGCGCGTCCAGCAGGCCTTGCGTGGGGTGCGACAGGTGGGCTTCGCCGGCATTCAGGATGCTCACATGCGGCTGCACGTGGCCGGCCACGAAGGTGGGCAGGCCGGGTTCGGCATCGCGCATGACCAGCACGTCGGCATGCATGGCCTGCAGCGTGTAGATCGTGTCCAGAACGGTCTCGCCCTTCACGCGGGATGACGAGTGCATGTCGAGATTCACGACATCGGCGCCGAGGCGGCGGGCGGCCAGCTCGAAGGAGACGCGGGTGCGCGTGCTCGGCTCGAAGAACAGGTTGGCAACGGTGTGGCCGGCGAGGCTCTGGTCGCGGGCCGGCAGTTCTCCGGGCTGGCGCACGTAGAACTGCGACAGGTCCAGCAGGTCGGTCAGCTCTTCGCGGCTCAGGCCCTCGAGGGTGATGAGGTGCCTCAGGCTGCCGTCGGGCCCGCGCTGGCTGGTCTGCTCCAGGCCCTCAGTCTGTCGATTGCTCAAAATGGCCTCTCGGTCTTCAAGGTGGCGTCAGTCGTTCGCCGTGCCGTGCGTTGCAGCCGGCAAGGCGAACCAGCGTTCGAGGATGACCTTCGCAGCGACACGATCCACGTCGGCGTGCGTCACCCGCTTGCGCTTGAGGCCGCTCGCGCGGGCTTCCCTGAGCTCGGCTTCCGCGTCGCGGGAACTCAAGCGTTCGTCGACCAGGTGGACAGGCACGTGCAGGCGGGCTGCCAGCGCCTGGCTGAACTCCCGCGCGGGCGTGGTCATCCCGGTTTCGGTCCCGTCCATATTATAGGGGAGTCCCACGACGAGCTGCGTCGGCGTGTAGTCGGCCACCAGCCGGTCGATCTCGGGCCACGGGAACGCGCCGCGGACCTCGATGACGGTCAGCGGCCGCGCGGTCCGGGTCAAGGTATCGCCCGCGGCGACCCCGATCCGCCGGGTGCCGTAGTCGAAGGCGAGGATCAGTTCAGGCGCCGGCACGGGATTGCGCGGGTCGGATCACGCATGGCCGGCGTGAGAACTCAAGGTGGCTAGGTCGATGCCGAGCAGCCGGCCGGCGGCCCGCCAGCGGTCTTCATAAGGGGTTTCGAACAGGACCTTGGGCGCCGCCGCGACGCTGAGCCACGCGTTCTGGACCATTTCGTCCTCGAGCTGTCCTGCCTCCCAGCCGGCGTAGCCAAGCGCCACGAAGGCGTCGGCCGGACCGTCGCCGCGAGCCATGGCATCCAGGATGTCGCGGGATGTGGTGACGTGCACCTGGTCGGAAACGCGCAGTGTCGAATCCCACGAGCGTTCCTCGGCGCGGTGGATCACGAAACCGCGGTCCGTCTGCACCGGGCCGCCTTGCAATACCGGCTGGCTCGCAAGCGGCTCGAGCGAGGTGGGCAGCCTGAGCTGCCGGAAGATATCCGCCATCTGCATGTCCAGCGGACGGTTGATGATGATGCCGAGCGCGCCCTGCGGGTTGTGTTCGCAGATGAGGGTGACCGTCTGGGAAAAATTGTCGTCCGTCATCGCCGGCATGGCGATCAGGAACTGGTTGGTCAGGAAGTCGCCATTCGACATGGCGCCAGTATCCTGCCAGAGGGCTCCGGGCTCAAGGCTGAAATCCGGGGTCCGGGCACGTTGCCCGCACCCGCCTGCGGACAGCTCAAGGTCCGCCAGGAATCTCGACGTTGAGGTTGCCGGCGTCGCCCTGGTCGCCGAGGAACTGCCACTCGTACGCGAAGCGCAACTGGTCGTACTTCAGGCGCAGCGCGGACGGGAACGGGTCGAACGGCGAGGCCAGCTTCAGGATGTTGAGCGCCGCCTGGTCGACTTCCTTGTGGCCGCTGGTGCGCTGGACGGAGATGTCCTTGAGCGTGCCGTCGGCGCGGATCGTCACGGCCAGCACCGGGTTGCCCGACAGGCGCCTCTGCCGGGTATCGCGCGGATAGTTGAGGGTCCCCATGCGCTCGACCTTGCGCTTCCAGCCGTCGAGGTACGGGGCCAGCCCGGACTCGCGCGTATCGGCCTTGATCTCGAGTTCCCTGCCGGTCTTGCCACGCAGGCGCAGGTCGCCGTCGGCGGAGCTCGCGATCACCGGGCTGGGCGGCGTCGGGATCAGGGCGATAGGCGTTTCGCTGTTCCACGACGGCTGCTCGCGGCCGCTTTGCAGCGTCACGGCTGCCCGGTCGCTGCGGCTCGACAGCACTTCGCGCGTCTCGGAGCCGGCGACGGCTTCCTTGCGCTCGACACCGTTGCCCTGGGCGCTGCCCTCGATCGCGGCCGGGAACATCGATGACTCCGGGCTTGCGGCGCGGACGGCATCGGTCGTCGTGCCGGCGCCCACCTGGCTGCGCTGCGCGAGATAGCGGGCATCGGGGTTGGATTCGGTGCTGCGGCCCCCTGACGTGAGCAGCAGCACTTCGAGCGTCGGCGCTGCATTCGGATCCGGCTTCGTGAGCACGGAGAAGCTCACGCCGATGATGAGGATGCCGTGCAGCAGCGCCACCAGGAACAGGGTGGTGGTCAGCCGGTCGCTTGCCGACGTGGAGGGCGGCGGGCCGAACGGCGTCACGGACAGCTTCGCATCCTGCTCGGCATCGGCGGCTGCCGTTCTGGAGAGAGGGGCGTTCACGATGGCGAGAGTATAAGCCCACCCCGGGCGGGTCCACTCCCTTGCATCCGCAACGAGAGCGCCGTCCGGATCCCGTCAGCCGAGTCGCTTCGCGATGGCGTCCATCAGCAGGCTCGCGATGTCGGTCTTGAACTGCTTGTCGAGCTCGCGAACGCCCGTCGGGCTCGTCACGTTGATCTCCGTGACATACCCGCCGATCACATCCAGGCCCACGAACAGCATGCCGCGTTCGCGCAGCTTCGGCCCGATCTGGCTGACGAGCCAGCGGTCGCGGTCGTTGAGCGGGCGGCCTTCGCCCTTTGCGCCCGCTGCGAGGTTGCCCCGGTTGTCGGTGGCGGAAGGAATGCGGGCAAGCGCATAGGGAGCCGGTTCGCCGTCGATGACCAGCACCCGTGCGTCACCGCCGGTGACGATGTCGGGGAGGTACTTCTGCACGATGGCGTAGTGCGAGCCGTAGTCGGTCATGGTCTCGAAGATGACGCTGGCGTTCTTGTCGCCCTGCCTGATCACGAAGATCGAGCGGCCGCCCATGCCGTACAGGGGCTTGCACACGATGTGCTCGTGCTGCGCAAGGAACGCGCGCATCTGGTCCATGTTCCGCGTGATCAGCGTCGGCGCGCAGCATTCCGGGAACCAGGCCGTGTAGACCTTCTCGTTCATGTCGCGCAGCCCCTGCGGGCGGTTGACGAGCAGCGCGCCCTCCGTCTCCGCGCGTTCCAGGATGTACGTCGTGTAGATGTACTCCATGTCGAACGGGGGATCCTTGCGCATCAGGATCGCGTCCAGCGTGCCGAGGCGGACCGCGCCCGGCTCGCCGAGCGTGTACCAGTCCGTCAGGCTGTCGCGCACGGTGGCGGGCCGGACCCGGCCCCAGGCCACGCCGTTGTCGAGCCACATGTCCGCCTGTTCGAGGTACAGGACCTCCCACCCGCGCTTCTGGGCCGCGAGCATCATGGCCAGCGTCGTGTCCTTCGCCGGCTTGATGTGGTCGATCGGGTCCATGACGACGGCCAGTCGCACGGTTTCTCTAGCCATTCCGCTGCTCCACAGAATCAGTGACGGAGTTCTGGTTTTGCCCCGAGGTCACGCGCTCATACTCGACCTTGAGGTGCAGGGAAGGCCGGCTCCGTTTGCGGCGTCTCGAGTTCCCTGTGACGGGCTTCATACTATACGACCCGAGCCAATGGCAGGCGGGTGTTCAATATGTTAAAACCCGCACGTTACTTGCAGCGGTGAGTTGCTGCCCGCAAGCACCGCCGAGCCTGAAGTTCGAGGCCGCGTCCGGCACGGGGCGCGGGAAGAGGAAAGCCAATGGAAGTTGCTGCAGCAAGCGAGCGGTCGAAGCTCGCCGGGTTGAAGGTGCTGGTCATCGACGACAGCAAGACCATCCGGCGTACCGCGGAGACCCTCCTGTCGAAGGAAGGCTGCGAAGTCTTCACGGCGGTCGACGGTTTCGATGCCCTGTCCAAGATCGCCGACCACCAGCCGGACATCGTCTTCGTCGACATCATGATGCCGCGGCTCGACGGCTACCAGACCTGTTCCCTGATCAAGCACAACAAGGTATTCCGGACCATCCCGGTGATCATGCTGTCCAGCAAGGACGGCCTGTTCGACCGCGCGCGCGGCCGCATCGTCGGTTCGGAACACTATCTGACGAAACCGTTCACCAAGGACGAACTGCTGAGCGCCATTGACACGCACGTCAACCAGGCGGCCAGGTAAGAAGAGTGGGGGCACCAATGGCTTTGATCCTCATCGTCGACGATTCTCCGACCGAAGTGCATGTCATGAAGCAGGCGCTCGAGAAACACGGCTACCGCACGGCAGCCGCGGCGGACGGCGCCGAGGCCCTGGCCAAGGCCAAGGTGATGAAGCCGGACCTGATCTTCATGGACGTCGTCATGCCCGGCGTGAACGGCTTCCAGGCTACGCGCAAGCTGGCCGCCGATCCGGACACCCGCTCCATCCCGGTCATCATGGTGACCTCCAAGAACCAGGAAACCGATCGCATCTGGGGCATGCGGCAGGGCGCGGTGGATTACCTCGTGAAGCCGGTGTCGGCCGATACGCTGGTCGAGAAGGCCCAGGCCGCGCTGTCCGGCTGACCGTGAAGAGGCCTTCAATGCGTTCCTGCCCTTGCTGCCTGCTGCGTGCTCCTGCGACGCGTCGCAGCCCGATGTCCTGCCGATGAGTACCTCGCTCGGACTCAAGTCGCTGCGCGAGCGGCCATTCGAGCTGCTCAAGGAGCTCGAGCGGCTGAGCCGCATTGCCCAGTCCGGGCAGGAGCGCGAGTCGGGCAGCGGACGTGAATGGGTCGGCGTGGCGTTTCGCCTGGGTGCCGAGAACTTCCTGGTGGCCCGCGAGGAGACTCGCGAGGTCATGGGCCTGCCGGCGATGCTGACGCGCGTGCCGGGCGCCAAGCCCTGGATCCGCGGCCTCGCCAATGTGCGCGGCCAGTTGCTGCCCGTGGTGGACCTGCGAGCTTTCCTGGGCGGGGGCGTGACCACGACGGCCCGCAGCACGCGGGTGCTCGTCGCGAACCACCGCGAGATTCCAGGCGGCCTGATGGTGGATGAGGTGCTCGGCTTCCGTCGCTTCGGCGACGCCGAGTTCGCTGCAGAGGTGCCGCCGACGCTGCTCCGCTGCGAACGCTACCTCGCCGGCGCCTTCAAGCGCGGCGCGGAAGTGTGGCCGGTCTTCAGCGTCCGGGGACTGCTTGAGAGCGCGGACTTCCTGCGCGCGGCCGCCTCGTGATGGCGCGGGGCCGGGACAGCGCCGGGATGGCAATCGGGACGATCAAGAACAGGGGTTCAAGCCAGAGTGAGTGTTATGCCTGACAAGTTCAAAGGCGTGCAATTCCTGCCAGCCCTGATCGGCGTGGCGGTCGCCTGCATTGTGCTGGCAGTCGCCCTGATGCTCTATGGAAGCCTGTCGGGTAGCCCGAATGCTGCGGCCCCAGGCAAGGCGGAGGCGTCCGCCGAGTTGCTGGCGTTGTCCCAGGCCATGCCGCTGCAGGCAACCTCGGCGCTGGCTGGCGATGCCAAGGCGTTCGATGCGCTGGTCGAGTCCCATGCACGCTTCGAGGCGCTTGCGCCCGGGCTGGCTCCGGCCGTCCAGGACACGGCAGCCGTCTTCCTGCAGCAGGCCAGCACGGTCGTCGGCGCCAAGGAGGCCAGCCTCAAGACAGCGGCCGCGGCACGGGAAGTGTCTGCGCTTATGCCGCGCCTGCTCGAAGGCTTGGGCAACGTGGCGGGCGCGCTCGGCACCGCTGCGGTAACCCGGTTGGCGCCGCAACTCGAACGCTTCGAAGTCACTGGCCTGCGGATCGACCAGGACCTGACGGCCCTAGCGTCGGGCGTGGGTGATGTCGCGATGCTGTCGCTGCGCCTGGCCGACGGGCTTGAGTACCAGGGGCAGGTTCTCGGCGAGCTGCGCGGCATCGACTCCGGCCTCGGCCTGCCGCGGGTCACGACGCCTGAGGGACAGCAGCGCCTGGCCACCGCCAATGAACTCTTCGGCCAGCTGAGCGAGCAGGTCCGCGTTGCCACCGGATCCGCCGAAGCACTGAATGCCGCGCGTGAAGCGAGCCAGGGGATGCGGGTCGGTAGCGCGCCGATCTTTGCCAGCCTGCGCAGCCCTGCAGCCGCTGAGTCCGGCTCGCCGGCGTGGTTGACGTGGGTCCCCGTCGTGCTGCTGGCCCTTGCCGTGGTCGCGCTCGGCGGTGTCGCGCTCGTGTATCGCTCGGTCGCCGCCATTCGCGAGGCCGCGGTGCTCCAGGACCAGCAGAACGAACGCAGCCAGGAGGCCATCCTGCGGCTGCTGGACGAACTGTCGAACCTCGCCGACGGCGACCTCACCGTGCAGGCGACCGTGAGCGAGGACATTACCGGCGCCATTGCCGACTCGATCAACTACGCCATCGAGGCGCTGCGCGAACTGGTGACGACCATCAATGGCACGGCGATCACGCTCGATGCCGCGGCCCGCCAGACGCAGGCGACGGCCAGCCACCTCGCCAAGTCCTCCGTGGCCCAGTCGAAGCAGATTGCATCGGCGTCAGAATCCGTCGCCGCGATGGCAGCCTCGGTGGAGGAGGTGTCCGGCAACGCAGAGCGCTCTGCCGACGTCGCGCGCCATTCCGTGGACATCGCCCACAAGGGCGGTGACGCAGTGCGCCGCACGATCGACGGCATGAACGCCATCCGCGAAACCATCCAGGAAACGTCGAAGCGCATCAAGCGCCTCGGCGAGAGCTCGCAGGAGATCGGCAACATCGTCGAGCTGATCAACGACCTCGCCGAGCAGACCAACATCCTCGCGCTGAACGCGTCGATCCAGGCGTCGATGGCAGGCGAGGCCGGACGCGGCTTTGCAGTGGTTGCCGACGAAGTGCAGCGGCTGGCCGAGCGCGCCGCGAACGCGACCAAGCAGATCGACGTGCTCGTCAGGACGATCCAGGCCGACACGAACGAGGCGGTCGTCTCCATGGAGCGCAGCACGACGGATGTCGTCGGCGGTGCACTGCTGGCGGAGAACGCCGGTGCCGCCCTGGAGGAGATCGAGCAGGTGTCGAACCAGATCGCAAGCCTCGTGCAGAACATTTCCGCCAGCGCGCGCCAGCAGGCGGGTGCCTCGCAGAACATCGCCAGGAACATGCAGGTCCTGCGCGAGATCAGCTCGCAGACGGCCGAGAACACCGCCGCTGCCTCGACCTCGATCGGCAAGCTCGCTGAGCTGTCCACGCAGCTGCGCAAGTCGGTCGCCGGGTTCCGCCTGCCGGAGGGCATCCTCCGCGGGATCACCGGATCCCGGGACATCGAAAGCAGCGCTGAACGTCCAGCCCTGGAAGCCCGCAAAGTCAGCGGCCTCACTCTTTGAGCCGGCCTGAGCAATCGGAGAGTTGAAGGGGATGAGCGAGGTTTCTTCGCAGATTCTGCACGTCGTCGCCCGCGAGCTCGCGGCTGAGCTCAATGACGCCCGTGCGGCGCTCGAGGAGTTCGGCGAGCGGCAGGACGATGTCACGCAGCTGACCCGTTGCGGCGAGCACCTGCACCTCGTGCACGGCGCGCTGCGTGTCGTCGAGGTGTACGGTGCCGCGCTGCTCGCAGAGGAAATGGAGCAGGCGGTCGGGTATCTCGTCGATACCTTTGCCGAGAAGCGTCATCTCGCCGAGGGCCTGGATGCGCTGATGCGCGCGATGGTGCAGCTGCCGACCTACCTCGAGCGCGTGCTCGGCGGCGGCCGCGACATGGCGCTCGTGCTGCTGCCGCTCCTCAACGACCTTCGTGCCGTGCGCGGCTCGCCGCTGCTGTCCGAAGGCACGCTGCTGCTCCTCAACCTCACCTCCGACCAGCAACCGAGCGCGGCGCCCCCGGCCGCGGGAGAGGCGGCGACGTCGGTGTCGCAATGGGCGCGCAAGCTGCGGCCGCGATTCCAGGTCGGCCTGTTGGGGTGGATCAAGGGCGAGCGCCCCGAGCAGAATCTCGATGTGCTCGCGCGCACCGCTGAAAAGCTCGAGCAGGCCGCGACGACGCAGCCGGTCTTCCAGTTGTGGTGGGTAGTCGGCGCGTTGCTGGAATCGTTGCGTGCGAAGGGCCTGGAAGAAAGCGCCTCGGTCAAGCGCCTGCTCGGGCAGGCCGATCGCGAGATGCGGCGCCTGTACCAGGTCGGCGAGGCTTCCTACAGCGAGAGCTCGCCGATCGAGCTGCTCAACAACCTCCTCTATTACGTCGCCCGCGCCAAGTCCACCGGACCGCGCGTGTCGGCGGTGCGGGCGTCGTTCCGCCTGGGTGAATTGCTCCCCGTGGATGACCAGGTGGCGCAGGCTCGCGACAGCCTGTCGGCTCCCTCCGTGCGGCTGATGAAGACGGTGGCGGCGGCCATCAAGGAAGACCTGGCGCGCGTGAAGGATGCGCTCGATATCTTCGTGCGCAAGGGCGCAACGCAGGTCGAGGAGCTCGCTGCCCAGCTCGAGATGCTGAAGAAGATCGGCGACACGCTGGGCGTGCTCGGGCTCGGCGAGCTGCGCGATCGCGTGCAGTCGGAGATCGCCGGACTGCAAGCCATCGTCGCCCAGAACACCCCGCTCGACGACAACTCGCTGCTGAAGATCGCAGCCACGCTCATCGGCATCGAGGATGGCCTCGACGAGCAGCTCATCGGCCTGATCGTGCCGGCGGCGGGTGACGCCGCGGCTTCGCAGGCCGGCGCAACGGGCGACGACACGGAATTCCGTCACGTCACCGAGGCCGTGCTGCGCGAATGCATCGTGAACCTGGCCCGCATCAAGGAAGCCATCGCGATGAACGTCGAGCGTCCGCAGGATGCTCAGCCGCTCGACCAGATTCCGCAGCTCATACACGGCATCACCGCGGGCCTGCTGATGCTCGGCAAGACGCGCGCCGTCGAAGTGACGGAGGGCATCGCTGCCGCGCTCGCGCAGTCGCTCAAGTCGGGCGGTCCGCGCATCGCGACCGAACGCCTCGACAGGCTGGCGGACGCCATCGTCTCGGTCGAGTACTACATGGAGACGCTGCAGGCCGGCCGCGCCGATCCGTGGTACATGCTCGACAACGCGGAGAATTGCCTGAAGGCCATGGCCGCGGCGCCTCAGCTCGACAAGCCATTGCCGCCGATGCCGACGCCTGCTGACTACGCCCGCACGGTCGCCATCGAGCCGCCGCCCGGTGTGCTCGACGCACTGGCCGGCGATCTCGAAGTCACCACGGTCTTCGATCCTGCTGCGACCACGCCGGCGCTCACGAGTACGCTGGTGCAGTCGAGGCCCGCAAGCGGCCTGCCTGCCGTGCTCGCGCCGTCCGAAGACAAGGTCGATCCCGAGTTCCTCGAACTGTTCATCGAGGAAGCGAAGGACGAGATCGCGAAGCTCAATGCGCTGTTCCCGCGCTGGGACGAGAACCCGGCCGACCAGGAAGCGCTGGTCAATGTGCGCCGCTCGTTCCATACGCTCAAGGGCAGCGGCCGCATGGTCGGCGCGCAGCTCATCGGCGAAGTGGCATGGTCGATCGAGTCGCTGTTGAACCGTGTCATCAACAAGACCCTGGCACGCACGCCGGAGATGATGGCCCTGCTGCGCAGTGCCGTCGCCGCCGTACCTGAGCTTGTCGAGCAGCTCGAGACAGGCCGCGATCCGCAAGTCGATGTGGCGCGCCTGATCGCCGAGGCCAAGTCGATTTCCGGCGTACAGGAGCCGACGCCCGCGCCGCGAGTGCAGCCTCCGCCCCGTCCGCAGCCGGTGGCACCTGTCGCCGAGGTTCCTGCCACGAAGCCGGCACCGCCTGCTGCAGAAATGGATCCCGTGCTGCACGACATCTTCGCGAAGGAAACGGCAGCGCACCTCGCGACCATTCGCAATTACCTCGTGACTGCGCACCAGGCGGCGCCGCCGCATCCGGTCACGGAAGCGTTGCATCGCGCCTGCCACACGTTGAGCGGTATCGCGAAGACGGCCGGTGCCCGCCAGGGCATCAAGATCGCCGAGCCGCTCAATCACTATGTTCGAAAGTTGTACGACGGCGGCCTCGGACTGCCGCAGGCCGGCCTGATCGTGCTGGGCGACGCCGTTGGCGCGATCGAGAACGTCGTCGACCACATCAGCGAGAACACCGGCTTCTTCTCGACGCATGCCAGCATCATCGCGCGACTCGAGGAGCTTGAACGGGCGGCCGACCTCGACCTGTCTGCACGTACCGAAGTGCCGGCCATGACGATGCGCATGCAGGTGCCTGCGTTTGCCAGCGAGCCTGCGGTATCCGCAGGCGACCCGTCCGACTCCGCGATCCTCCGCTTGCTGCAGTCGGAGGCTGCGGCCTCTGCGCCGGAGCCAGCGATTCCCGACGCGTCGGACGAGTTCCTGTTGCTCGACTCGGAAGATTCATCGGGCCTGGATTTCCTGTTGCAGGAGGAGCCAGAACCCAAGGCGGACACGTTCTCCGGCACCGACATGCCGCTGGCACCCGACGACGAACGCACGACGCTCGATTTCGATCTCGGTGCCGATTCCCCCGCCGCTGCGCCTGATGTTGCTGAAGCCGTCTTGCCGGCAGAAGAGTCCAGTGAGGGCACGATCATCGTCGAGGAGGACGTCTTCGCCGAGGACGTCACGATCTCTCCGGAGATCGAGCCGGTCCAGGCCCTTCCGGAGCCCGCGGAAGCAGGGCCGACGGCAATGGCGCCCACAGCGCCTGCGGCGGAGGACTTGGGCCCGGATGAGGATTTCGATGCCGATGTCGCCGCCATCTTCACGGAAGAGGCCACCGAGCTGCTCGAAGCAGCTGATGCCGCGCTGGCCGGCTGGTCGCAGGACCAGGCCGACGGCGCCAACATCTTCGAGTTCAAGCGCGCGCTCCATACCCTGAAGGGTGGCGCACGCATGGCCGGCATCCGCGCCATGGGCGACCTCAGCCATGAAGTCGAGTCGTTCATGCTTGCGGTCGAGAACCGGACCGTGCGCGCGGACCAGAACGTGTTTTCGACGATGCGTGCGAGCCTCGATGAGCTGCATGACATGCGCGATGCCGTGGCCCAGGGCAAGCGCGTGCCGCATGCCCGCGACCTCATCGAGCGCATCCGTTCGCTGACGAGCGGTGCCCGCTTCGATGCAGACATGGATGCGGAGCTGCATGAGGCGCAGAAGCCTGCCGAGGTGCTCCCGCCTCCTGTCGAACGACCGGCTCCCGTCGGGGAGGCTCCGCAGTCCATGGCCGCGGCGGTCCCGCCTGCCGTCCAACGACCCTTGATCCAGCCGTGGACGCCCTCGCGCGCCCGCCCGGAGAGTCCGGTGCCGGCCGAGGCCGAGCCGGAAGGTGAGGCACAGGCGTCCGGCGCGGAACAGGAGTTCCAGCCGCTCGCGCTGCCCCCGGGGCGTGAACCGCAGGTCCAGGAGCGCCACGAAGTGGCGCGCGTCGATGCGGACCTGCTCGACACGTTGCTGAACAACGCGGGCGAAGTCAGCATCTTCCGGTCGCGCCTCGAGCAGCAGGTCGGCTCCATTGAATTCAACCTGGCCGAGCTCAGCCGCACGGTCACGCGCCTCAAGGACCAGCTGCGGAAGCTGGAAATGGAAACCGAGGCGCAGGTCCTGCATCGCTACCAGCAGGAAACCGGCGGTCGTGCCGACTTCGATCCCCTCGAGCTCGATCGCTACTCCACCATCCAGCAGCTGTCGCGCGCCCTCGCCGAATCCGTCAGCGACGTCGGCAGCATCGAAGGCCTGCTCGAAACGCTGACACGCGAAGGCCAGAACCTGCTCATGCAGCAGGCGCGCGTCGTCACTGAATTGCAGAGCGGCCTCATGCGGACACGCATGGTGCCGTTCCAGCGCCACGAACAGCGCCTGAGCCGGCTGGTCCGCCAGGTCGCTGCCGATACGGGCAAGCACGCCGAACTGGTCGTGACCGGGGCGTCGGGCGAGCTCGATCGGCAGGTGCTCGAACGCATGCTGCCCCCGTTCGAGCACATGCTGCGCAACGCCGTCGTGCATGGCATCGAGACGCCCGAGGAGCGAGCGGCGGCCGGCAAGCCCGAGATGGGCACCATCAAGGTCAGCCTCGCGCGCGAAGGCGCGGAAATCGTCATCGTCATCGAAGACGACGGTCGCGGCATCGACGTGCAGGCCGTGCGTGAACGCGCGCGCAGTCGCGGACTGCTGCAGCCCGGTCGCGTGCTGACGGATGAAGAAGCGCTGCAGTTGATCCTCGAGCCCGGCTTCAGCACGGCCAGCAGCGTCACGCAGCACGCAGGGCGCGGCGTCGGCATGGACGTGGTCGTCACCGAGATCAAGAAGCTGGGTGGCGCCCTGTTCACGCAGTCCACGCACGGCAAAGGCACGCGCTTCACGGTGCGACTGCCGTTCACGCTTGCCATCAGCCAGGCCCTCGTCGTGCGCGTCACGGACGAGCTGTATGCATTGCCGTTGCCTACGGTAGAAGGCGTCAGCCGCGTCTCGCGCGCGGAAGTGCTGAAGCACCTCGCGGAGGCGGAGCCGACGTACAGCTATGGCGGCCAGGTGTACCGGTTCCAGTACCTCGGCTCGTTCCTGGGTGCGGGTCCGTCCGTGTTGCCGGAGACCGATGCACCGTTGCCCGTAATCCTGATCCGCGCCGGCGAGCACTCGACGGCACTGGTCACCGACGAACTGGTTGGCAGCCGCGAGATCGTCGTCAAGTCGGTCGGTCCGCAGATCGCGAGCATCCGCGGCATCTCCGGGGCCACGATCCTGGGCGACGGCCGCATCGTCATCATTCTCGACATGGGCGCGCTTGTCAGGTCGGAGTGGCGTTCCCGCGCCGCCGTCCCGCAGCGGACCACGGAGGACCGCCGGACGTTCGTACTGGTCGTCGACGACTCCATCACCGTGCGCCGCGTGACGCAGCGCCTGCTGGAGCGCAATGGCATGCGCGTGATGACGGCAAAGGACGGAGTGGACGCCCTGGCCGTGCTGCAGGAACACCTGCCCGACATCATCCTGCTCGACATCGAGATGCCGCGCATGGACGGTTACGAGCTCGCGCAGCACGTCCGCGCCGACGAGCGCACGGCGACGATCCCGATCGTGATGATCACGTCGCGCGTCGGCGAGAAGCACCGTGCCCGCGCCATCGAGCTCGGCGTCAACGACTACCTCGGCAAGCCCTACCAGGAAAGCCAGTTGCTTGACGCGATCGACCCGCTGGTCGAGGCCCATCGCAGGAAGCAGGCATGAACGAGATTCCCGCCAACGAACTGTTCAGCCTGCTCGTGCCGCTGGCCGAGGAACGCCTGATCGTGCCTCGCGCCTGCGTCGCTGAAGTCGTCACCTGGCAGGCGCCGGAACCAATGGAAGGCGCGCCGCCGTGGTATCTCGGCACCATCAACTGGAGCGGCCGGCCCGTGCCGGTGATTTCCTTCGAGGCCACGTGTGGTCACGCGATGCCCCCGCCCGGCGGCCGCACCCGCATCGTGATCCTGGTCGCGCTGAGCTCCAAGCTGCCCGGTGGTTACTTCGGCATCGTGACGCAGGGCTTCCCGCAGCTCGTGCGCGTCAACAACGACGTGCTGAAGCCCGACTCCTCCCGTCTCTTCCCGGAACGCATGCCCGTCATCTGCCAGGTCAGCATGCTCAACGAATCGCCGCTGATCCCCGACTTCGAACGCCTAGAGCAGATGATCAGCGAAGAGACCAGGGCGTAGGAAGATGGACCGGCCGACTCTGTACCCTGTTCAGGGCATGAATCTGCGGGTTGGGCTAACGCCAGGAAGGCCTCACGGCGAGGGGGCTACCGCCGAGCAGGCCTGCCGGCGGGCCAGAATCGGAAGCGGCCATTGCCTCAATTTCGTACCCGGACCTTGCTCTGGCCTGTCGTGAGACCTACTCGGCGGTAGCCCCCTCGCCGGCAGGCCCCCTCGCCGAAGAAGTCGGCCGCTCTACCTGCCTTACTGCAGATCCCCCCACAACGCCTGCAGCACCGACAGCGCCACGACAGAAGCCGTTTCGGTTCTGAGGACGCGTGGCCCCAGGCGAACGGGCAGGTAACCGGCCTGCTCCGCTAGCAGATGTTCGTTGTCGTCGAGTCCGCCCTCGGGGCCGATCAGGAGTTCCACCTTCTGCGGCACGCTTGCGAGTCCCGCCAACGAGCCTTTTGCGATAGGGCTCAGTGCGAGACGCAGCCCTTCCTTCTTCGACGTCGCGAGATAGTCCCGCAGACGCACAGGGGGTGCGATGTCAGGGACGCGCGTGCGGCCGCATTGCTCGCAAGCGCTGACGACGACGGCCTGCCAGTGTTCGCGCTTGGCCATGCTTTGCCGCTCGTCCAGCTGCACGACGCTGCGGGCTGTCAGTACCGGCACGATGGCGGACACGCCGAGTTCCGTTGCCTTCTGCAACGTCCAGTCCATGCGTTCGCCGCGCGACACGCCCTGCACCAGCGTCAGCTTCAATGCGGATTCGGGCGCGCCCGGCATGAATTCCTTGAGGGCCACATGGACGTTGCTGCCTGCGACTCTCGTGATTTCCGCGCGGTGCTCGCCGCCGGTGCCGTCGAACACGATGAGCGGTGCGCCTTCCTTGAGCCTGAGCACCCGCGCGACGTGGCTTGCGGCGCTTGCAGACAGCCGGACTTCCGCGCCCGGCGTCAGCGGATCGGTGACGAAGATGCGCGTCAGTCGCATGTGGCGAGCTCGATGCCGGACGCAGCCGTCTCCACGAGGAAGTCGATCTCCGCGGGCGTGATCACGTAGGGCGGCATGAAGTAGACGACGTTGCCGATCGGCCGCAGCAGCGCGCCTTTTTCCAGCGCATGCCGGTACACCCGCAGCCCCCGGCGTTCCTGCCAGGGATACGGCTTGCGGGCCGCTTTGTCCTTGACCATCTCGATCGCGCAGATCATGCCGGTGCTGCGCACTTCCGCCACGTGCGGATGTTGTGCCAGTTCCCGAGCGCGCTTGTCCATATGGGCTGCCAGCGCCCGGTTGTTCCCGAGCACATTATCGGTACCGAAGATCGCGAGGCTCGCCAGCGCCGCTGTGCAGGCGAGCGGATTGCCCGTGTAACTGTGCGAATGCAGGAATGCCCGTTGCGTGGCGTAGTCCGCATAGAAGGCCTCGTACACCTGCCCGGTGGTCAGGACGACGGACAATGGCAGGTATCCACCGGTGAGCCCTTTGGACAGGCACATGAAATCGGGGCGAATCCCGGCCTGCTCGCACGCGAACATCGTCCCGGTGCGCCCGAAGCCGACCGCGATCTCGTCGGCAATCAAATGGACGTTGTAGCGATCGCAGGCTTCGCGCAACAGCTTCAGGTAAATGGGGTGATACATGCGCATGCCGGCCGCACATTGCACCAGCGGTTCGACGATGACGGCACTGATCTCGTGGGCATGCCGCGCCAGCGTCATGTCCATGAACGCGAACTGCCGGCGGCTGAAGGCCTCCCAGCTCTCGCCCGGTTCCCGCTCGAAGCAGTCGGGGGAGGGGACCGTCAGCACGTCCATCAGCAGCGGCTTGTAGATTTCCTTGTACAGGTCGACGTTGCCGACGGCGAGCGCACCGAGTGTCTCACCGTGATAGCTGTTGCCCAGTGTCACGAAGCGTCGCTTGGCCGGCTGGCCGCTGTTCCGCCAGTAGTGAAAGCTCATCTTCACGGCCACTTCGATGGCGGATGAGCCGTTGTCGGCATAGAAGCAGCGGGTGAGGCCCTTTGGTGCGATCGCCACCAGCTTCTCCGACAGTTCCACCACCGGCTCGTGCGTGAAGCCCGCTAGCAGCACGTGCTCGAGACGATCGAGCTGCGCCTTGAGCGCGTCGTTGATGCGCGGATTCGCATGACCGAACAGATTGGTCCACCACGAGCTGATGGCGTCGAGGTAGCGCCGGCCATCCACGCCCTCGAGCCACACCCCTTGACCGCGCCTGATCGGGATCATCGGCAGCGACTCGTGGTCCTGCATCTGCGTGCAGGGATGCCACACGACGGCGAGATCGCGGCGGGCCAGGTCGGAGGAATCGTTCATGGGGAGGCCGTGCGGGCAGGCGGTGGGGCCGGGATTTTCCCAGTCAGGCCCGAGCGCATGCAAGCATGGCGTAAGCGCAGGGGTCCGGGCATCATGGCGGCTCCATGAGAGCACCGAAGGCCGAGCGTCCGTCCCTCGATCCCGTGACTGGCCGCAGTGCCGGGGCACGCCAGGTCGACTCGCCCAACTTCGACCCGAGGCCCGCAGGCATGCAGCCCGACCTGATCGTCGTTCACGGCATCAGCCTGCCGCCGGAAGAGTACGGGGGTCCGTGGATCGACGACCTCTTCTCGAACCAGCTCGACCCCGCCGGCCATCCCTATTTTGCGGAGATTGCCGGGCGCAAGGTGTCGTCGCATTACCTCATCCGGCGCACCGGCGAGCTGGTGCAGTATGTCTCCTGCAACGATCGCGCATGGCACGCCGGCGTGTCCGTCTACGAAGGCCGCAGCAACTGCAACGACTTCTCGATCGGCATCGAGCTCGAAGGCACGGATGCGACTGCGTACGAGCCGGTGCAGTACCGCGTGCTCGCTGACCTCATCCTCACGCTGTGCGATGCGTATCCGTCGCTGTCGATCGAGCGTCTCACCGGCCACAGCGACATCGCACCCGGCCGCAAGACGGATCCCGGCATCGCTTTTGACTGGCCGAGGCTGCGTGCGCTGCTCAAAGTGCGCCAGGCCTACGGGTACCCGGCATGACGCTGCTCGCGCTTTTTCTCGGCCTGATCATCGAGCGCCTCGTGACGCGCCTGCTGCACCTGCGCGAACCCCGCTGGCTGGACGGCTACTTCGACTGGGGCTTCCAGCATTTCCAGATCCCGTCGCAGCCGGGAGGCAAGCCCTTCACGTTCCTGACGCTGGTCTTCTGCCTGCTGCCGGTCCTGCCCGTCGCCGTGCTGTCGGCGATGTTCAGCGGCGTATTGCTCAGCCTCCCGTATCTCCTGTTCGCGATCTTCGTGCTGATCTTTTCGCTGGGGCCGCGCGACCTGAAGGACGAAGTCGACGACTACTGCGCGGCCGTCGATCGCGGCGACACGGAGGAGGCCAAGCGCATCGCCAAGGCCATTCTCGAAGACGACGCTGCCAGCCGTCCGGGCCCCGCACGCGAACAGCTCGAAGAGGCCATCCTCACGCAGTCCAACAACCGGCTGTTCGGCGTGATCTTCTGGTTCATGGTGCTGGGTCCCGCCGGTGCGTGGCTCTTTCGCGTCAGCGACCTGATGCGCCGCCGCGCCGTGTTCGAGTCCGAGCGGCTCTGCCCGATCGACGGCCAGGGCCGCTCGTACCTCATTGCGACACGCCGCTTGCACGCGATCCTGTCGTGGCTGCCCGCCCGCATCACTGCATTGCTGTTTCCGCTCGCCGGCAGCTTCGATGAGGCGATGGCCGGCTGGCGCGAGTTCTACGCCTCCGCCAAGGGCGAGATCCTGCTCATGAACGACCACGTGCTCGTCTGCGTCGGCAAGGGCGCGCTAGGCCCCCTGCTCGCCGGCACGCCGGAAGGTAACCCCGACACCTGGACCGCCCGCGCCACCCTCCGCCTCGTCATGCGCACGCTGGTCGTCTGGCTGGTCGTGATGTCGGTGATGACGCTGCTGGGGGTGATGGCGTAAGCGCCAGCGCGTAGCGACCGGCGGACTTCGTCCGCAGGGGTAGCCTGTCGGCAAGGTGGGCCGACTTTGTCGGCAGGATGGACTGCCGTCAGGCCAGAGTCACATGCGCCGGGCCAGATTCGTGATTCTTATATCTGACCTGACGGCAGTCCTCCCTGTCGTGAGACCCGCTTGCCGGTAGGCCCCCTTGCCAACAGAGTTGGCCGGTTGCTCTTCGTCTCCTTCTGTTCCGCTACCTTTCCTTGTCCCTCTTCCACACCACCTCCTGTCCGCTCTCCGCCCGCGCGAGCACGCGGGCCATGACGAAGAGCAGGTCGGAGAGGCGATTGAGATAGCGGGGCACTTCGTAGGCGACGGCCTCGACGCGGCTCAGCTCCCACACGCGGCGTTCGGCGCGACGCACGATCGTGCGGGCGAGGTGGCACGCGGCCGCCCCGGGTCCACCGCCGGGCAGGATGAAATCCTTGAGCGGCGGCAGCGGTTCGTTGAGGACATCGAGCGTGTCCTCGAGCCGCGTGATGTAGTCCTCCGTGATGATGCGATGGCCGGGGATGCACAGCTCGCCGCCTAAGTCGAACAGCTCGTGCTGTACGGTCGTGAGGGGTGTGCTGATGGACGCAGGAATTCCCGGCACCGCCAGCACCACGCCGATGGCGCTGTTGGCTTCGTCGACCGTGCCATACGCCTCGATGCGGATGTGCTCCTTGTCGATGCGCGTGCCGTCGCCGAGGCCGGTGGTGCCGGCGTCGCCGGTGCGGGTGTAGATCTTCGAGAGGCGGTTGCCCATGGTCGTTCCTATTTCGGTGCGAACCGGACCGCGACGAAGAGTCCGCGATCGGGGGTGTTGTAGCCGCTGGCCAGCTCATACTGCTTGTTGAAGACGTTCTCGACGCGGGCCAGCACGGACCAGTCCGGGTTGACTGCATATCGAGCCGTGACATTGGCCAGCGCATACGCATCCAGTTTCGCTTGGCCAAAATCAATACGCTCGTCCACGCCGAGCACGTCGACGCCGAGCTCGACCGGCCCGAAGCTCTGCACGTAGCCGAGCGCAATGCTGTTCTGTGCACGACGCAGCAGCGTCTCGCCGGTCGTTCGGTTCTTCGGTTGCTGGTGGCTGGCTTCCGCACGCAGTTGCCAGTCGGTGCCCTGCAGCGCCCACGTGAGTTCGAGGCCGCGGATCCTGGCCTGGTCGGTGTTGCGCAGTTCGCCGTCGAACGTGGTGAAGTCCGTGATGACGTATTCGATCAGCTGGTCGACATCGTTCTGGAATGCGTTGAGCCGCAGCGTCTGCCGCTCGGACAGCCGCTGTTGCAGGCTCAGCTCGACCTGCGTCGACTCCTCGGGCCGGAGCGACGGATTGCCGCCGAAGCCGAAGCGATCCGTGGCGTCCGGTGCACGGAACGCAGTGCCTGCAGAGGCGATGACTCGCGTGTTGTCGCCGAGTCCCAGTCCATACTCCGCATTCCACGTGGTGTGGTTGCCGAACGTCGTGTGATCGGTGTAGCCCGCCGCCAGCAACAGCTCATGCCGCCCGGACGTGAACCTGTTCTGCAGGTAGGCCGTCGTGATATCGGTGTCCACATCGAAGCCCGTGCCGAACGACAACGCTTCCGCATTCTCCGTCGAGTAGACGACGCCCGCGGTGATGCGATTGCGGTCGGTCACCTCGATGTCGTTCTGCCAGTCGAGGGCAAAGCGCTCCGTGCGCAGCCGGTCCGGTGACTGGTTCTGCTCGCTGCGATCTTCGATGCGGCTGATGATGGCCTTGGTGTGCCAGCGGCCGGTGGGCGCAAGGCCGAGTTCCAGCGCGGCGACGCTGTCGCGAAAGCCCTGGTCCACCGGCGTCAGGAAGAAGTCCGAATATTCCGACGAGCCCGAGGCCTGCCAATACCGCAGAGCCGCGTCGACCTCGCCGATCTGCGTCCTCGCGTTCGCGCTGACCGACAGGTTGTCGAAACCGCGATTCGTCGTGCTGCCGACGCGCGTCGGAAAGCCGTCGCTGTTCAACCACGAGACGGCCACGCCCGCCGAACTCTGCTCGCCCGCGAACGATGCCTGCGCGTTACCCTGCCTCGTGGCATACGGCCCCATGCCGGCCTGCGCGCTGAAGTGGCCGCCCGGAGTCTGGTCGCGCCGCGTGATCACGTTGATGACTCCGCCAATCGCATCGCTGCCGTACAGCGTCGAGCG